>NZ_VFQC01000001.1:3545397-3867954 GCF_006717075.1 Haloactinospora alba
AGCAGCACAGGGAAGGAACAAAGGATCATGGACGTGACACCCAGCCTCAGCAACACCACCGAGGAGCTCATCGGTAAACGCCAAGCGCTGTTCGCCAACCTGGAAACCCCGGAGACGATCCCCCGGTTTTTCGAGGGGGTCGCCGACAACGTGAGCTGGACCCTGCACGGCAATCATTCCCTCGCCGGGGAATACACATCCAAGCAATCTTTCATCAACCAGGTCATAAACCGCCTCGGCCCTATGATGCGCAACGGTCTGCGCTTCCAGATCAACCGCCTGCACGTCGGAAGCCCTGTGACCGTAGCCGAGATGGAAAGCACCTCCGTCGGAATGGACGGCGCTCCCTACGATCAGATCTACGCCTGGATCTGCACCTTTGAGAACGGCACCATCGTGAACGTGCACGCCTATGTCGACTCGGTCGCCGTTATCGACTTCCTTCGCCGTAACGAAGGGTGAATCACAGGGAAGCGTGGGTATGTGAGAGGAACCCACGTGCTCCGTTCCCGGTTATGCCGGAGCTGTTCGCGGATGGGTGGAGAGCAGGGCCGCACGGAGTTCACGGCCTCACTGCCCCCTGTCCCCAGCCGCATGTATGGGGCCGCCGGGAGAGACCCCTCAGGGGACGCACCGAAATACAGGGCCACACCGACGCGCGAAGGCATCCTCATAACCACTGAGGGCGTCCGCCGATGCGCCTATCGCAGATTACGGGGGCAAGCTTCGGAAACGCTGGGGCTGCGAGGGCCGTGGTCCGCGCGGAGACGTGGTGTTCCTCGTGGGGAAACCGTCAAGGGACGAGAGGTCTTCAGCGTGTCAGGTCCGGTTCCGTAGCTGTCTCCATTCGCTCAGCGCCCCGGTTGAGCAGCACGTGCCGACGATGACCGGGACCCGGTCGGTACCCGCGTCCCCCGGCGCCACACGCGGAACTCTCTTGTCGTAGCCGGGCTTACGCGGGAGCGGACGGCGTTCCAGGGGCGCGGGCACCCGCTCGCAGCGCCCGTCATCCGTTGAGTAGCGCCACGATCCCGGCACGCACCCCGTCGTCGGGCTCCTCGGCCAGGGCCTCCCGCAGCGCCGCCAGGTAGCTCTCCCGCGCCTCGGCCACTTTCGCCCGCCCCTGCTCGGTGATCTGGGTGTAGACCCCGCGGCGGTCGTCCGCGCAATGGTAGCGCTCGGTAAGCCCGTTGCGCTCCAGCCGGTCGACCATCCTGCTCAACGAACTCTGGTTGATCGGGATCGACTCGGCCAGGAACTGCTGGCGCAGATGGCCGCCGTCGTCGGAGTAGTGCAGCGCCGCCAGCGCAGCGTACTCCGAGTACGTGAGGTCGTGCGGCTCCAGGGCGACCTCCAGGCGCTCGCGTACGCGCGCCTCGAACAGGCGCAGTGCCTGCCACCGGTGCTCCAGGGGGCTGGGTAGCTCGATGCGGGGGGACGGGGACGAGGAGGTCGCCGGACTCATGGCCGCTCCTTGCTCGTGCGGGCTTTGCACCAGCGTACCCCCTCTATACATCTATTGCACGGACGTAATTTTGATATACATATAACCCATATGAAATTATTGTATATACATAGGAATCACTCCGTGCGTCCCGTCCAGCCGCTCGTCCCCGCGGAACCCGAGCCAGGAGGAGGAAACCGTCATGCCCCTCGCCGTGTTCGCTCTGATGATCGCCAGCTTCGGCATCGGAACGACCGAGTTCGTCATCATGGGCCTGTTACCTGAGGTGGCCGACGACATGTCCGTCAGCCTCACCACGGCCGGCCTGCTCATCTCCGGTTACGCCATGGGCGTCGTCCTCGGCGGCCCGCTCTTCACCGCCGCGGCCACCCGCATGCCCCGCAAGAGCATGCTGCTGGTCCTCATGGTGCTGTTCATCATCGGCAACGCGCTCGCCGCGCTCGCGCCGTCCTACTGGGTCCTCATGGCCGGCCGGATCTTCGCCGCCGTCTGCCACGGCGCGTTCCTCGGCATCGCCTCCGTGGTCGCCGCGGACATGGTCGACCAGAGCAAGCGCTCCCGCGCCATCTCGCTGGTCTTCACCGGCCTCACGTCGCCAACGTCTTCGGCGCCCCCATGGGCACCTGGATCGGCCAGTACGCCGACTGGCGCGCCACCTTCTGGATGATCACCGCGATCGGCGTGGTCAGCCTGGTCGGCCTCGTCGCCCTCGTCCCCCACCAGCGGAACGCGGCTCCCGCACGGCTGCGGAGCGAGCTCGCGGTGTTCACCCGCGGCCAGGTCTGGCTGGCCCTGGCCACCGCCGGCCTGAGCATCGGGTCGCTCTTCGCGGCGTTCAGCTACGTCTCCCCGCTGATGACCGACGTCGCCGGGTTCGCCCCCGGGATGATCACCCCGCTGCTGATGCTCTTCGGAGTCGGCCTGGTCGTCGGCAACCTGCTGGGAGGCCGCTACGCCGACCGCGCCCAGGTCGCCACGCTCCTCACCGCCCAAGCTGTCCTGGCCGTGGTGCTGGTCGCCTTCACCCTGACCGTCCACGTCCAGCTGGCCGCCGCGGCCACGCTGGCGCTGCTCGGTGGCGCCGGCTTCGCCACCGTCCCCGGCTTCATGACCCGCGTCATCGACAAGGCCGAGGGAGCCCCCACCTTGGCCTCGGCGGTCGCCTCCTCAGCCGCCAACGCCGGGATCGCCGTCGGTTCCTACCTCGCCGGCGCCACCATCGACGCCGGGCTCGGCCTCACCGCCCCGCTCTGGGTGGGGGCGGCCATGGCCGTCGCCGCGCTCCTCGTCACCCTCGCCTCCGGCGCGCTCGACCGCTCCCGCCACCGCACGCGCGGCGCGGACGCAACGCTGGCGGGAGCACCCGACGAACCGGTCCGGGAGACGGCCACCTGACCAGTGACGGGACCGCGCCCCGGGCGGTACGGGAGCAACCCGGCCGTCCGGTGGCGTTCGTCCCCGAGCCCCCGCGCTCGCGGAACCGGGTCGGGAACCGACCCCCGTACCGGCCGTTCCGCCGGAGGACACCACCGGCCTGCCACCAGAGACACCGCACATCTCCTCATGACCGCCGCGGTCTCTCGCCACCCCGCCCGCCCCGGGCTCCTATTACGCTTGCGGCCATGGTGGGACGTCGCTGGGGTGGGGAACTCGCTCTCTGGGCCCTTCTCGCCGCCACGCTCGCTGTGGAACTCGCCGATACGGACAGCACCGCGCCCCTACCACCGGCTGCGGGAACAGTCGCTGGTGCGGCGCTCGCCATGTCCCTACGGCACTTCCTCCCCCACACGGCCCTGGCGCTCACCACGGCCACCGCCCTCCTCCACACCCTCGCCGGCATCCACGGCGTGCTGGGAACCGGCCTCACCACCTGCTGGATCACCGTGGCCGTCACGAGCTACCACGTGGGGCGGTGGAACGTTCCGCTGCGCCCCGCGGCCGTCCTCTTCACTGCCGCTGCCACGGCGACACTGCTGCTGTGCGAGGTTCTCGGCATCATCCAGGGCGGTCCGCGGCAACTACTGGAGGGACTGTGGCACTGGGCCGCAACGACCGTTCTCCTGCTCCTCGCGGGTGTGGGTCCCTGGCTGTTCGGGCGGTTCTGGCGGTTGCGCACCGAGCTGAACACCGGCGGGTGGAGTATCGCCGAGCGTGTGGAGCGGGAACGCGACGTCGACATCGAGCGTGCCCGGCTACGGGAACGCACCCGCATCGCGGCCGAGATGCACGACTCCCTGGGGCACGACCTCGCGCTCATCGCGGTCCGGGCGTCCGCCCTGGAGATGGCCCACAACGGCGACCCCGACCAGGCAGCCGCGGCGGGCGAGCTGCGCGAGGCCACCCACGCCGCGACCTCGCGGCTGAGTGACATCGTCCGCGTGCTCCGGGAGGGCGGCGACGCCCCTGTCACCCGTGGCACCGACCCCGACATCACCACCGTGATCGAACGGACCTCCGCCGCCGGGGTTCCGGTGCGGTGGCTGCGGGAAGGCCCGCCACCGGATACCGCGACGGAGGCGGGACGCACCGCGTGCCGGATCGTGCAAGAGGCGCTGACGAACACGATGAAACACGCGGCCGACCCGCGCGTCACCGTGGAGACCGCACAGCTCGCCGCGGAGCTCGTCGTCACGGTACGCGAGACGGGAGGGGCCGGACAGCAGGCCACCGCTCCCGGGCACGGTTCCGGATCCGGCCTCGCGGAGCTGCGGTCGCTGGTGGAGGACCTCGGCGGCACCTTCGAAGCGGGTCCCGGCAGCGACGGTTTCGTGGTCACGGCACGCTTACCACGTGACGACGGCGCCACCACCGCGTCGGCCGCGGCCCAACAGCCGGATGCGGCCAGGAAGCGCACGGAGGCCGCCCACCGCACCCGGCGCGGGCTGCGGCGGCTGATCGTGGTCCCCCTCGCCCTGGCAGGGGTGGTGTCGGTGCTGGGAGCGGCGGTGAACTACGTGGTCGTGGCAAACTCGGTGCTGTCGCATTCGGAGTACGCGGGACTCTCCACCGGCACGCCCCGCCCCGAGGTGGACCGTCGGCTTCCCGCGTTCCAGGAACCCGACGGCCGTTCGGTCGACCAACCTCCCGTGCCCTCCGGAGCGTCCTGCCAGTACTACCCGGAGAACGTGTGGAGCGGGGAGCCGTTGTACCGACTGTGCTTCAGGGACTCGACACTGGTCGCCAAGGACGTGGTGCGACGTTGACACCAGCGGGGACGGACCGTCCGGACCACGAACCGACGACCGCGGAACGGGACGCCATGATCCGAGTCATGCTGGCCGACGACGAGTCGATGTTTCGCGCGGGCATGCGGTCGATACTCTCGAGCCAACCCGACATCGAGGTGGTGGCCGAAGCCGGTGACGGCGCCGAGGCGATCACGGCGGCACGCCGGTACCGCCCGGACATAGCGCTGTTGGACGTCCGGATGCCGGGCGTGGACGGTCTGCAGGCCACAGCGACGATCCGCGCGGAGCTTCCGGGAACCGCAGTGGTCATGCTGACCACGTTCTCCGACGACGCCTACATCGCACGCGCACTCACCGGCGGCGCCAGCGGCTTCGTGCTGAAAACCGGCGACCCCCGGGCGCTGCTCGGTGGCCTGCGCGCCGTCGCCGACGGCGGCGCCTACCTGTCGCCGGAGGTGGCGCACCGCGTCATCACCGAACTCACCACGAGCGGAGCCGCCAGCAGTATGTCGCGCGGCTCCGCGGCCCGGGACCGGGTAGCGGAGCTGTCCGAGCGCGAGCGCGAGGTCCTGTCCCTGATCGGAGAGGGTCTGTCCAACGCGCAGATCGCCCGGCGTCTCTCGATCGCTCCGGGAACCGCGAAAATCCACGCGAGCGCGGTACTGACCCGCCTCGACGCGCAGAACCGGGTGCAAGCGGCGATCCTGGCCTACGAGGCGGGGCTCGTGGACCGGGGCTGAACCTCCACAGGGCAGCCCGCGACCCGCGCGGAACGGGTATATGCCCATGGGTATAGGGCGAGCACCACGTTCGGGCGATGTGCCGGCCAGGGTGTGTTCCCGAGAATCGCTCCCATGACCACACTCCGGAAAGCACCAGCGCCTCCCTCGCTCCCGCGGCTGCGGGCGGCGTGCTACTCGGCGGCCGTCGCCGTCCTCGCAGCGGCCTGCGCGGTACCGCCCGCCCTCGCCGAACTGGGTGGCCCCGAAGCGGTGCGGTTGTCCCCACCGGAACCCACCGGTCCTCATCCCGTGGGACGGGCCACCATGCACCTCATCGACGAGGACCGCGCCGACCCCTGGAACGGCCAGCAGGAACGCGAGATCATGACGAGCCTCTGGTACCCCGCCGCCGCGGAGGAGGGCGAACCCGCCCCCTACGTGTCCGACGCGATGGCCGAGCAGCTGTCCCTGCAACTCGAACAGGCGGGGATCTCCCGCGGCGCCGTCGACATCGAGGGGTCCGAGGCCAACGCCACCGTCGGTTCCGGACTCGCCGGCGAGGTGGGGGAACTACCGACGGTGCTCTACTCCCCGGGTATGGAAGTGTCCCGGCACCAGTCCACCGCCCAGGCGGAGGAGCTCGCGTCCCGGGGCTACCTCGTGGTGACGATGGACCACACCTACGAGGGGAAGGCCGTGGAGTTCCCGGACGGCCGGGTGAAGAAACAGGACCTGCCCGAGGAACAGGAGTTCACCGAGACGTACCGGACGGCTGTCAAAGCGCGTAAGGCCGACGCGCGACTGGTCCTCGACAGCCTCGAACGGCTGGCCGGGGGCGACAATCCCGACGCGGCGAACCGTGACCTGCCGGAGGGGTTGGGCGAGGCCGTCGACCTTTCCCGGATCGGCATGTTCGGCCATTCCGCCGGCGGTTTCACGGCCGCGGAGGTGATGCTCACGGACGAACGCGTCGACGCGGGGATCAACCTCGACGGTTCACTCGCCTACCACGTGGGCGACGAGGAGTGGGGGGAATCCACCACCCGCGGCGTCGAGAGGCCGTTCCTGATCCTCGGGGCCGGGACCGTCAGCAACAGTGGCGGTTCGCCGCACACCAGCAGGAACTCCCCCGACTGGGCGATGTTCCGGGACGCCTCCCCCGAGACGCTGGAACTCTACATGGAACGGGCCGAGCACATGAGCTACCTGGACACGCAGTGGATCCTCCCGCAGCTCGACGAACGGCTGCGGCCCGACTCCCCGTCGTGGGACGACGGAATGCGCGCGTCCGTCGGCACCATCGGTCCCGAAGCGAGTGTCGCCGCGCAGCGCGCCTACATCACCGCCTACCTCGACGAGCACGTGCGCGGCGTGGAGCGGCCGCTGCTGGACGGCCCCTCGGACGAGCACCCCGAGGTCGAATTCGTCGAGTGAGCACTCCGGCGGGTACCGTCCGGCGCCTCCCGGGCGGAACCCGCCGGACGGTCACACGTCCCGACCCTGCAGTTCCGCGTATCCGACGAGCTGCGCCGCGAGGGCCCAGCCCGCGAGGCTGGACAACAGGACGGGCGCACTGTCGTGGGCGGCCGTGTAGAGTCCGGCGTCCCCACCGGAGTAGAACTCGAGACCGGCATACCCCGGAAGGTGGGCGGCGAGGTCGTCCAACCACAGCACGCCCGACAGTTGCAGTATCAGCGGCCCGACCAGCAGCAGCGCGAACCCGGCCGTGATCGTGCCGGCCACGCTGCGCAGTGCCGTACCGATGCCGACCACCGTCACCGCGAACAACGCCATGCACACGCCGGCGCGCACGGCCATGGACAGGCTCTCCCCGACGCCCGCTCCGGTCGGGCCGCCGATGAGCGCGCCCAAGGTGGCGAGGCCGAGCGCACTGGCCAGCGTGCCCAGTGCGAAGGCGACCGCGGCCGCCACCAGGGTCCGGGCGGCCAGAACCCGGCCGCGTCGCGGGGTGGTCTGCAGCGTCACCACGATCCCGCGGTTGGCGTACTCGCCCGCGCCGGCCAGCGCCGCCAACGCGAGCACCGCGAACTGCACCAGGTAGAAGATCCCGTGCGAGGCGAGCTGGGTGACCGAGACGCCCGCGGCGGACGCCGGATCCTCGGCGATGGCCGACTGCTTCGTGTATCCCATGAGACCGGCGAAAACCAGCATGGCACCAGCGCCGACCGCCGCACACCACCAGGTGGAGCGCACGGAGCGCAGCTTCGTCCATTCCGAGGCGACAGTCCTCGCGAGCCACCCCGGTTCTCCCCGGGCGCGCTGTCCGGCGGGTTCGGATGTTGCCGGAGTCATCTCCCGCCCTCCTGCCCGCTCGCCTGTCCGCTCGGCGCGGGAGGGGACGCGGTGTGTTCGGTGACCGACTCGGTCAGTTCCATGTAGGCCTGTTCCAACGACGCTTCCTCGCCGTAGAGGGCGTGTATCCGCGCTCCCGCGGCATGGGCGATGTCGCCGACCGTCTCCGGGGCGGCACCCGAGACACGCAGCTCACCAGCGTCGCCCCGGCCGACAGAGACACCGTGCTCGGAGCCCGCCGCTTCCACGCGCCGCGCGAGCAGCTCGGTGTCGGGGCTGCGCACCACAACGACAGTGCCCGCAGCGCTTCCGACCACCTCGGAGGTGGGAGCGTCGGCGATCAGGCGCCCCTGCCCGAGCAGCACGACCCGGTCCGCGACGAGTTGGACCTCGCTCATGAGATGGCTGGAGACGAACACGGTCCGCCCCTCGTCGGCCAGCGACCGCACCAGGTCCCGCACCCACCGCACCCCGTCCGGGTCGAGGCCGTTCACCGGCTCGTCCAGCATGAGGGTTTCGGGCTCCCCCAACAACGCCCCGGCTATCCCCAGCCGCTGGCGCATACCGAGCGAGAACTCCCCCGCCCGTTTCGCCCCGACGTCGGCCAGCCCGACCCGGGCGAGCACGGCATCCACCCGGTGCTTGGCCACACCGCCGGCCCGCGCCATGGCGAGCAGGTGGTCGCGGGCCCGACGCCCCGGGTGCACGGCTCCCGCGTCCAGCAGGGCACCGATTTCCCGCACGGGGCAGTCCAGCTCCCGGCAGTCACGGCCGTTGACCCGCGCGGTTCCCGCCGTGGGATGGTCGAGACCGAGAACCATCCGCATCGTGCTCGACTTACCCGCCCCGTTCGGCCCGAGGAAACCGGTCACCTCACCGGGGCGCACGTCAAGGGTGAGCCGGTCGACGACGGTCCTGGCCCCGCGGCGTTTCGTCAGTCCTCGCAGTGAAAGCACCGGCTGTGCCCCTCTCCTCCGTGGAGTTCAGTTCCGCGAGGGAACGTA
The DNA here is from genome assembly GCF_006717075.1 of Haloactinospora alba. Lineage (NCBI taxonomy): Bacteria > Bacillati > Actinomycetota > Actinomycetes > Streptosporangiales > Nocardiopsidaceae > Haloactinospora > Haloactinospora alba. Next base: position 3,554,090 of record NZ_VFQC01000001.1, read on the forward strand.
CCGAGCGGAAAGGGCAGCGCACATCGGCTCTTCGTCAGCCGGCGGATACCCCGAAGGGCATAGTGTCCGCCTACCCCGCCGGTTCGAAGGACCTCGTGATGTCCTCCAGCAGCGCGCGGTTGCGGTCCCAGTCGCTCTCGGGGGACACCAGGAACAGGGCGTAGCCCTTGTCGTCGGTGTGGAACGCGCGGTTCACCGCGTGCATCCGCCCCTTGTCCCCCTCGAACGTGAACTCCCAGTCCGCGGCGCTCTCGTAACGCTGCAGGTAGGGCTTGTCCAGCGCGACGATGTCGGAACCCTGGTAGTCGTCGAACCCGCTGGAGATGGCGTCCTCCTGCTCCTCCCAGTCCTTCTTCGCGTTGCCGGCCGGGTTGTCGGTCTGGTCGATCTGCAGGTACCCGCCGCCGGGGATGTCGAAGAACACGCTGCTGCCCACGCGGCGATCCTGCTCCCAGCCGGCCGGGACGTCGACGGCGAACCCGGTCTCGTCGCTGTGGCGCTCCATCTCGGGGCCGTCGTCCTCCGGCGGGGAGGACGACGAGGAGGAGGTGGACCCGTCGCCGTCGGTCGCGCCCGACGACTCCGCCGCCTCCGGTGCCGGGCCCTCCGCGCTGTTCGACCCCAACCACAGCCCGGTGAGGATCGACAGCACCAGCGCGAGCGCCCCGCCCACGAGCGGGAGCAGCACGCGCGGCCGCCGCACGGGGCGGCTCGCCCGCACCACCGAGGACCATCCGCTTCCCACCGCGCGGGCCACCACCGGTGCGGCGCGGGAGACAGCGCCCGCGCCCCGTGCCGCCGCCGCGCGCCCGGCCGAGGTCGCACCGGACACCGCCGGGGCGAGGTGGGAGGCGACCGCGGCACCCGCACCGGAAGGCGCGGCCGCGCGGGACGAGGCCGCGCCTTCCGGTGCCTCGGCCACGGCGGTGAGCAGCTGGTGTGCCTCCTGGGCGGAGGGGCGGCCCGCGGCGTCCTTGTTGAGGATCCGTTCCAGCACCGGCGCCAGCGGCCCGGCCCGCGACGGCGTCGGTACCTCCTCGGTGACGATCGCGGCGAGCGTCGCCATGGGAGTGGGCCGGTGGAACGGGGCGGCGCCCTCCACCACCTGGTACAGCGTGATCCCGAGCGACCACATGTCGGTGGCTGTGCTGGCCTGGTTCCCGTGCGCCTGCTCCGGGGCGAGGTAACCGGGGGAACCGACGAGGAGTCCCGTGCTGGTGAGGTTGGTGGTGCCCTCCAACCGGGCGATACCGAAATCGGTGAGGACCGCCCGGTCCCCCTGCGCCAGCATGACGTTGCCGGGCTTGATGTCCCGGTGCACCACACCGCGGTCGTGCGCGAGGGCCAGGGCGGCGGCGAGCTGCGCCCCGATCCGGGCCACGCGCCGCGGCGGCAGCGGACCCTCCTCGTTCAGCACCCCGCTCAACGACGGCCCGCCCACCAGCTCCATCACGATCCAGGGGCGCCCGTCCACCTCGGCGACGTCGAACATCGTGATGATGGAGGGGTGGCTGAGCTGGGCCGCGCTGCGCGCCTCACGCAGCATGCGGGAACGCAGCACGTCCACCTCGTGCTGCGGCAGGTTCCCGGAGATGCTGAGTTCCTTGACGGCGACCGGCCGGTCCAGCAGCTCGTCGGTGCCCTGCCAGACGCGCCCCATGCCGCCCTCGCCGAGGAGTTCGTTCAGCCGGTAACGCCCGGCGAGCAGGTATCCCGGCTCGGCTCTCTGGGTGCTCATCGGTAGCGGAGTCCTCGGGTGGAAAGAGGGAAGGAACGGTTGTCGCGGCGTCGGACCCGGCCGCCCCCTTGGGGACGGCGCCGCGGGACGGGCGGTGCCGCGCCGCGCGCGTCCCGCGGTCCAGCACGGTGGCGGCGGCACCTGCCGCGAGTTTAGGGCAACGGTGGTACCGCGCCGGCCGTGCCGGGCGCCCGCCGCCCGGGGCGGGAAGAGCCCGCACCGGGCGGTACGGCTGGTGCCGGGGCGTTCATCACCCCGGCGGGGGTTCACTGGTTCAGTAGCACCGGCAGCGCGGTGACACCGTTGGAGACGATGGAGGGAACGGGCTGCAGCTCCTCCTCGGCGAGCTCCATGCGGGGGAAACGCTCCCACAGTTTGGGCAGCGCGGTGGCGAGCTCCATCCGGGCCAGGTTCGCCCCGAGGCAGTAGTGCACGCCGTGGGAGAAGGCGACGTGCGACTTGTCCTGCCGGGTGATGTCGAACAGGTGGGCGGTCTCGCCGTGCCGGTCGGGGTCACGGCCCGCCGAGCCGTAGGACACCAGCACCGCCTCCCCCTCGCTGATGGGGGTGCCGGCGATCTCCACGTCCTCGGCGGTGTAGCGCAGCGGGACGTTCTGGATGGAGGTGTCCCACCGCAGCGTCTCCTCGATGACGTCGTTGAAGGTGTACTCCCCGCCGCGGACCAGTTCGAGCTGGTCCGGGTGGGTCAGCAGCGCCCGGACGGCGTTGGTGAGGAGGTTCATCGTGGTCTCGAACCCGGCCCCGATGATCAGGATCAGCGTCCACACCAGCTCGGACTCGCTGAGCCGGTCGTTCTCGTCGCGGGCGGCGATGAGGGCGCTGGTCATGTCGTCGCCCGGGTTCTCGCGTTTGGCGGCGACGAGGTTGGCGAGGTAGTTCTGCAGTCCCGCGTGGGTGGCCGCCGCCTGCTCGGGGGTGATGGTCTGGTCGAACAGGTTGTCGATGTAGCCGTGCAGCTCCACGCTCTCCTCGGGCCCCACCCCGAACAGGTCGCTGATGACGGTCATCGGCAGCGGCAGCGCGAGGTCGCTCTTCACATCGGCCCTGCCGCCGCCGGCGGCCATGTGGTCCAGCTGCCGGTCCACGATCTCCTCGACCCGGTCCCGCAGCCCCTCGACCCGGCGCGGGGTGAACGCTTTCGACACGAGCTTGCGCAGCCGGGTGTGGTCGTCGTCGTCGCGGGCGAGCATGTTCTCGTTGGCGACCCAGGAGATGAGCTGCCAGTCCGGCGGGATCTCCCCGTCCCGCCAGGCGCGCCAGTGCACCGGGTTCTTCTTGACCCGGGGGTCGGCGAGCACCTCCATGACGGCGGAGTGACGGGTCACCGCCCACGCATCAACTTCGCCAGGAAGCTGGACAGGGACGACCGGACCGAGTTCGCGGAGCTGCTCTGCTTGCTCGTGGAGGTCTCCGGTTGCGAGGGGGACTGCTCCCATTGTTTTCCTTCCTCAGTGGGGGGTTGTGCCGTGAACGTGACAGGAAGGCTGGTGAGCGAGCGGGAGAACGTGGAGACGCGCCACTGCAGCTCCTGGGGATCGACCGCGAGGCGCAGTCCCGGAAGCCGGCGGATGAGGGTCTGGATGCCGGTGGTGGCGATGATGGTGCCCAGGTCCTGGGCGGGACAGCGGTGCGGCCCCACGCCCCAGGCCAGGTGCGCGCGGTTGGCGCTCTCCCCCATCTGCTGTGCGTTCTCCTCCGCGACGAACCGGTTCGCGGCAGCGTAGCCCAGCAGGACCGGACTGCCCTCCGGAACGGTCTGGTTCCCCACCGACACGTCGGTGGTGGGGTACATCACCGGGTAGTTGGTGACGGGTGGCGCCGTCCACAGGACGTGTTCGATGGCGTCCTGGACGCTGACCCGCGACCCGGCGACGTCCTCCCCCAGAGCGGGGTCGGTCAGCAGGACCCGCATGCTGTTGGCGATCAGGTTGGCGCTGGGCTCGGTGCCCGCGCCGACGATCATCACGAGCTGCTGGATCACCTCCTCGTCGGTGAGGCCGGCGCGGTGCTCCATCAACCAGCTCGTGACGTCGGGGCCCGGGTTCCTGCGCTTGTCGGTGATGACCTCCGACAGCACGCGTTCTATCTCGGCGTTGGCGCGCTCGGCCTCGACGCCGTCCCACATCTCCCGCAGGGCCGTGAAGAAGCGGCGGCCGCTCTCCTCGTCGAACCCGAACATCTGGTTGACCACCAGCAGCGGGAGAAGCCGGGCGTACTCGCCCAGCAGCTCGGCCTCGCCGCGCTCGCAGAACGCGTCGATGAGCTGGTCGGAGGCGGTGCGCGCGTGGTTCGCGATCCGGGCGGAGTCCAGCTTGCCGAGGCTGTCCGTGACGGCCCGGCGCAGCCGCCGGTGTTCCTCCCCGTCGGTGAACAGCACGTTGGGGCGGGGCATCATCATGCCGACCAGTGAGGACTCGTCGGAGATCCGGCCCTCGCGCCAGTCCCGCCAGCGGTGGGAGTCGCGGCTGAACGTCCGGGTGTCCCGGCACCAGGAGATGATGGTGGCGTAGTCGATCACCACCCACCCGTGTACACCCGGTTCCAGTTCGGCCGGTACGACGGGGCCGTACCTCTCCCGCAGCCGCTCGAACACGGCGTGCTGGTCCACGTGGAAATCGGGATCGTACAGGGCGGCGTAGGGGCATTCGTCAGTCACTCGAGGAGGTCCTCGCTCGTCTCAGGTGGGGGAGGAACAATGACACACAGAATAGAGCGGGGTGGGACATCCGGCCATTCCTCACTGGATCCACTGCATGACGGACGTTCCGCAACGGACTCTAGCGTTTCGGCAACAGGAGGTAAAAGGCCGGGCCCATCCGTTGTGGAAACCGCGGGGAACGGCGCGCGACTGACCAGGCGTGTGTTTCCGGGAGAACAGCCGGGCCGGTTCCGGGAACATACGCCCACCGCGAACGCCGCCGGGGGCAGCGGTGCGGCGGCACGGTGGCAGCACGAAAGCCTCCCGGCCGCCGGTGCGGATATCGCGCCCGCACCGGGCCCGGAAGGCCCTCGTACCGTTCAACCGCCCGCCGGGGCGTACCGCCCGTGCCCGACGCGCCGGGGCGTCACGCCCGGGCCGCCTCGGCGGTACCGCCGGGGACGGGCGCCGCGTCGTCGCGCAGCGGTGCGAACCGGCGCAGCCGCAGGCTGTTGCTGACCACGAACACGCTGGAGAACGCCATCGCGGCCCCGGCGATCATCGGGTTCAGCAGACCGGCCGCCGCCAGCGGAATGGCGGCGGTGTTGTAGGCGAACGCCCAGAACAGGTTGCCCTTGATGGTGCCCAGCGTGCGGCGGGAGAGCCGGATCGCGTCGGCCGCCACCCGGAGGTCGCCGCGCACCAGGGTCATGTCCCCGGCCTCGATCGCCACGTCGGTGCCGGTGCCCATCGCCAGCCCCAACTCGGCCTGGGCGAGAGCGGCGGCGTCGTTGATGCCGTCGCCCACCATCGCCACCGAGCGCCCCTCGGACTGCAGCCGCCGGACCACGTCGACCTTGTCCGCCGGCAGCACGTCGGCGATCACCTCGTCGATCCCCACCTCGGTGGCGACCGCGTGCGCCGCCTGTGTGTTGTCGCCGGTCAGCAGAACCGGACGCAGCCCCAACCGGCGTAGCTGGTCCACGCCCTCGGCGCTGGTGGACTTGACCATGTCCGCCACCACCAGCAGCGCCCGGACGCGTCCGTCCCAACCGACGGCGACGGTGGTGCGTCCCTGGCTCCGGGCCTCCTCCGCGGCCCGCTCCAGCGGTTGCGGGAGCTCCCCGCCGTTCTCGGCGAAGAGTGAGGGCCGGCCCACCAGGACGTCGCGTCCCTCGACGGTCCCCTGGACGCCCCTTCCCTCCAGAGCGTGGAAACCGTCCACGTCACCAAGCGCGCCGACGCGTTTGGCCGCGCCCTGGGACACGGCCCGGGCGATGGGGTGCTCCGAGGCGTTCTCGACCGCCCCAGCCAGCCGCAGCGCCTCACGCTCGTCCTCGCCCTCGGCGGGGACGACCTCGGCCAAGCTCATCGTCCCGGTGGTGACGGTTCCGGTCTTGTCCAGAACGATGGTGTCGACGCGGCGCGTGCTCTCCAGCACCTCCGGGCCCTTGATCAGGATGCCCAGACGGGCGCCGCGACCGGTTCCGACCAGCAGCGCGGTCGGGGTGGCCAGCCCCAGGGCGCACGGGCAGGCGATGATCAGCACCGCGACCGCGGCGGTGAACGCGGCCGACACCGCCCCACCGGTGCCGAGCCAGAACCCGAGGGTCGCCGCCGCCACCAGGATGACGATGGGTACGAACACCCCGGAGACCCGGTCGGCCAGCCGCTGCACCTCGGCCTTGCCGCTCTGGGCGTCCTCCACCATCCGCGCCATCTGGGCGAGCTGGGTGTCCGATCCGACGCGGGTGGCGCGCACGGTCAACCGCCCGCCGGCGTTGACCGTCGCCCCGGCGACCTCGGAGCCCGGTTCCACCTCCACCGGCACGGACTCACCGGTCAGCATGCTCATGTCGACCGCCGACGTGCCGTCCTCGACGGTGCCGTCCGTGGCGATCTTCTCGCCGGGGCGGACGACGAACAGCTCGCCCTCGGCGAGCTGCTCCACGGGGACGCGCTCCTCGCGACCCCCGCGCAGCACGGCGACGTCCTTGGCGCCCAGTTCCATCAGGGCGCGTAGCGCCGCACCGGCCCGCCGTTTGGAACGGGCCTCGAAGTAGCGCCCGAGCAGGATAAACGAGGTGACCCCGGCGGCGACCTCCAGGTAGATGTTGCCCGAACCGTCCCCACCGCCGATGGTCAGCTCGAACGGGTGCACCATGCCGGGTTCGCCCGCTGTCCCGAGGAACAGCGCGTACAGCGACCAGACGAAGGCGGCGCTCGTCCCCAACGACACCAGGGTGTCCATCGTGGCGGTGCCGAGTTTGAGGTTCTTCCACGCGGCGAGGTGGAACGGCAGGGCGCCCCAGACCACGACCGGGGCCGCGAGGGTGAGGGAGAGCCACTGCCAGTAGGTGAACTGCAGCGCCGGAACCATCGCCATCGCGATGACCGGCACGGACAGCACGAGGCTGACGACGGTACGGTCGCGCAGCGCGCGGTTCTCGTCCCCCTCCGCGGCACCGGAGTCCCCACCGGCCTCCTCGGTTCCCGGGGGTTCGGGAAGCGCGGCGGTGTAGCCGGTGCGTTCCACCTGGGCGATCAGGTCGTCGGTGGTGACCCCGTCGGAGACGTCCACCCTGGCCTTCTCGGTGGCGAAGTTGACCGTCGCGCTCACACCGTCGAGCTTGTTCAGTTTCTTCTCCACCCGGTTGGCGCAGGCGGCGCACGTCATTCCGCCGATGGTCAGCTCGACGTGCTCCTCGGAGCGACGGGTCCGTTCGGGTGTGATCATGCCAGTTCCTCCGCCGAGAGGGACGCGCGGCCGCCGACCGTGGCGTCGGCGTCCGCAGCGTCGTCGTACACCGGCCCCACGAGCCGCCCCACCCCGAACGCCGCGGCGAGCACCAGCGCGGCGCCGAGGAGGAAGACACCCAGTTTCACCGGGGCACTCATTGTCAGCCCTTCACCTCGTATCCGGCTTCGCGCACCGCGCCCCGGACGAGCTCGTCGGAGACGCCGCCCTCGCTGGCGACGGTGACGCGCCCCGTGTCGAGGTCCACCTGGACGTCGGTGACGCCCGCGAGGGCACCGACCTCCTCACGGACCGCGTTGACGCAGTGTCCGCAGCTCATGCCCTCGACCTCGTAAACCGCGCTGGTTGTGCCAGCCATTCCCGCCTCCTTCGCGACGTTCGTATTCCGTATCCCGACAATACAGCACGATACCCTACCCCCCTGGGGTATTTCAATCCGCCGCCGGGGCCGCTCGGAAACGGGCGCGGCCCGCGCCCGGAATGCCGCCCCTCTCCCCGGCATCCCGGCGCTGCGCAACGCGGTCAACCGGACCGCGCGCCCGGCCCCCTACTCGTCCTTCAGCCCCAGGCGCGCCACGGGCCGGCCGCTCTTGGGGTGCGGCTGGCAGGTGAAGCCCGCCTTCTCGAACATCCGCACCGTCCCGGTGTACACTTCGGCGCTGGGCGCCCGCCCTCCGACCGTGTCCACCGGGTAGGCCTCCAGCACCCGCCCGCCGTTGGCACGGGCGTGCTGCACGGCCGCGTCGAGCAGCCGCGTCCCCAACCCGCCGCCGCGGCGGCGCGGCGGGAGCCAGAAGCACACCAGCGACCAGACCCCGACCTCGGTGGGGTCGGTCGGGCGCAGGGACCGCGACCTGCTCAACCGGACGTACTGCTCCCGCGGGGCCACCGACACCCACCCACAGGGCTGTTCCCCCTCGTAGGCGATCAGTCCGGGAACGTGGTTGTCCACGGTCAGTCTGCGCAACGTCTCCCGGTTGGTGTCGCCGCGCTCCGGCTGGGCGCACCCGACACTCGCGGAGAAGTCCTTGGCGCGGCGCCGGAAGTACGCGCACCAGCAGTGCCCGTAGGCTCCGGTGGGCCCGAACAGGCCTTCCAGGTCCTCCCATCGCTCCGGCGTAACGGGCTCGATCGAGACGGCTGTCATCCGACCCCCTAGACACACGATCGCTTGTTGTGACCCAGAACACTAGCGATTCGGCGCCGCCGCCAACACCCGCCGTCGGTCAGCACGGGTCCGCGACAGGGGGCTCCGACCGCCGGTCGGCGGCACGTTCGGAGCGCATCGCGGCGACCTCGGCGCGCAGGGCGCGCAGTTCCTCCAACAGGAGGTCCCGGTCCTGCTGCGGGGGCTCCTGCTGGCCCTCCCCGCCGGTCCGGGTGTTGGCGTCGTGTTCCAGCGCCTCCACCGCCACCGCGATGAAGAGGTTCAGGGCCACGAACGAGGACGCCAGGATGTAGCCGACGAAGAACACCCACGCCGCGGGCTGGTCCGTCATGACCTCCCGCGCCACCTTCCCCCAGCTGTCGCCCGTCATGATCTGGAACAGCGTGAACAGGGAGGAGGGAAGGTCCCCGAAGTACTGGGGCGCGGTCACGCGGAACAGGTTCGTGGCCATGACCGCGGCGACGTACAGCAGCAGGGCGAGCAGGAACAGGATGGACACCATCCCCGGCATCGCCTTGAACAGTCCGGTCACCACATGCCGCAGCGTGGGGATGACGGACAGGAGCCGCAGCACCCGCAGCACCCGCAGAACCCGCAGCACCCCGAACGGCCCCCAGTCCGGCAGCAGCGCGATGAGCACCACGACGAGGTCGAACCAGTTCCACGGGTCACTGAAGAAGGTCCAGCGGTGGGCGGCGATCCGCAGGGAGAGTTCCAGCACGAACGCCGCGAGGACGGCCATGTCCACCAGGTGGAGCAGGCGCCCGTAGTCCGCCATGAGCCGCGGTGAGGTCTCCAGTCCCAGAACCAGCGCGTTCACCAGGATGAGGACGGTGATGGTGGTCTGGAACCAGGGGGCGTTGACGGCACTGCTGAGGCGGTCGCGCGTGGACAACGGTGCGGGCTCCGGTGGTGGGTCGAGGGGGTGGGAGCGACGCTCGGGCCTGGGGTTCGACGGGACGGGGACAGCGGCGGCCGCGGCGGGCCCCTGCCGCTCCCGGGCGGGCACGTGGCTGCCGTCCCCGGCTCCGCGGGGCCGGTTCCCGCGGCCGGGCGGGCGGGAGCGCGTCGCGCCGATCCGGTTCCCCTGTCCACGGGCGACGAACGCGCACAGCACACGAACCGGAGGACGGGGAATCCCTTTCGCCCGAGAACGATGCGCGTCGGGAAACAATTATCACGCCCGGCGTTGCATGTCATTTTCACCGAGAAAACCCGGTTCCGGACGCTTCGCGGAGATTTTCGGAAGCCGCCCACAGCCCCGAACACGCGGCCGTCCCGGCAATTCTTCTGCTCCGCCCGGGAAACACGGTGCGCGGCAGCGGGAATTCACCACGGACGACACCCGCCCCACCGTCCGTGCCGACCATTGGCGAACAACCGAAAAAGCGGTGCCCTTTCCGGTCGGAAAGGGCACCGCCGACTGTTCCACCGGTCCCGCTGGGGGCACGGACCGGAGGGGGACTAGGCCGTGTTTAAGAAGGTGTTGTTGCGAGGTCGCGTAGCCAGATGTCGATCACGGCGATGTGGACCGTGGCCTCGTAGCGCAGGGCGAGCTTGTCGTAGCGCGTGGCCACCGCGCGGAATTGCTTGAGCAGCCCTACGCCGCACTCCACCGCATGGCGGTCCCGATAGGCCCGGGCATCGAAAGCGGGCGGCCGGCCGCCCGCCGACCCCCGGGCTTTGCGGTGGGCCCGCTGGTCGGCGGGCTCGGCGATGGTCGCGGGGATCTTCCTGCGCCGTAGGTAGGCGCGATTGCTCCGGGAGGAGTAGGCCTTGTCGGCCAGCACGCGGTCGGGCCGGGTGCGCGGGCGCCCTGGCCCCGGGCGGGCCACGCGGATGCGCTCCAGCACTCGCGCGAACTGCGGGCTGTCGCCGCGGTGGCCGGCGCCCACCACCACCGCCAGGGGTTTGCGGCCCTGCTCTCCGGCGAGGTGGAGCTTGGTGCCCCACCCGCCGCGCGAGCGTCCCAGTGCGTGGTCGCGGGGTTCGTCCCCGGGCGGTTCGACCTGGTCGTAGGGGGTGCGGCGGGCGCCGGCGGCGTGGGGGTGGGCCCGGCACGTCGTGGAGTCGACCGAGACCCGCCAGTCGATGAGCCCGGCCGTATCGGCCCAGGCCCGCAGTTTCGCCGCGATCAGTGTCCAGATCCCGGCGCGCTGCCAGGTCCGCAGCAGGTGGTAGACCGATTGCCAGTGGCCGTAGCGTTCGGGCACGTCGCGCTAGGGCGCGCCGATGCGGGTGCGCCAGCGGATGCCGTCCAGCAGTTGGCGGCGGCTCCATGTGGGCGGCTTTCCGCGTCCGCTCCTGGCGGGCAGCAGCGGTTCGAGCACGCGCCACTGCTTGTCGGTGAGATCGTTGCGTCCTCCGATCGATACCCTGGCCACCGAGGTCTCCGTGTAGATGGGCTGCTTGGTCGTTGTCCCATCTACCGGAGACCTCGCTCATGCGCAGCCCCGACATGCCGGAGAAGCAGGACAAGCCGGACTTCTTAAACAGGACCTAGCTCCTGCTCTTCTCCTCCTCCGGATCCCAGCACTCCACACCCTGCAGACCCGGAATCCGGTCCCGGGTGAACACCGGGTCCCGGCCCTGCTTCAGCTGGGTGACGTAGTCCTTGAGCATCAGCGAGGTCACACCGCTGAGCAGGACCAGGGCGAGGAGGTTCACCAGCGCCATGAAGCCCATCGTGCTGTCGGCCAGGGTCCAGACCACGTCCACCTTGCCGATGGCCCCGAGGAACACCGCCGCCAGGAAGACGAACTGGTACCCCCGCACCAGGGGCTTGCGGTCGGCCATGAAGCGGACGTTGGCCTCGCCGTAGTAGTAGTTGCCCAGCATGGAGCTGAACGCGAGCAGCAGCAGGATCACCGTGAGCGCGTGCAGCGACCAGGTACCCAGGCTCGCCTGCATCGCCTCCTGGGTCATCACCGGGCCGCGCTCCTCACCGTAGGTGGGGTTGGACACCAGGATCACGAACGCCGTCACGGAGCAGATGATCAGGGTGTCGAAGTACACGCCCAGGGTCTGCACCAGTCCCTGCTTCACCGGGTGGCTGACCGAGGCCGTGGCTCCGGCGTTGGGGGCGGAGCCCATCCCGGCCTCGTTGGAGAACATGCCGCGACGGACGCCTTCCACCAGCACCGTACCGACCGCGGCACCGGCGAACTGTTCGACCCCGAGCGCGCCCTGCACGATCTGCCCGAACATGGCGGGGACCTGGTTGACGTTCAACGCGATGGCGGCCAGCCCGATGAGGATGTAGAACAGTGCCATGAACGGCACCAGGGTCTGGGCCACGTGCGCGATCCGCCGCACGCCGCCGAAGATCACCAGCCCGGCCATCGCGACCAGGAGCGCGCCCACCAGGGGTTTCAGGCCGAACGCGAGCTCGTCACCGGTGGCCTGCTCCATCGAGGTGTTCAGTGCCCCCGAGATCGTGTTGCTCTGCACCGCGCTGAACACGAACCCGAAGGTGATGGTGATGAGGATCGCGAACAGCACCCCCATCCACCGGGAGCGCAGTCCGCGCTGCATGTAGTAGGCGGGTCCGCCCCGGTAACCGGTCGACTCCCGGACCTTGTAGAGCTGCCCCAGGGTGGACTCGACGAAGCTCGCCGCGCCGACGAGCAACCCCATCAGCCACATCCACAGGACCGCTCCCGGCCCCCCGATGGCGATCGCACCCGCGACGCCGACGACGTTGCCGGTTCCCACCCGGGTGGCGGCCGAGATGGCGAACGCCTGGAAGGAGGAGATCGCCTTCTTCCCGTCCGGCGCTGTCTCCGGGGTGCTGAACAACTGGCGGAACATGTCCGGCAACAGCCGCACCTGGACAGCGCCCAGCCGCACGGTGAAGTACACGCTCGCCAGGGTCAGCAGGGGGATCAGCAGGTACATCCAGAACGTGTCACCCGCTGTGCCGATCCATTCGTTTATTTGGTCCACGACGTTGTGTGCTCCTTCGTTCCGAGATAAACGCGGCAACCATGCCTACCCTGCGCTGCCCGGAACATCACGTTAAATCCAGATACGTTGTCATATGACAACTGTTCTGTGACCAGGAGCAATGTTCGGCCTCACAACGCAGTGCCGCCCGGGGCGCTCTCGTCGACAAGGTCGGCGTACTCCGGATGGTGCTGGATCCACCCCTGAACGTAGGGGCACCGGGGCGCCACCGACAGCCCGCGCGTGCGCGCGTCGTCCATCACCCCGCGCACCAGCTGGTCGGCGACCCCCTGGTTCCGGTGGCCGGGGCTGACCTCGGTGTGCGCGAGCGTGATCCACTCCCCCTCCAACTCGTAGTCGACCCGGCCCACGGCGTCACCGTAGCCGTCCCGGATCACGTACTGTGCCCGCTCCGGCACCTCGACCACGGTCAGTTCCATCGTTGGCCTCCCTGTGCGTGTGACGCCCCGTCCGCGGCCGCGGACGGTCATGACCACCCCTGGCGCGGGGCTCGTGCGGCGCGTACCGGTCGCCGGTCGCGCGCCCGGTGGACGATCGCGGGACGGAACGGGTAGTCCACCGGGGCAGAGCGCGGGTCGCCAACGGGTCCGGAGACGAGCGTCGCGGACAGCCCGGCGCCGGAGCCGGGACCACGGACGCCGGTTCGTGACCGCGGGTGGCCGCGTCGGGCACCGGGCCGAGGAACTCGGCCGGCCGACGGCGCCGTGGTTCTCCCCGGAATCGCCCATGGTGCCCTCTCACTCTCCCGCCACGACCGCGCAGCGGGCGGGCGTAGCTGCCCGATCCGACCGGTGGCCGCGGGCTCCGCCGCGCCGCCCGTGGTCCTCCCGCGCGGTCGGTCCGGTGCCGTTTCCGCCACGCGCAGCGGAGCGCACCGCCGCTCCCTCCTCGTATCCTCGCTGATCCACCATGGCGGAACCAGTTCCTCACCGCGCGTTGCGCCGCTGTGCCACCGGCGCCGCCCCTCTCCGGGCGGTTCCCGGAGATCCCGGGGAGGAGACGCGTTTCCCGCGAACACGGGATACACCACCCCGCGCCGGCGGCGGACAATCACGAAGCAAGAGATCCGACGGTTCCGCGCGCAGCGCCCGTTCCGGACCGCGCCGCAGACCTGGAGGCAACGCGCCATGGACGACGGAGGAACGGCCACCCGCCCCCGGGAATGCCGCCGAGCGACCCCCGCGGCCAACCTCGCCCTCGCGACGGCGGCGTTCACCCTCACCTTCTGGGCGTGGAACCTCATCGGGCCGCTGTCGCGGACCTACACCCGCGAACTGGACCTTGCCCCGGCACAGACGTCGCTGCTGGTGGCCTTCCCGGTGCTCGTGGGTTCCCTCGGCCGCGTCCCAGCCGGGATCCTCACCGACCGCCTCGGCGGCCGGGCCATGCTCACGGCGCTGTGCTTCGCCAGCATCGTCCCCACCCTGCTGGTGGGCCTGTCCGGCGACTCCTACCCGCTCCTGCTGGTGTGGGGGTTCCTCCTGGGCATCGCCGGAACATCCTTCGCGGTGGGACTCCCGTTCGTCAACGCCTGGCACGCCCCGTCCCGGCGCGGGTTCGCCACCGGCGTCTTCGGCGCCGGCATGGGCGGCACGGCCCTGTCCGCGTTCTGCACCCCGCGGCTCGTGGAGACGGTCGGTCTGCCGGCCACCCACGTCGCCATGGGGGTGGCCCTGGCCGCCATGGGAACCGTCACCTGGGTGTTCGGCCGCAACCCGCCCGACTGGCGCCCCAGCGCGCAGTCGGCGCTACCGCGGATGGGCGAGGCCCTGCGCCGGCGGGTGACGTGGCGGATGTCCCTGCTGTACGCGATCGCGTTCGGCGGGTTCGTCGCCTTCTCCACCTACCTGCCGACCCTGCTGACCACCGCGTACCACTTCACCCAGAGCGAGGCGGGACTGCGCACCGCCGGGTTCTCCCTGGCCGCCGTCCTCGCCCGCCCCCTCGGCGGTGCCCTGTCCGACCGGATCGGCCCGGCCCGGGTGTGCACCGCCTCCTTCCTGGGCACCTGCGTGTTCGCGGTGCCCCTGTCCCTCCACCCGCCCGCGGAGCTCCCGGCCGGCGTGTCCTTCGTCCTCATCGCGGTCGCGCTGGGGCTGGGCTCCGGGAGTGTCTTCGCCCTGCTCGCCGCGGTCGTGGAACCGTCCCGGGTCGGCACGGTCGGCGGTCTCGTCGGCGCCGCCGGCGGACTCGGCGGATACGTCCCACCGCTGCTCATGGGTGTGATCTATCAGACCACCGGGGCCTACACCATCGGGTTCGTCCTCCTCTCGGTCACCGCGCTCGGCACCGCGCTGTACGCCTCACGCGCGTTCGCCCGCACCGGCTGATCCTCACCCACCGGCCACGTCCGCGGCCCGCACGAGCACCGCCGCCCGGTTGCCCACCCGCACCCGCTCCAGCGGGGACACGCCCGCGGGCAGGGGCACCTTGCGCGTGCGGGCCGTCACCCCCACCACCGCGCCTCCCGGCAGCACGGACGCCAGGGCCGCCATCAGGGACACGGCCGGTTCGGTCTCCGCGGGCGCCAAGCCCCGCCACTGGCTGAGCCCGCCGTAGGGAACGTCCGTGAGCACCACGTCGACCGGGACGTCCGGCGGATCGGGCGCGAACGCGTCCTGGCGGCGCACCACCGCCGGCAGGGCACCGCCCGCCCGCGAGAACCGCCCGGCGAGCCTGCGGGCGGCCTCGGCCCGTTCGGTGAGGGCGGGTTTGCCGAACCGCTCCGCGTCGGCACGCAGTTCCCGTTCCCGGCGTCGCAGACCGCCCTCCGCCAGCAGGTCGAGGTTGCGCTCGGCCACCGCGACGGCGTCGGCGTCGACGTCCGAGGCGAGGACGCGGGCCAACCGCTCGCGGTGCAGCAGCCCCAGCACCGTCGCCAGGTACCCGCTGCCGCAGCACGGGTCCCACATTCCCACCGGCCCGTCGTGCTCCACCCGCGCCGCCGCCCGTTGCAGCAGCTCGCTCGCGAACCGCACCGGAAACCCGGGATATCCGGGCGCGGAACGCAGCACGCACCCCTGCGCCAGGTCGGTGTGGTCGGCGCGCTGCCTCGCGTACCGGTAACCCATGCCCCCGTCTCCCACTGGTTCTCTCGACCGCCCCGCCGGGCGGGGCGGTCCGATCGTATCCGCGGACCACGGCCATCCCGGAAAGCCCCACCATCGGCGTCCCCACCGGGTCCGAAAGACGACGCGGCGCTGGGCGGACTGGACGCCGCCCGGCTGGACCGCCACTGGGCCGTGGACGCCCGCTCCTGCGTCCTGCTCACCCAGGCGTTCGCCGGCCAGCACGACGCCCGCCCCGGCGGTGCCGTCACGCTGCTGACGTCCGGCCAGCACCTCGGTCCGCTTCCGGGAGAGGTCGCCTACGCCGCCGCGAAGTCCGCCCTGGCCGGGATCACCGTCACACTCGCTGACCAGCTCGCCGAGCAGGGGATCCGGCTGAACACGATCAACCCCGGCCCGGTCGATACCGGCCACCTCACCAACCAGGCGCGGCGGTCGATCGCGCCCATGTTCCCGTTCGGCCGCTTCGGCCGACCCGACGACCCGGCACGACTCATCGCGTGGCTCGCCACCGACGAGGCGCGGTGGGTCACCGGCCAGGTCATCAACAGCGAGGGCGGGTTCGGGCGCTGGCGCCCGCGCGGCGGGTGAGGCATCCCGGTCAGGCACGCTCCCGCCGCACCCGGCCCTCGTCCCACACCGGAGTGTCCGACTCGTACACCTCCCCGGAGGCGCCGAACACGAGGTAGCGGTCGAAGGAACGCGCGAACCACCGGTCGTGGGTGACGGCGAACACGGTCCCCTCGAACGCCCCCAGCGCCGACTCCAGCGCCTCGGCGGACTCCACGTCGAGGTTGTCGGTGGGCTCGTCCAGCAACAGCATCGTCGCGCCGGACAGTTCCAGCAGCAGGATCTGGAACCGGGCCTGCTGGCCGCCTGACAGGGTGCCGAAGCGCTGCTCGCGCTGGTGCACCAGCTCGTAGCGGTGCAGCGCCGGAGCGGCCCGGTCCAGCGGCAGCGAGTACTCCTCGGCGAGGATCGCGGCGAGGGTGCGGCCGGCCCACTCCGGGTGGTTGTGGGTCTGGGCGAAGTGCCCCGGCACCACACGCGCCCCCAGACGCGCCTCGCCGGTGTGGGACACACTGTCCGGGTCGGCCAGCAGCCCCAGGAAGTGCGACTTGCCCGACCCGTTGGAACCCAGCACCGCCACCCGGTCGCCGAAGAACACCTCCAGCGAGAACGGCCGCATCAGCCCGGTGAGTTCCAGGTCGCGGCACATCACCGCGCGGCGGCCCGTGCGCCCGCCCCGCAGCCGCATCGCCAGGTTCTGCGGCCGGGGCGGTTCCGGGGGCGGACCGATCTCCTCGAACTTGCGCAGCCGCGTCAACGCCGCCCGGTAGCGGCTGGCCATGGAGTCGTTGGCGTGGGCCTTGTTGCGCAGCTCCTGCACCAGATCGCGCAGTTGGGCGTGGCGCTCGTCCCACCGGCGGCGCAGCTCCTCGAACCGCTCGTGCCGCTGCTCCCGGGCCTCGTGGTAGCCGGCGAAACCGCCGCCGTGCACCCAGGCGGAGTTCCCCATTCCGGTCCCGCCCTCCAGGGTGATGACGTGGGTGGCGGTGCGGTCCAGGACCTCGCGGTCGTGGCTGATGAACAGCACCGTCTTGGCGGTGGCGCGGAGCTGCTCCTCCAACCACTGCTTCCCGGGAACGTCCAGAAAGTTGTCGGGCTCATCCAGCAGCAGCACCTCGTCGGGGCCGCGCAGCAGCGCCTCCAGCACCAGCCGTTTCTGCTCCCCGCCGGACAGCGTCCCGAGCTCGCGGTGGTGCGCGCGGGAGAACGGCACCCCGAACGCGGCGACGGTGCACACGTCCCACAACACCTCGGCGTCGTGGCCGCCCACCTCGGACCAGTCCGCCAGCGCCTGGGCGTAGCGCAGCTGCACCTGTTCGGCGTCGCTGTCCATCATGGCCAGCTCGGCCGCGTCGAGCTCCCGCGCGGCCCTGCGCAGCGGTTCCGCGGAGACGGACAGCAGCAGGTCCCGCACCGTGGCGCCGGACGACAGGGGCGTGCTCACCCCGTCGGACTCCTCCGTGGCGGTGGCGTGCGAGCCGATGAACTGGCGCATCACCCCCACCCGGCCGCTGCGGGTCACCGTCCCGGACGACGGTGTCTCATCCCCGGCGACGATGCGCATCAGCGTCGTCTTGCCGCTGCCGTTCACGCCGACGAGGACGGCTTTCATCCCGTCGCCGACCCGGAACGACACCTCGTCCAGCAGCATCTGCCCGTTGGGCAGCTGGAATCCGACACCGGAGACGTCGATATGACCCATGCCGGAAACTATGCCCGCGGACGCGGGGTCCGGTCGAACCGTTTTCCCACCCGTCAGTCGCGCTGCGCCGGGCGCCGCGCCCACCTCCCGTCCGCGGTCCGCTCGATCACCGCCGGCACCAGCCCGTACGGGTCGGGGTGGACTCCGCGGGCGAAGTCCATGACCTCGACGCGGTACGGCACCAGGCGCAGCAGCACGAAGTCGTCGCCGTGGGGTCCGGCCGGGAAGAACGCGGCCAGCCCCTCCTCCCACCGGCGGGCCCGCTCCCGCGGGTCGTCCACGATCTCGGCGTCCGCCTGGGCCGTCACGTAACCGAAGGCGTCCCGGTCCTCCACCGCGTAAGCCACGCGGGGATCCCGCCGCACGTCGGCCACCTTGCGGGAACGGGGACTGGCTCCCACCCACACGGTGCCGTCCTCCTCGACGGCGAGGTGCTGCACGAGCCGGGCGTGGGGCTCCCCCTCGCCCACTGTGACGACTGTGCCGAACGGGACGGCGCGCAGCCGCTCCACGGCGAGCCCGAGGAGGGATGCCGCCTCGGCCGCCTCAGCGTAGTTCTCCATGCCGACACGGTAGTCCGCGTCGCCGTCCGGGGGCCGTCCGGCGGGACCGGCCACCCGGACGGCCCCGCGGGTACCAGGTCACTCGCCGTGGAACCGGAACCGGTCGAGCTGGCGGCGTTCGCGTTTGGTGGGGCGGCCTGCGCCGCGTGCCCGGCGCGCCACCGGTTGGGGCGGTTGGGCGGGAGCGGGAGGGGTGTGGTCGGTGTAGCACCGCACGGCGAGCGGCGCGCCCACGCGTTTGTCGATGACGTGCGTCACCACGACGGTCCTGGTCGTCCCGTGGACCCGCACCCGGACCGTGTCGCCGACGTTCACCGACGTCGCGGGTTTGGCGGTGCGGTCGTTCACGCGCACGTGCCCGCCGCGGCACGCCTCGGCGGCCTCCGCGCGGGTCTTGGTGAGCCGTACCGCCCACAGCCAACGGTCCGCCCGGGTGCTGTCCAGACCGGGCGGCAGGGGCCGGGCCGGCCGTCCGGCCTCGCCCGAGTCCTGTGAGGTGCCTGCTGGCGGCTGTCCCGCGTCCTGCACGGTTGCTCCTTGTTCAGCGACGGCGACGGGACTCGTCACTGGAGTTCCCACTGTGCACTGTAGCCGCACCACCCCTTGCGCTCCCAGTAGAGCGCCGTCACGCCTGCCTTCCCCAAGTGCCGGGAAGGACGTGTCGTTGACCGCCGCCGGCCGACTGCGGTCGACCCGACCGGTACCGACCGCGGGGAGTCTGGAGGGGAACCGAACGCGAGACACCGCACTGCGGACACGAAAAAAGCCCGGCGCCTTCCGGCTCCGGGCTTCCCTACTACTCAGGGAGGTGGCCAGGGGCGGGGTCGAACCGCCGACCTTCCGCTTTTCAGGCGGACGCTCGTACCTACTGAGCTACCTGGCCCCAGGCACACTCTCTCATGTGCTGAGCGGTCCTGACGGGATTTGAACCCGCGACCTCCACCTTGACAGGGTGGCGAGCACTCCTCACTGCTCCACAGGACCTTGTTTTCTTTTTTCCGCGTTCCGCGGCTCACCCGATCCTACACGGTGTTCCGCGTCCCGCGCTCCGTTCCTCCACCATCCTGCCACATCCTGAGCAGTGCTTCGGCCGGAGCCTGTACCCCCAACCGGATTCGAACCGGCGTTACCGCCTTGAAAGGGCGGCGTCCTAGGCCACTAGACGATGGGGGCCTCGACGACGAACGAGCCGTCATTCCCACTTCGCCTGCCGTCGGGGACGTGTTAAGCATAGAGCAGATCCGCCTCCGATGCCAAAACAATAGGACCGGCGGCGGGCTCCCGCAGCGCACCCCTCCCCACGGCGGGAACGGAACCGCAGCTCAGGAGGGCGGCCGGGACGCCTCCCCGCTCGTGGCATCCGGAGGCGAGGACGGCGGTGACGGCGAGGAGGGAGTCACCGGAGGCGGGGAGGCCGGGGTGATCTCCCGGTCCGGGTTCTCCGCGATGTGGCGCTCGATCTGCGCCGAGGTGAGGCCGACCCCGCCCAGTGTCACGTTGTCCCACGCCTGCAGGCGTTTCGTCTCGGCGTCGAAGTACAGCACCGACGCCTCGTACGGCGTGGGCTCGTCGGAGTCCTGCTCCAACCCGCTCAGGCCGGCGCCACCGGTCGACCCCTGCACGAAGAACCGCGTTCCCGTGTCCGCCACCTCGGTGGAGCGCTGGTGCTCGCTGCCCGCCAACACCAGCGGCACCTCACCGCTGAACGCCCGGCCCTGCACTTGGTCGTGCAGCACGCTGACGTCGACCGGGGGTTCGGCGCCGGCGATGGAACGGGCCTGCTCGGCCCCGATTCGGGCGACCTCCTCCGCGCTGGGGTTGTCCCGCGTCCGGTCCGGAGCGAACCGCGGATCCCCCGCCCCGTACAGCGTGAGACCACCGACCTCGCGAACCTCCCCGTCGAGGACGACGGCGTTGTCCTGCGCCGCCACCGCACGCTGGGTTCCCTGGGAGTCCTGCCTCCCCCGAACCCACACGTAGGGGGCGTCGATACCGGAGATCTCCTCGGCGAACGTGTCCTCGGCCGTGCTCCCCCGGTCGGTGAGGTCGCCGGTGTCGACCACGAAGTCCGCCTGGAACTCCTCCTGGAGGGAGCCGATGACGTTCCAGGCGGCCGGGTTGAGGTGGATGTCCGAGACGTGCAGCACACGGATCGTCGAACTGTCGTCCTCGTAGACCGGCAGCGTGGACGTCGCCTCGTACAGTTGTGAGACGTTTCCCATAAGACCCGCCAGCTGCTCCTGGTACTCGGAGAACCGGCTGACGGCGTCCTCGACGCTGCCCACCACCTGGGGGGCGCCCGCGAGCAGCCCCGAGTAGCGGGGTTCGGCGATGGAGCTGGGGTTGAACGTCGCCGCGGCCATCCCCGACGCCGAGGCGAACGTCACCAACGCGGTCACCGCGCTCCACCCGGCACGTCGCCGGTCCCGGAACACCAGCAGCGCACCGCCGGCCGCCCCCAGGACGGCGGTCACTCCGGAACGCACGAACAGCCGTATGACGCCGTCGCGCAGGTCGGAGCCCACCTGTTCGGAGATGCGGCTGATGTCGTCCGGGTTCTGGAACATCCGTTCGGCGGCGTCCAGCCGGATCTCCGCGACGTTGGCCTTCATCCGCAACGGGGCGGAGTGCGTGTCGAACTGGAGGGTTCCCAACGGCGCCACGTTGACGACGGTCTCCCCGTTCCAGCTCGGCCGCATACTGAGGTCGACGTCGGCGGGGCCGATCGGGGTGAGCACCTGGCCCCCCAGCACGAGTCCCAGCCACCCGCCGGCCAGACCCGCGCCCACCACGGCCGCGCCCCGCCACAGACGGCCGCGCCGTACGCGGGAGATCCAGCCGCGGACACGGGCGGCCCAACCGGACAGGCGGCGCCACCGGACAACGTCCCGTATCGATCGCACGCGTGGGAACACGCGTCCATGATGCCTGGTACCTCCGGTGTGACAACGCCCGTCGCGCGTCGCAGCCTCCGAGGCCGCCGCACGGTGCCGGTATCGCCGTGGCGGGGCGCGGGCGCACAATGCGGGGCGTGGTGGAACTATCCCGTACCCAGTTCGAAGAGCTCGTCGGTGACGCCCTCGACACCATTCCGACCGAGCTGACCCGGTTCATGGACAACGTCGTCATCACGGTCGAGGAGGACCCGCCGCAGCCGGGCCTGCTCGGACTGTACGAGGGGGTTCCCCTCACCGAGCGCGGGGAGGGCTACGCCGGGTTCCTGCCCGACCAGATCTCCCTCTACTGGCGGGAGATCTGCCGGATCTGCGACACCGCCGAACAGGTCGTCACCGAGGTACGCGTCACCGTCGTACACGAGATCGCGCACCATTTCGGTATCGACGACGCCCGGCTGCACGAGCTCGGGTGGGGGTAGGTCCTGTTTTCGGACGCTCGTCCTGCCGCGCGTCGCCCCGGCGGCGTTCCCGTCGGTCGACGGAGGGGCCGCTCCGCCTCCCCCCCCTCGCTGCCGTGCCGGACGGCACCGGAGACGCCGCTCGCGACGAACAGCGTCCGAAAAACATGCCCAGGCCCGCAGCACGGCAACGCTCCCGGCCTACCGGGAAATGTCTCGCTCGTACCGGTCGGATGTGGTTACGCCCGGGTTGAATTCCGGTGAACCGCTTGCGAAACGCATCCCGATAACAGACTCTGGGTCATAAGTTAACGACTGAGCGTTATCAGATGCGGACCAGTAAGGGAGCCGCCGGGTGGACCAACCGCGTGCGGACGACCACACAATCTGCCCCCCACCGCACGACGAACAGGACGCTGACTCTCCCCCCACCGACCCCGCGACCGTTTCCGACGACACTGACGCCCGGGAACAGCCCGCTCCGCTGTCGGACTGGCGCCGCGGCTACCGCGAGGTGGTGCGCGTGCGCGAGTTCCAGGCGATGTGGCTCGCCCACGCCCTGTCGATGACGGGGAACTACCTCCTCAACCTCGCGGTGACGGTGCTGGTGTACCAGCAGACCTCCTCCGCGATGGCGGCCGGGGTCACCATGGCCCTGACCTTCCTGCCCCAGATCGTCGGCGGCCCTCTCCTCTCCGGGCTGGCCGACCTGTTCCCGCGCCGGCGCGTGCTGCTGGTCAGCGACATAACCCGGGCGGTGCTCGTCTCCGGGATCGGCATACCCGGACTGCCCCTGTGGGGTATCTGGGCCCTGCTGTTCGCCTCGATACTGCCCCTGGTGCCGTTCAGCGCTGCCCGGGCGGCGCTCCTCACCGAGGTCGTCCAGGGGGAGCGTTACATCGCCGGGTCGGCCATCATCAATATCACCTCCCAGGCGGGGACCCTGGTGGGCCTGCTCAGCGGAGGGTGGGTCGTCGCCATGATCGGCCCGAACTCGGCCGTCATGTACAACGGGCTGACGTTCCTGGTGTCGGGTCTCATCATCTACGTGGGGGTGCGCGCACGCCCCTCCCCGCGGCCCGACGGGGACGCGGGTCCCGGCCTGTGGCGGATGACCCGGGACGGGACCCAGCTCGTGTTCCGCGATCCCCGGCTGCGCACGCTCGGCCTTCTCGCCTGGTTGGCCGGCCTGTACATGGTTCCCTACGGGCTCGCCAACCCCCTGGCCGACGAGATGGGCGGCGGCGCGGTGACCGCCAGCCTGATCATGGCCGGTCCGTCCATGGGCGCCGTCGTGGGTGGTTTCGTGCTGACCCGACTGGTCACGCCGCACACGCGGATGCGGATGCTGGGCCCGCTGGCGGTGGCCGCGTCGCTGCCGCTCACCGTCTGGTTCCTCCACCCGCCCCTGTGGCTGGTGGTGGTGCTGTTGATGATTTCCGGTATGACCGCCGCCTACCAGTTCGTCGCGAACGCGGCGTTCGTGCTGTGCGTTCCCGCCGACGGGCGCGGCCTGGCGTTCGGTCTCGTCGCGGCGGGATTGCAGGCTGCCCAGGGGATCGGTATCGCCCTGGCGAGCGTTCTCGCCGAGACCGTGGCGACCCACACCATCGTCACCGTCGCGGGCGTGCTCGGTGTGGTGTGCGCCCTCGGGTTGGCCCTGTCCTGGTCCCGGTGGTGCGACGGGGCGATAGCGGCGATGGACGCGACGGAGGAGGAGACCGGGTGAGCGGCCCTCGGACCTCAGACGTTGTCCTGCCGGCCCTGGGCGTTGCGGATGAGGCGTTCCAGCAGCGACGCGTCGGCGCCGCGTTCCGGCATCACCAGCCACGCGATGATGTACAGCAGGACACCGCTGCCGACGAAGAAGGTGAACACGGCGAACACCAGCCGGACGAGGTTGGCGTCCACGCCGAGGAACTCCCCGATTCCGCCGCACACGCCGGTGAGGAGACGCTGGTCGGTGCTACGGCGCAGGCTGCGCTTCTCGAAGTTCTCAGTCATACCTCCAGCGTGCCGCCTCACCCCGTCTCGTGCCTATCGGGAAGCCCCCTGGCACGCCCCTGAACCACCCCTGACCGAGGTGTACGGACGGCGCGTGTCGCCCCGCCGGCCCGAGGGCACCGGAGAGAGGGCGGGCGACGGGGTCCGGGGCCGGGGTGTCCGCGTGGGGGGCCGCTCCCGCTGGGGGCGAGCGCCTCAGGGGTGGCGGCCTCTCAGTTCGGGGCGTGTTCCGGGAGCCACGTGTCGGCCCACCGGCTGAGTTCGGCGACCACATCGGAGAGCGCCTCCCCCTTGTCCGTGAGCCGGTACTCGATCCGTACCGGGGTCTCGTCGTGGACGACGCGCCGCACGATGCCCTCCTCCTCCAGCTCCTTGAGGCGCTGGGACAGGACGCGGTGCGACATGGCGGGCCAGGCCGCGGCGATGTCGTTGAACCGGGTCTCCCCGGCCAGGAGCGCGCGCACGATCGCCCCCGCCCACCGGCGCCCGATGATGTCCAGCGCGGCGTGGTAGCGGGGACAGGACGCGCTGTCGCCGGGCCGCAGCCGGGACGGCTGCCGTTCGTTTGCTGCTCTCTCACCCATACCTTTGAGGTTACCAAAAATAACCCCGTTGACACAGGTAACCGCAACCAATAACTTACTCTTCGCAACTCGGTATAACTATGTAACCTACTTCTCGGTCGGTACCGCGCCCGGAGCGCGGCCGACCCCGAAACGGAAGGGAAGCTCCGGCATGGCCACAGCCACCGACTCCTCTCCACATCCCGCCCCCGACCGCGAGCAACGGGCACCGTGGAAGAGCTGGCTCGCCGTCCTCACCGTAGCGGTCGGGATCTTCTCCCTCGTCACGGCGGAACAGCTACCGGTGGGGCTGCTGACCTCCGTCGGGTCCAGCCTGGACGTGTCCGAGGGCACGGCCGGCCTGATGGTGACCGTCCCCGGTATCGTCGCCGGCGTGTCCGCGCCGCTGGTACCACTGCTGGCGGGCTCGCTCGACCGTCGGTGGCTGCTGGCGGCGCTGATGCTCCTCATGGCGGCGGCACACCTCGTCTCCACCGTCGCCCCCAACTTCGCCGTGCTCCTCACGTCCCGCGTCCTGGTCGGGCTGAGCATCGGCGGGTTCTGGGCGATCGCCGGCGGGTTGGCCACCCGGCTGGTTCCCCAGCGGTCGGTGGCCAGGGCCACCTCCCTCGTCTTCAGCGGGGTGGCGGCCGCCAACGTGCTGGGGGTTCCCATGGGCACCCTCATCGGTGAACTCGCCGGCTGGCGCACCGCCTTCGCCGCGCTCGGCGGGCTGGGCGCCGTCGTCCTGCTCGGCCTGCTCGTGCTGCTGCCGCACCTTCCCGCATCCGAACCCGTCCGGGTGCGCGCCCTGGCGCAGCAGTTCGGCAACACCGGGGTGCGCCGCGCCGCCCTGGCCACCTTCCTCGTGGTCACCGGCCACTTCGCCGCCTACACCTTCGTCAGCCCCGTCCTGCAGCGCCTCTCCGGGATAGACAGCGGGATGATCAGCCAGCTCCTCCTGGTGTACGGCGCCGCCGGGCTGGTCGGGAACTTCCTCGTCGGCGCGGCCGTGGCCCGCGACGTCCGGCGCACCATGCTGACCATCAGCGCGGCACTGACGGTCATCCTCGTACTGTTCCCCCTGCTGGGGGGCAACGGGATCGGCGGCACGGTCCTCCTCGTCCTCTGGGGGCTGGCCTTCGGCGGTGTGTCGGTGAGCCTGCAGACCTGGGTCATCAAGGCCGCGCCCGCGGCGGTGGAGGCGGCGACGTCCCTCTACGTGTTCGTGTTCAACACCTCCATCGCCCTGGGTGCCCTGCTCGGCGGGATCGTCGTCGACAGCCTCACCCTCACCGCCGCGCTGTGGTTCGGCGGGGCACTGGTCCTGCTCATGGGTCTCACCGCCGCGGGGTTGCGCAAAGCGCAGCTGGCGAGCACCGAGAGCTGAGGCCGGACGCGCGGCAGCGTGTGTGGCGGACCGGGACTCCGGACCGCCACACACCAGCGGGAAAGGGGCCACGTGACCGGCTCCCGGACCGCCTCTATTGCTGTGCGACCACAACGCAACTGAGATACACTTCCCCGCAGTGGCACACCCCGGACACTCGGGACCTGTGCCGCGGGCCCTTAGCTCAACTGGCAGAGCAACGGACTTTTAATCCGTGGGTTCAGGGTTCGATCCCCTGGGGGCCCACCACAAAACCCCAGGTCAGACCGCATTCAACCGGTTCTCTGGCCTGGGGTTTCGTTGTGTGTGTGCTCCATGTGTGCTCATCAGTCTGGAGCTAGTCGCCGTCGCAGGTCAGACCCTTCTCTTACGGCTGCGATCCAGCGGCAACAGGGCCGCGGTTGCCTCAGCGGCCTGGTGGGCGACCTCGGGGAACACGTGCTGGTAGGTGTCCTGGGTGAAGCCGGTAGTGGCATGGCCCAGTTCGGTGGACACAACCGTGACATCGACTCCGGCAGCCAGACTCAGAGAGGCGGCCCCGTGGCGTAGGTCGTGCAGCCGGATCGGGGGCAATCCCGCCTGCTGGGCCAGACGGTGGAACAACGCACTCACCCAGGCGGGATACAGAGGCGCTCCCGCAGAGTGGGTGAACACGAACCCACTGTCGTTCCATGCCTGGCCCACCTGCAGACGTTCGGCAGTCTGAGCGGCGCGCCAGTGCGTGAGCACTGTCGTGGTTTCCGTGTCAAGGGTGATGGTGCGCTGCCCGGCGCTGCTTTTCGGAGTGGTGGACACCGTGTCCCATCCCAGCTGCACCGTTTGGGAGCAGATATCGATGGCCTGATCGTTCAGGCGGGTGTGCTGCCAGACCAGACCGACCGCCCACCGCGACGTAGGGGGTTCTCCCGGATGGAGGCCTTCGCCGGTGACCGGGCACCCACCACGAGAGGCTGAGCGCGCTCATCGGCTAGGCGCTGGCCGATCCAACGGTCGAAGCCACCTGATTCTCGGAGCTCTGTGGGCTGCGGCGGAGTCGGTGTCATCATGACGAGCTCTTGCTGGTCTCTGATGGTGGTAGCACGCGCACGCTTCTCCGCGTATTCCTTGTCTTTTCCCTTTCGTTTCCCTTCCGCAACACCACTAGTGGTGGTGCTGGCCACCGGCCCACAGCACCCCGGCGGGGAGAGCCGAACCCGACAGTGACCCACACGAGGCACCCACCGCGGGGACACACCACCACCCCGCCCCCTGGACACCCGGGACAAACCCTCGGTTATTCCCGTGGCCGGAGCTGAACACACCCCGGACTCCCGCGGGATAACCCTAGTGCTGGTCATCGTCCTACGCCGTTCCAGACCACCGCGATACCCCCGCCCGTGGCCAGACACCCCGACCACGGTCACCCCAACCACGAACGGCACGGGGGGTGGGTGCGGAACAGAAGACCGTATGTTTGAGTGCTTCCTGAACCGAAACTGAGAACACTCTGAGAGATCCCGTGAGCCGCAGGGGTTCTCACCCCCCGTCCCAGGAGGCGCCCCACCCCTCTTCTCTTCGTGTGCCGCCGGCCCATGTGCGATCCCACCACCATCCACGGTGCTCGCGTTGCAGCCCCCGGGCGGTGGTGTCTCGCACCGCACCGCCGGCACGCCGTTGCCCTCGTGCTTGTCGCACCACACGTGTGGTGCGACAACTCCCCCACGCGCGACCAGGTGAGGACAGACATGCCCGCACCCGCACACCCGCGAGGGTGGCTCGCTTCGATCGCGGTGGCCACCGCCGCCGTCACGACCGCAGCGCTGCTGCACACCCCCGCCCACGCCGAACAGAACAGCAGCCCCGACACCCAGGACGTGCCGTCCGGCGATTCCTGGCAGCCCGACGAGGAGGTCGACCGGGACCCCTCGGGTGGCGAGCCGCCCGAGGAGGACTGGAAGCAACCCCACGAACGCGAGGCCGACCAGCAGGACGGCCTGTCAGCCCAGGACACCGACATCGACGCCGAGGATTCCTGTGATGATGGCACCAACCGCGGCGTCCAGGACCACTACCCCCTCCAGCGCCACCAGATCAGCGACCGCCTGGAACTGGACGTCAACCTGGAGAACGGCAACACCGTCCTGCGCCACCGCGAGCTGACCATCCCCGGCACCGGCATCGACCTGTCGCTGTCCAGCGTCTACAACAGCCAGGACCTGGGCACCAACGGGTGGAAGCTCAACACCGGCACCGACGTGGGCCTGGACTTCATCACCGACTCCGACGACGTCGTCTTCCGCGGACCCTCCGGGTTCTGCGAGACCTTCACCGACCAGGGCGACGGGACATTCGCGTCTCCGGAGGACATGGAAGCCGACCTGGAGGAATTGGACAACGGCCGCTACGCCCTGACCTTCCACCAGGGCCCCTACGCCGACCAGATGTGGACCTTCACCGCCGACGGGTGGCTATATGCCCAAAGCGACCACAACGGCAACACCACCACCCTCAACTACGACGACGACGGCCTGATCACCTCCATCACCGATGACCAGGACCGCGTCACCGAACTCGACTGGCACCAGAACCGCATCGGACTCACCGAGATCACCGACCCCACCGGAGCCACCGCCGCCGACTACTCCTACAACGCCGACGGGCAACTCACCGAAATCACCGACCGCGCCGGCAACGACATCACCTTCGCCTACGACGACAACAACCACCTGTCCGAGATCACCAACGCCCGCGGCCACACCTGGAACCTCGACCACGACACCGCGGGCCAACTCACCGAGCTGGACCAGCCGGTCACCGGAGACGAACGCGCCGTGACCACCTACGACCACGGCGAGGCCGAAACCGAGGTCACCGACCCGCGCGGCAACACCTCCACCCACACCTTCGACGAGCAGGGCCGCCAGGAAGAGGCCACCGACCCCGAGGGCAACACCCGCTCGACCACCTGGACCGCCGCGGCCTCGGTGGCCGCCGCCACCGACCCCGCCGGAGCCTCCACCACCTACGACTACGACGACCTCAACAACATGGTCGGCACCCAGCTGCCCTCCGGCGCCGAATACCAGATCGGATACGCCGATTCGGCCAACCCGCACAAACCCACCTCCATCACCGCTCCCGAGGAGGAGGTGGAGCTGGACTACGACGACCGCGGCAACCTCACCCAGATCCGCCGCCCCGGCGCCGAGGAGCCCGAACAGAGTCTGGAGTACAACAACAACGGCACCCTGGCCTCCCAAACCAACGGCCAAGGCGCCAAAACCGAGTTCTCCTACGACGAGGACGGCAACCTCACCGAAATCGACCAACCCGACCCGCTGGGCACCACCAGCTTCACCTACGACGCCCTGTCCCGGGTCACCAGCGTCACCGACGGCAACGGCACCACCCTCGAGTACGCCTACGACAAGCTCGACCGCGTGGTCGAGATCGTCCACGACGGCGACATCCGGCAATCCACCGAATACAACCCCAACGGCGACGTCACCGCCACCCACACCCCCCAGGCCACCGTGGCCCACGCCTACAACAAACGCGGCGAGGTCGCCAACACCGGCCGCGACGACGGCCAGGACCACGAGTCCTACGACTACACCTACGACCAGGCCGGCAACCTCACCTCGCTGAGTGAACACGGCGCCACCACCGACTACGCCTACGACACCGCCAACCGGCTGACCACCGTCACCGACGACTCCGGCGGCGAGACCACCATCGGCTACGACGAGGCCGGCAACCGCGACGAGATCACCTTCCCCGACGGGGCCACCCAGAGCCTGGACCACAACGAGGCCGGGCTCCTCACCGAGTCGGTGATGGCCAACGCCGACGGTGACACCCTGGCCGAGGCCGCCTACTCCTACACCGACGACGACGGCCAGGACACCACCAAGCTGCAGTCGCGCACCGTCAACGGCCAGAGCCGCGAGTTCACCTACGACGAGCGCGGCCGCCTGACCAGCGACGGCCACACCGACTACACCTACGACGAGGCCGACAACCTCACCTCCGCCGGCGACACCGACTATCAGGTCAACAAGGCCGACCAGGTCACCGAGGTCGATGACACCGAGCTGGGCTACGACCAAGCCGGCAACCTCACCGAGGCCGGCCAGACCGACATCGACTACAGCCCCACCGGCCAAATGGTCGACAAGGACGCCGGCAACTCCGCGTCGGACCTGCAGGTCAGCTACGACACCGCCGACTCCACCCAGCGCCGCACCATCACCCAAGGATCCGGCGACAACCAGACCGAACACACCCTGACCAACACCGCCCTGGGCATCTCCAGCATCGAACAGGACGACGGCGACCGCACCCGGTATGTGCGCGACCCTGAGGGCCGCATGCTCGGCATGATCACCGGCGGCCAGCGCTACAACGCCGCCACCGACGCCCAGAACTCCACCCTCGCCCTGGCCGAGGACGGAACCGAGTCAACCGATCCGGACGTGGCCTACGACTACACCCCCTACGGCCAAACCGAGACGGCCACGGCCGGCAGCGGCGACCAAGCGGCCCAGACCAACCCCTTCACCTACACCGGCGCCTACGAACTCGACAACGGCGACAAAGCCCTCGGCCACCGCTACCTCTCCCAACGCACCCACCGCTTCACCCAACAAGACCCCTCCTGGCAGGAAGACAATCTCTACACCTATGCCGAATGCGACCCCATCAACAAGAGCGACCCCAGCGGACTGTGGGTTGGATGCGCAGTAAATGTCACTGGATTTTTCGTATCGGCTATCGGATACGCGGGCGCTGCATGGCCTTTGGCAATTGCCATCGGAACGGGAGGCGCAGTCGCCATGCCAGCATTTCTATTCGGCGCCGCTGTCATCGGAGTGGGAGTAGGGGTTTATGGGATAGCAACTGCTTGTTAGATACATATATAATCTACATAAAAAGCTTTCCAAAAAAGAGGAAATCATGACAGCCGGAATAGTAGCAATTGCATTAGGAGGTTTTGCTATGGCCGGATCCTGGAGGATCTGCATCCTGGCTCGCCAAAACCATAAGCCCGATAATGCAGAGACGATCGCTTGGATAGCCTTGGGAACTACCCTTCTTGTTGTTTCCGCTCTTGCATTGTTCCTTATAGAAACGTAAAGAGCGGACAGTTATCACCGAACGCTGCACCCAGCAGGGCAGACCCCCTCCTGTCAGGAAGACAACCTGTACGGCTACGCCGAATGCGACCCCATCAACAACAGCGACCCAAACGGGTTGCTAACTTCTTGCCAGTGGTCAGCAATTGGGTTCGGAGTCACCACAGTAATTGGAATTGCTGGCATCGCGGCTACACTCGGAACCGCGGGAGCCGCCGCTGGCCCAAGCGCTGCAACACTGGGCTGGAGTCTTGGACTCTATAAAGCCGGACAGGGATACGCAATGTTTGATGTAGTCCGCAACTGCTACTAGCAACAGTGATCCAGTGAAGAGTTTTGGTTAACGGTGCGGACTGACGAGAGAGTTCGTTGACCACCCTCTCGTCAGTCCGCTTACGTGTACAAATTCTCTCATTTAGCGAAACAATTACACACAAACCATCCAGTTGTGAAGCGATAAATCTCAATGCCAGATAAAAGTCTTTATGCGGGATCCTCTTTAGGGGTTCTTTCGATTTCCGTTGCAGCCTCAATTCCAACAATAAGAGGGTTTGCGAATGAGGAAATTTTTGTAAAGATATATCCAACGATATCTTTTTTTTGTTTTTTGATCTCTATAATAATTTCCGCTTTCTTGGGATATCTTTTTTTAAGAAAAAGGTGAATTCGTCTCAGCGTAGCGGTATCACCCAAGGAAGCGGTGACAACGCCGCCACCCAGACCCTGACCAACACCGCCCTGGGCATCTCCAGCATCGAACAGGACGACGGCGACCGCACCCGGTATGTGCGCGACCCTGAGGGCCGCATGCTCGGCATGATCACCGGCGGCCAGCGCTACAACGCCGCCACCGACGCCCAGAACTCCACCCTCGCCCTGGCCGAGGACGGAACCGAGTCAACCGATCCGGACGTGGCCTACGACTACACCCCCTACGGCCAAACCGAAGCGACCACGGCCGGCAGCAGCGACCAAGCGGCCCAGACCAACCCCTTCACCTACACCGGCGCCTACGAACTCGACAACGGCGACAAAGCCCTCGGCCACCGCTACCTCTCCCAACGCACCCACCGCTTCACCCAACACGACCCCTCCTGGCAAGAAAACAACCTCTACACCTACGCCGAATGCGACCCCATCAACAAAAGCGACCCCAGCGGACTTTGCGCAGGCACAGCCTTCTCATTCTCTCTTTCCATGTTCGGCATTGGGACACTCGCCCTTTGGGGAGGACCTCCTGGGTGGGTTGCCACAACTGTAACTTGGAGTGTGGCCTTTGCAAGTGTCTTTGTGGGTGCGTACCAGACAGCTAGGGCCTGCAGCCCTTACGTATAGGAGGGTGTATGAGTGGCACCGGAAAAGAGCGTCGTGGGCGCCGTATGTGGCCATACTCAATGGCCATGTCTCTCGCCGCTATCGTGAGCATGACGCTGCCGAACATCCTGTTCTCGCGTCCGCCTACCGTGGTCGAAGTTCTGGCAATTGCCATCATCTTCCTTGGGCTTACGTTTCTGGCTTTGAGGATGAGGGCGAGAAAAGAGTGAAGTGCAGATAATAAGGCGATGGGGAACCGGTACCCTTCACCGAGCGCTTCACCCAGCAGTACCCCTCCTGGCAGGAGGACAACCTCTACGGCTACGCGGCCTGCTCCCCCATCAACAAGAGCGACCCGAGTGGGCTCAACCCAGTTTGCCTGCTCGGAGGTGCTGCGCTAACTGGCCTGAGCTTCCTCGTCATGGCGAATGCTTGGAACCCGCTCGGCTGGGTTGCGGGAAGCCTAGGGGTAGCCCTGACTCTCATGTGTATCGGATACTCAATTTGGCAGCATGCCTCAAAGAGGCCCTAAAAGCCAGTCGGAAAGGCTGTCGGGGAAGTGGTCGGTCACATTTTCTGCAGATCCGTTGACGGATGTAAAGCAATAGTGTGCGACCACTTCCCCGTCGAGGTATCCGGCTAGTGCTCTGGTGGGATACGAAGCGCAGGCCCAAGCGACTCGCCTTGTGTCGCTAACAACTAGATCGCACAAGGGTGCGTAGACGTTAAACTCTAACGGGATTTGAGGAAAATGGAACAAGTGCTTATGCTTGCTGGACTCGGTTTTTTGTCAGTGGGATTCATTCTCGGGATTAGCATGTCGGTTTTTGATAGGGAGAAGCGATCCAAGTTTGCTGTGGTTCTTTGCGTGATCGTATTCTCGGTGGCACTTGCATTCTCCTTCTTGTCTTTCTTGGTGAAATATTGAGATGATCCCAGCGAATTTCACGCCAGCCGGCCATGTTCCACATACGTGAGAACGAGCGCAGCTCTGGCGGTGTCGCCGATGCGGCTCGGGGCGGCCTTGACGTGCTGCAGCAGCCGCCACCGCTGGGGCAGCAGCGCGAACCCGCGCTCGCCCAGGCTTCGCAGCCCTCGCTGCAGCCAGTTGAACGCCCGCGTATCGGCCGCCAGGGTCTGGCCCTGATCCGGGCGTTTGACCGGGGTTATGACACCGATGCCCGCACCGTCGTATACCGCATCGGCCAGCGTGGGCAGGCCGCGGGCCGCCGCGACGTAGAGGGCGGCCCGCGCTACAACGCCGCCACCGACGCCCAGAACTCCACCCTCGCCCTGGCCGAGGACGGAACCGAGTCAACCGATCCGGACGTGGCCTACGACTACACCCCCTACGGCCAAACCGAGACGGCCACGGCCGGCAGCGGCGACCAAGCGGCCCAGACCAACCCCTTCACCTACACCGGCGCCTACGAACTCGACAACGGCGACAAAGCCCTCGGCCACCGCTACCTCTCCCAACGCACCCACCGCTTCACCCAACAAGACCCCTCCTGGCAAGAAAACAACCGCTTCACCCAACAGGACCCCTCCTGGCAAGAAAACAACCTCTACACCTACGCCGAATGCGACCCCATCAACAAAAGCGACCCCACAGGACTTTGTTCAGCAGGTGCGACTTGGAGCCTTGCCACAGGCCTTGCGAGTGTGGGCGCGTGGATCTGGTGGGGAGGCCCCGTAGGCTTCATCGGGGCCACAGTCGCCTTTACTCTCGCAGGGGCTGCTGCGATAACAGGTGCCATCCAATTCGGAATGGCGTGCGGACAGAGAAATGTCGCCTAGCAAAGGACATATACGGGGCGCCAATCTCGCCCCGCACGAAAGGAACGCCACTTGAAAAATACTCCACCCAGGTGGCCCTTGATATTCGTCTTTGGACTTTCATATCCGATAGGGAATATCTGCTCTTACATCCTGCACGGGCGCCCAGCGATCATCGGTGAGCTTGTAATCGCTCTTGCAGTTCTCATGATGCTCTATGCAAGCTACTGCCTTGGATTTTCACAAGGGAAAAACTCAAAGAGCCCAAGTGCATAGCAATATGCAGCTAGACCACACTGGAAAGACCTGCACCAGAAATCCCCACCCTTCCGGGCAACAGGAACTGACATCGCCTCACCTGCACACAAGAGGCTTATGAGACGAAGAGCATCCCGCGGCTCCAGGCCGCGAACAAGAATGCAAGCCCCCGGAATAGCATCCAGAATATTTCTAGTTCTTTCGATGGCCTCGGCTGCCTGGCGTATGACATGGCAACCTCCGCCTGAGGATTCCAATGACCCTCTTTTCTGCTGCTTGCATTTTCTGATCGCCATGAGCACTGCTCTCATATTTCGGGAGCGCGAAAAAAGCGCGAAGGAGGAAAGGCAAGGGCACTGGAGGTTGGAGCTTCCTTCTCTGGCATGGCGTTCATGGTTCTTGTCATAATTTCAATTCTCACATATTGAAGGATGGTTGTGTTCCATAACTAGGGCTTCAGTCAAGCTCTGTGGTCCAGCTCAGGATCAAGTTCGGACTCTCCCGCCGGCCAGTAACGATCCAGAGCCGACGTGCCCGCGTCGATGAGATCATCGACGCGGGCGACGTGGTTACTCCGCGCAAAACGCCATCGAGAGCACCCAGGCCGGGGAGTTGAATTCGTTCGGTGACACAGGTACGCACCAGTTCCTCGACGGGGCGGTACCGGCCTGGACGCGGCCATCACCTACGACACCGCCGACTCCACCCAGCGCCGCACCATCACCCAAGGATCCGGCGACAACCAGACCGAACACACCCTGACCAACACCGCCCTGGGCATCTCCAGCATCGAACAGGACGACGGCGACCGCACCCGGTATGTGCGTGATCCGGACGGGCGGATGCTGGGCATGATCACCGGCGGCCAGCGCTACAACGCCGCCACCGACGCCCAGAACTCCACCCTCGCCCTGGCCGAGGACGGAACCGAGTCAACCGATCCGGACGTGGCCTACGACTACACCCCCTACGGCCAAACCGAAGCGACCACGGCCGGCAGCAGCGACCAAGCGGCCCAGACCAACCCCTTCACCTACACCGGCGCCTACGAACTCGACAACGGCGACAAAGCCCTCGGCCACCGCTACCTCTCCCAACGCACCCACCGCTTCACCCAACACGACCCCTCCTGGCAAGAAAACAACCTCTACACCTACGCCGAATGCGACCCCATCAACAAAAGCGACCCGAGTGGGCTCGTCACTGCAATGGACGGTGCCTGCGCAGGTCTAGCCACAGGTATCTTCATTGCGACTGGTATTGCAATGGCCACCGGAGCTGGCACTCCAGTCGGGATCATACTGTTCGCGGCAGGAGGTACAGTGACCTTGATCTGTGGCGCATACATTTTGGCTACCTATGCGGCAAGTCAGGCGTAGGCAACGGATATTGATCGCGCCCCGCACTCGCTGCGGGGCGCTTCAGTCCCCTTTAAAGAAGGTTACTAGTGACGACTGTATACCTAATTCCTGTGCTCATTGCCTGGATTGCTATATGTTCAGTCGTATGGCTTAAATACGACTGGAAAGATATTCCTCTCGTGTGGAGTATTGCTCTCTATGGAACTCTTGTGCTAGGTGTACTTGTGGCGGGTGGAATTTTATTCCAGTTTTTTATGTATGGTTAGGTTTCGCTGCAATCTCGGCTCTTCTTGTGCTGCTCATGGACAATTTAGCACGATGAGCCGCCGGTCGACTATATTCAAGCCATCAGGTGGCTCTCTGGCTGGTCCTGCTGGAACTTTTGTTGGATACAAGGAAGCTGTGCGGGGCCTTGAGTAATATGCAACCGCACCCACATCGGCGTGTGTCCGCGCGCCCTGAATTTCCCCGAGTTTTTTTAGAGACTCTCTATCTGTGCTGTGACCTGCAGTTCCTGGATATTCTGGGCGCAGCAGGAGGCTTTGTCGATGGAAATATAGCGTACGCATTTTATTGAATTCCCCTTTTCCTTACCTGGGATACATTTTCCGGTCGAGGAGAAAGACTAAGTTGGCAGGAGCCATGAGAAGCTTCATTTTTGGTGAAACACGATTTGCCACTGTCATCTCTATTTTGGTATTGGTGATTTCCACACTCCTTGCGGTTGCCTACTGGGAATGCAATCCCACCTCTACTTTTATTTCTTCTCTATTTTGGGAGTGGTTTCGTTTGTTGTCTTCTTGCTCCAAGTAAACAGGAAGATTAATAAGTAGGTCGGGATCCGTGGCCTCCGTCCCGGAGGTGGCCTACGACTACACCCCCTACGGCCAAACCGAGACGGCCACGGCCGGCAGCGGCGACCAAGCGGCCGGAGACAATCCCTTCACCTACACCGGCGCCTACGAACTCGACAACGACGACAAAGCCCTCGCCCACCGCTACCTCTCCCAACTCACCCACCGCTTCACCCAACAGGACCCCTCCTGGCAAGAAAACAACCAATACACCTACGCCCAATGCGACCCCATCAACAAAAGCGACCCGACTGGGCTCAACGCATGCAATTTCGTCACTCTGGTAGGGATCGTTGCCACTGCCGCAGGGCTGATGGGGTTCTACCCCGTATCCCTGATCCTGGGAATCCCCGCGGCAGCGGGCGGGGTCATCTGTATTGGAATGTGGATTTGACAAAGAGGGGTAGCAGCAGCTTAATGTTTAGGCTACGTAAAATCTGCCGCTACCGGGCATCTGGTGCTATTTCTGGGCACCCGGCGTTCGTTGCATAAAACTACACTAAAATCTGGATGGATGGCTTGGTTGATAATTTGTCACTTGCGTCCATAGTTATCTTCCTGGTTGCTTTTGCGCTCATGGTGGCATATAGAACTAAGAAGAAAGAGATGGAAGGGGTGTACCGGAAGGGAATGAAGAGTGCGATTGTTGCGCTAATGCTACTTGCGCTGTCTGCTGTCGTGGCATCGATAGTGCTGGCGCCCTGAGTCGTGGGTTCGTGTGCAGTGCACGGTGAGGGCTTCGAGGCCCCGGCCGGCGATCTTGGCCCACAAGAAGGGCTTGGGGTCGTGTTCCACTCGTTGATTCGCCGAGGGATGTCGCGTTCTGACTCCGCGGCGTTGCGGTGTGTGGGGCCGAGTGGTGGAGTTCTCGGCAGGCCAGTTCGGCAGACCAACGC
Source organism: Haloactinospora alba (assembly GCF_006717075.1). Taxonomy (NCBI): domain Bacteria; kingdom Bacillati; phylum Actinomycetota; class Actinomycetes; order Streptosporangiales; family Nocardiopsidaceae; genus Haloactinospora; species Haloactinospora alba. The sequence goes on from NZ_VFQC01000001.1 coordinate 3,591,170, forward strand.
TTGTCTAGTGTCCTGATTGGTTAGTTGGTTTTGGGATGCGTTTGCAGTACACAGCGATACTGTCGAGGATATCCTCGGCCGTTTTGGTCCACACATATGGTCGGGGATCCTCGTTCCACGCTGCCGCCCAGTTGCGGATGTCCTTCTCCAGCGCTTGGACGCTTCAGTGGCTAATGAGGTTATGGCAGTGTGGGGAGCCTCCCGCGGTATCCAGGCGATGAGCCAGAACTGCTGACAAATATTCCGCAAATGGGAGTCCTTGGGGTAATGGTAGACGCTTCGCTTCACGGCAGACCACTACTCGCAGTACACCTCAGCTAGAAACCCAAGTGGGGCAGGTTTCCCTGCCCCACTGGACCAGAGAGGAAAATGCAAGTTCTCGAGATATCATCCAGTAATATCTAATTATTTCGATGGTGTTTTTAGAAATATTAAAACAAAAATTCCTTCAATCCGAGAGGGGTTTGCAAAATACCCTGCTGGGCTTTCCTTGTGGCATCGGTTATAGTTGCCATTCTGCCGTTTCTGGTTAATTGAAATAAAAGTTTCATATCATCGGAATTTTGAGGGAACATTCCCGGTTTTGGGGAGATTGGAATTCCCTGAATCTTTCGGAGTTGGATTTCTGGAGTCTGGGCTACGTGACCTCAAGGAGGACATCGTGGATGCTCTGCTGATCTCCGCCGCAAGGTATTGGACCTGGTCGAAGCAGGTACTCCAGTGCTGCGCACCCGAAGCGGTGCCGTTGGCACGGTTGGTGGCGGTGGCCGGTCCTCGGAGGCGGGTGGAGGAGTCCTTCCAGCAGGGCAAGGGCCTGGCCGGGAGATGAACGAACACCAGGTCAGAACGTGGACTTCGTGGCATCGGTGGATGCCTGCTGGCCATGACCGCCTGCGCCTTCCTCGCCCTGTTCCGGGCCCGGGAACTGCGCCACCACCCGGTTCCGAGCGGGGTGATCGAGCTGATCTGCAACGAGATCGCCCGTCTGCTGGAGGCGCTGTTCCCGCCCGAGTTCGATCTGGAGCACGTACTGGCGTAGTCGGTGTTCAGACGCGTCCATCAAACACACACTCGACGCTGCCATTACCGGAGACAGACGGCCCAAGAATCATGACAAACCGGAAGTCCAACTGGAGTACCGGGGCGAACCCGTTCACCTACACCGGCGCCTACGAACTCGACAACGGCGACAAAGCCCTCGACCACCACTACCTCTCCCAACGCACCCACCGCTTCACCCAACACGACCCCTCCTAGCAAGAAAACAACCTGTACGGTTACGCCCAATGCGACCCCATCAACAAAAGCGACCCCAGCGGACTTTGCGCAGGCACAGCCTTCTCATTCTCTCTTTCCATGTTCGGCATTGGGACACTCGCCCTTTGGGGAGGACCTCCTGGGTGGGTTGCCACAACTGTAACTTGGAGTGTGGCCTTTGCAAGTGTCTTTGTGGGTGCGTACCAGACAGCTAGGGCCTGCAGCCCTTACGTATAGGAGGGTGTATGAGTGGCACCGGAAAAGAGCGTCGTGGGCGCCGTATGTGGCCATACTCAATGGCCATGTCTCTCGCCGCTATCGTGAGCATGACGCTGCCGAACATCCTGTTCTCGCGTCCGCCTACCGTGGTCGAAGTTCTGGCAATTGCCATCATCTTCCTTGGGCTTACGTTTCTGGCTTTGAGGATGAGGGCGAGAAAAGAGTGAAGTGCAGATAATAAGGCGATGGGGAACCGGTACCCTTCACCGAGCGCTTCACCCAGCAGTACCCCTCCTGGCAGGAGGACAACCTCTACGGCTACGCGGCCTGCTCCCCCATCAACAAGAGCGACCCGAGTGGGCTCAACCCAGTTTGCCTGCTCGGAGGTGCTGCGCTAACTGGCCTGAGCTTCCTCGTCATGGCGAATGCTTGGAACCCGCTCGGCTGGGTTGCGGGAAGCCTAGGGGTAGCCCTGACTCTCATGTGTATCGGATACTCAATTTGGCAGCATGCCTCAAAGAGGCCCTAAAAGCCAGTCGGAAAGGCTGTCGGGGAAGTGGTCGGTCACATTTTCTGCAGATCCGTTGACGGATGTAAAGCAATAGTGTGCGACCACTTCCCCGTCGAGGTATCCGGCTAGTGCTCTGGTGGGATACGAAGCGCAGGCCCAAGCGACTCGCCTTGTGTCGCTAACAACTAGATCGCACAAGGGTGCGTAGACGTTAAACTCTAACGGGATTTGAGGAAAATGGAACAAGTGCTTATGCTTGCTGGACTCGGTTTTTTGTCAGTGGGATTCATTCTCGGGATTAGCATGTCGGTTTTTGATAGGGAGAAGCGATCCAAGTTTGCTGTGGTTCTTTGCGTGATCGTATTCTCGGTGGCACTTGCATTCTCCTTCTTGTCTTTCTTGGTGAAATATTGAGATGATCCCAGCGAATTTCACGCCAGCCGGCCATGTTCCACATACGTGAGAACGAGCGCAGCTCTGGCGGTGTCGCCGATGCGGCTCGGGGCGGCCTTGACGTGCTGCAGCAGCCGCCACCGCTGGGGCAGCAGCGCGAACCCGCGCTCGCCCAGGCTTCGCAGCCCTCGCTGCAGCCAGTTGAACGCCCGCGTATCGGCCGCCAGGGTCTGGCCCTGATCCGGGCGTTTGACCGGGGTTATGACACCGATGCCCGCACCGTCGTATACCGCATCGGCCAGCGTGGGCAGGCCGCGGGCCGCCGCGACGTAGAGGGCGGCCCGCGCTACAACGCCGCCACCGACGCCCAGAACTCCACCCTCGCCCTGGCCGAGGACGGAACCGAGTCAACCGATCCGGACGTGGCCTACGACTACACCCCCTACGGCCAAACCGAGACGGCCACGGCCGGCAGCGGCGACCAAGCGGCCCAGACCAACCCCTTCACCTACACCGGCGCCTACGAACTCGACAACGGCGACAAAGCCCTCGGCCACCGCTTCGCCCACTTCTGGCAGAAACTCCAACCCAACCAGAAGACGCACTGACAGATTCACCTTGCGTCAAGGTCCTTGCCTTCGACGAGTTCGTTCGCGTCGGATGCCCTAGAAAGACTGCTGCACCGCGCGACACGTCCGGTATGGACCACGACCACCCGCGCGTACGCCCGGACGTGGAACACCGGCCTATCACTGATGGGCCGGTAGGGAGTCAAGAGGCGGATACCGTTTCGGCCAGCAGCGCTTCCCGGTTGGCGAGGATGAACTCTTTCAACGCGGCTGGCTTCAGGTCGATCGAATCCAGCTCCTTACCCCGCAGCTCTACCCGGTCCAGCTCGTAGCCGCCTCGTGCGGGATCGCTGAACTCTGCCCCGCTGCGGGTGGATTCGTCCAGTGTCGACAGCCGAGCCACGAAGAAGTGCTGCACAGCCACCCCAACCTCCGAGGGCGTGCTGACGAGGAAGACCTGCGAGGTCCCGGCCGCTGTCGCCCCCAATTCTTCAGCAAGTTCGCGGTGCAGGGCTGCCTCAACCGACGTATCGGTTTCCTCGACACTGCCGCCGGGAGTGGTCCAGTACGGTGCCTGTTCTGGCTTGGTCCGTTTAATCAGCACCAAACGCCCGTGAGGATCAATCAGGATCGCCCGTGCCGCGCGCTTTCCCACCGCCACGGTCAAATGTTCTGTCATGGCTGGCCAGCCTACAGCGATACCCGACTACATGACGGCACATCCCACGAGGCCATCAACAACCGGGCCCCTATTTTCCGAACAAGAAACCTATTAGGGCACTTATGACAGAAAATTTACTCCGTACCATCGGCTCTTGCCCTTATGAACACCACCCCTGACCTGTGTGCTCCATGTGTGCTCGGTGGTTACGGACACTGACAGCATGAAGCAACACCGAACAGCAGAAAACGGCATATGCGCTGGGATGATTTAACACCAGTTGACACGCATCACCCCCGGACACTCCCTACTGAGTTTTCTTTTAATCCGTGGGTTCAGGGTTCGGTCCCCTGGGGCCCACCCATACGCCGGTGACCGCAGGTCAAGGACCAGGCACCACAGGAACACTCAGACGATTGTTCCGTGGCGGTACGCATCCAGTACACAGGAGCCAGGGGCTACCGCTGCCCGCAGCCCTCCCATCGAGTCCGGCCGGACCCAACGCACCGGGGATAACCCCGATCGCGCCAGTTGCGGATGCGGAGCGGATCGCCGCGCTCCGCCGCGGAAGCCAGCGCGCCCTCCGGCTGTCCGCCAGTGAGCGGCTCCAGCCCAGTGGCCACGGATGCGGGGAACCGGAACCGTGCGCCGTCGAACCGAAGCACGGTCAATGCCTTCCCTCACATGGATAGTGAGAATGGTTCCGTCCGCACCCGGAAACGGGGTGTTTCACAGGTGCCCGGGACGCCGGGATCACTCCCGGTCCGGCAGATGGATCCGCCACGTGCTGTTGTCCGGGCTGTACAGGTAACCATCCGGCTCCGCCACGACCGCGAGTCCGACGACTTGGGTGGTGGCCTCCGGGGGGATCTCGTCCGCCTCGGACATCACGTGCTCACCCGGCGCCTCGGAGCCCACGTCCTCCGGGAGGACGCTGTCGATATCTCCGGGCACGGACTCTCGTACCCGTTCGCCGTCGACAAGCTCGCCGTCGGCATCGGCGTAGCGGCCGAGAGGGAGCAGTTCCAACGGCTCGCTGCCCGTGTTGGTGATGGTCAGATCGACCGCGGCGAACAGGTGCTCCGCAGGCTCCGTCACGAACACGGGACCCTTACCGTAGTCGTGCGCGGTTCCGGTGACCTCCTCGTAGTACCGCACGTCATCGACGGTGAGCTCGTAGCGGTGACTGTAGGAATCCCGGATATAGGCATCCCGAACATCAGCCGAGTCACCGACCTCCAGAGTCTCGAAACCCGACTCCCCGCCACCCTTCTCCCCATCGCCACCGCTCCGTCCCCGAACGGAGCCCTTGCCAGCACCCTCGTCGAGTTGACGCACGGTGTAGGCCCCAGGGCCGAACCACCCCACGACCAGACCGACGACCAGCGCCCCTGCCACCATCCCTGACCACGTCCACGTGCCCATAACGCTCCATTCCCACGTTTCCCGGACACAGGCGCACAGTCGACCTCACAGGTTCCCGACGGCGCGGTTCCGGGATGAGAAACAGCGGAGAAGGACGCCCGGGGAACTGCCGTTCTCGATGCCGGATGGCGGATGTGGCAGGGCGGCGCGTCCGAGTTCCCGGTGAGGATACTGCCGGCGCTCGAAGCGGTGGATCCGGCCGTGTTTCCTGGGAACTCTCGGACTCCCGTTCCCAAACGATCTAAAGACCTTGACAGGTACATGTACGTACATAAAAATTACAGCGTTGTTACGCGTCCAGCCACTTACGAATCGTGACGTGATGATCCCCCCGTAACCGCGTATGGCGACCATGTTCGCCCGCACTCTCTCCCGACCGAGAGCGCACCGCAGGAGTACCGGCCCCGGACAGACCCACGTCCCGGGGATACCCCGGGACGCTGCCCCGCGCCCTCGCGGCCACCGCGAAACCCGTCTCCCCTGACCAGTCCACCGGCCCGACGGGCCCGGTTGGAACCGCTCATCATGAACGAGTTAAGGACCCGCCATGCACTGGCTCTATCTGGCGCTCGCCGTCGTCTTCGAGATCACGTTCGCGCTCTGCGCGAACGCCTCGGAGGGATTCACCCGGCTGTGGTACTCCGTTCTCACCCTGGTGGTCGGCGCCGCCGCCACGTTCTCTCTCAGCCTGGCGCTGATCACCCTCGATGTGGGTGTCGGGTACGCGATCTGGACCGGGCTCGGCTCCGTCGGCGTCGTCCTCCTCGGCACGATGCTGTTCAAGGAGCGCCTCGACTGGCGCAAGGTCCTCGGTATCGCGGTCGTCGTCATCGGCGTTGTCGGCCTCCAGCTCTCGGGAAGCTGAACGGCCCGGCACGACCGGCACAACCGCTGACCGGCAACCGACGGCAACCCCCGCGCGCCGGCAAGGAGACACGAGATGACGACGTCGCCGAACCAGCCTGACCACGCCACCCACAAGAGCAGTCCACGGCAGACCCGAGCCTGGGCCATACTCCTGATCGCCGGAATCTTCGAGATCGGCTATGCGGTGAGTACCGGCGGGAGTGAGGGTTTCACCAACGTTCCCTGGTCGATATCCGCGGCGGTGTTCTTCTTCCTCACGGTGTTCACGCTCAGTGTCGCCCTCAAGGTCATCGACGTCGGCCTCGGATACGCCGTGTGGGTCGGCATCGGCGCCTCCGGCGCGGCGATCGTGAGCGCGTTCCTGTTCGACGAGCCGCTCACCCCACTACGCCTCTTCTGGATAGGCATGATCATCGTCGGCACGATCATCCTGAAACTGACCGAGAGTTCTGAGCAAGGCGAAATATCCGAAGCTACCGAACAACTCGCGGAGTCGGACAACCGAGCGTGACCGATATGCTCGGCCCCCTTCTCCCCGATTCTCCTCGACCCGGTGGGAGAGGTCCGCTGAGCGGTGGCATCCGAGGCGACACCGGTGTTGGAATCCGACAAAATCAGTGGTCACCTACCGAATTCCATGAACGGTAATGTATCATGACAAACGCGTAACGATAAGCCGTACTGTCGGCAAGGACAACAGGCGACCAGGAAGAAACACTTCACTGCGCGCTACCATTCGGCAGGCCCGTGCGCTCACCGAGCCTGCCGAAGGTGCCTCTGGGAGGACGGTCATCGATCACGACACCCCGCCCCACGTTCCCGCCGCTCGTGACCTGACAGCGGACGGCGTGCTATGGACTCGTACCGTGGCCCTGTACTCCCAGGTCGACAGGGAGGTCGCGCGCGCCCTGCACCGGCGGTTCGGGCTCTGGCTCTCCGAGTTCCTGGCCTTGGCCGCGTGCGCGGCCGCGCCCTGTGGTGAGATGCGCATGCAGGACCTCACGGACGCGGTCCATCTCAACCAGAGCTCGGTCAGCCGTTTGGTCGGTCGCCTCGAACGGACCCAGCTGACCGAGCGGCGGATCTGCGAGTGTGACCGGCGCGGTGTGTACACCGGCATCACCGAATACGGGCTCAAGGTTTTCCGCGAAGCCGCTCCCGTCTACGAGGCCGCGCTCCGGGAGGCGTTCCAGCGCGCCAGCGCCGATCCCCATCTCGCCCCGGTCGTACACGCCCTCCGCAACGCCGAGATCCCCGACACCGCCTCCGAGACCACCGCTCCGCCCCAGTAGGCACCCGCGGCGGGAGCCCGTCCGGATACGCCCGCCCCACCTCGGATCGGGACGCCACCGAGGGGACACGGACGCGGGGGCCCGCCTTTCCCGCACAGGTGTCGGGGGCGGTTCACGGTGGTGGTCGCCCCCGCTCGGAAAAGGCACCTCGTGCATGTCCGAGCTCCGGGGTCACTCCCGGTCCGGGAGCTCGATCCGCCACGTCTCGTTGCCTGAGCCGTACAGGTATCCATCCGGCTCCGAGACGGCCACGACCCCGACGGCCCGCTCAGTGGTGTCCGGGGGGATCGTGCCCGTAGCGGGCAGCAGGTCCTCACCCGGCGCGTCGGAACCCACGTCCTCCGGGACGACCTCGTGGAAGGTTCCGTCCCCGGACTCTTTGACATCCTTGCCCTCGGAGACCTCACCGTCGGCGCCGACATGGCGGGCGAACCCGAGGCGGCTTATCGCGTCGCTGCCTGTGTTGGTGATGGTCACGTCAACCGCGGCGAACAAGTAGTCCTCGGGTTCCGTTACGAAAACGGGGTTGTCCTTGCGGTCATCGCCGTAAGCGGTCCCGGTGATCTCCTCGTAGTACCGCACGTCGTCGACGGTGAGCTCGTAGCGGTCGCCGTGCATGGTCCGGATGTCCGCCGAGTCGCCGACCGCCAGCGTTGCGACGTCCGGCCCGCCGGCGCCACCCTGCCCCCTCTCGGACTCCTCACTCCTGTCACCAGGAGCTCCTTCGAGTTGCTGCGAGGCGTACATCCCGCGGCCGAACCAGCCCGCAACCAGTCCGAGAACCAGCGCCCCTGCCGCGGCAGCGAGCCATGCCCACTTTTTCATGGTGCTCCGTTCCACGATCCCCGGACATGAGGCGCACGGCCGCCCTCGCAGGTTCCCGGCGACGCGCTTCCGACAGCCCGTAGCCCAGGATCGCGGAGCGCGTGACACGCCGGAACGGAGGCATGCACGGCCTCCCGTCACACCCCCGGCTACGCGTCCGCTCGTCCGAGGCGCGCGGAGGCAGGGACATGTGTCCCGGATTCCGGCGTCGAGCGTGGAGCTGGCTCCGCGCTCGGCCGCCGAACGTGACTGCGGCTCAACACTCGATCAGACCCTGGAGCCGGATCCGCCTCGTGTCTTGAGGAGCTTGGAGATCCCGGCTGCGCCCAGGAGGACGGCGCCGATGATCAGTGCCCACTTCAGCAGGCCCATCAGCAGGCTGAAGAGCCACCCCGCGACAAAGACAACGGCGATTGCGGCGACGATGATCAGGAGTATGCGTCCCATACCGCCAACCGTACGGGGCGGTACGCCCCGAAGTCAGGGCCTCGAGGAGAGATCCAGGGTCGCCTCAGGGGTGATTCAGGGACTGTCCCGGTGCCCTCGGAGGGCCGGTGGTCCGGCGGCACCCGGACGGCAGCGTCTCCCCGGGCGTTCCGTCAGTGGTTCCTGCCATGCTCGACACGCCATGCGCGACGGATGGGGAGAGCTATGTCCAGTACCAATGTGGCGGTCCCGGGTGTGCTCGCCGTCCGTCTATGCGAAGGGGCCCGGGCCATTGGCGTGAGGATGACCTGCGCCGGGTGGTGGCCGAGCTGGGGTGGCAGTGGCCGGACAGCGAGACCGCCACGTGTGGGAAGCTCTTCCTGGAGACCGGCCCGGACACCGAAGACGCCTGGCTCAGGCCGGTCGGGAAGGTGGAGCGTTCCCACGTCAACGGAGAGCAGTATGTGGAGCTCAGCGTCGAGCTCGGCCGCGACGGGGGAACCGACAGCGACAAAGCCGACATGACGGACTCCACGGCACCGCGTTGCCAGGGAGACCACGTCCGAGTCGGGGAACAGGAACTCCCCTCCCCCGACTCCGCTCCATCACCCGGTGCACGATCCGGTTCCTCTGGGGCGCCCTCAGAGTCCTGCCGTACCCAGGGAGCAGCACCCGGTGACTACGACGCCATACGTGTTTCGTCACGGATCCTGCCGAGTGATTTCGTGAGAGCCTCCATATAGATCTCCGCCTCCCTCTCATCGGAAAAAGAGGAGTCATAACGCGTTTCCGCGAGCTGCACCACGATCAGCGACAAAATATTACTGAAGGACTGCACAGAAACGGTAAGCTGCCCCAGCGAAGCGGAGAGGCCCCTCAAAGGGTATATTTCATTTACAACCTGATGCAGCCTTTCTTCATGCTCCTGAAAATCCCTTTGCGCATCACGAAGACGCTCCCTGATATCCTTCTGCTTCCTAATGAGACTAAGAAAAGATTCAGCAACCTGAAGCCACGCATTCCTCCTGGCATTTTCCACTCGCTCTTCCAGTTCTTCCATATTTCTCACGCACTCCTCGACCTCTTCTAACGCCACCTTCCGCTGCGCTTCTCTTCGTTTCTCCTCAGCGGTGAGTGTGGAGATATCGCCCGATATTCTCGCGCGCGATCCCTCGACAGTCTTCCTGACTACTGCTACCCTCGTTCGCAGTTCCTCCGCCCCTCGCCCGAGTTCCTCTATCTCCTGTTTAACGCCATTCTGGTAGGCCGGACCCGTCATCGAACCCGGTTTTATACTACGCAACGCTTCCAGGTGAGTGTCCGCGAACTGGTACAGGGAATTTCCTTCGCTCTTGGCGTTCGGGACAAGGGTGTGCAGGATTCCGTCAATATGTCCACGCATGTCATTAAAACGTGACGTTTCCCCCTGTTCACCTGCAATCTGGGTCGATAGCTCCTCAATCTTTCCCAACGCCTGGAAAAAAATTGAACCCATTTTCAGGAAACCTTGTCGAATTTGCTTTTTATTTTCTTCGACAAGTCTTTTTGGGCCGACTCTTTGTCGTAGTCCCGGGCCCCGTTGAACTGGTTCTCTATGGTCTGGGCCGCCTGCACCACACTCTCGGCGCCTGTTGCCACGTTCTCAGTGTATATCTCACGAAGGTCACCAGAGCTAAGTTTCCCCTGCAATGCGTCGTGCTCGACGTTTTCCAAACGCTTACGCAGCACATTCCACGCATTCGACACCTCCTGCGCGGATTGTGCTGCTTTCTCAACCTTAGCGGAGAGGCTTTCCATTCCGGTAGAAAAATCTGTGAAGGCCTTGACGCCATTGTCCAACTGGGCCTTCTGTGTCATTATGTCCCTTTTTGTATCAACAAGCTTGGACAAACTCAATCCGCTGGCAATAGCACCTGCGGTCCCAGCCACGACGCAGGATACTCCCCCAACGATCAGCAGAGTCGAAGCACCACCGGTAAACAGCTCCCCAACCGCCCCCAAGAGTATCATCGCGACACCACCGACAATCAGGATGCCACTCGCCACCGCAGCAACCGATTTGCTGTCGATTTCATCCTGAACATCTTTCAATTTTTTCTTCAGGTCCTCAAGCGCACCTTTATCCCCTTTGGTGTAGGAATTTAGTTCAGTTGCGTACGTGGTGATATTCCCCGCGGCGGATGAATAGTCCTTCTGTAGAGAGTTGAGTTTATCAACGAGCCCTCGGGTTGATTTATTGTAATAATCCGTCCTTTCTATTATGGTCCTCAGGCGCGTTGCGAACTTTTCCTTGCTGTCTTCCTCCAGATGCTTTTTCAAGTCTTTCTGTATTTCATAGAACCCTCGTATATCCTCAATCGTCCCGATAATCAGGGGATGAGTTTTGAACAAATATCTTTCTGCTATATCCTTGTCCCGCTTTATTTCCTCATTGAATTTTTTCTCGATTGTTTTTACTTTATCTGGCACCCCGTCTCCAAGATCAATCAAGGATTGCCGCTCAATTGCGAGTGACGCGGCCTGCAGATTGAGCCCTTGGGAAGACTGGTTCTTCAGCACCTCCTTTCCTTTGTCCTGATCCTTTTTTATTTCCTGAGAAATTTCACTGGACACGGCATCCCCCAAAACTCGAAATCAAGCCCATACAGCCCTGCTTTATGTAATCTGCTCCTCGAGGTGCTTGATTTCCGACGCAAGGCTCGACCATTTTTCGCGGAAGCTCGGCCAAGCAGAAACCAAGGACTCCGGGGAAACATTTTTCTCGTGCTCCAGGGAAGAGAAATTATGTGACACTCGATCCCAGGTAGCCGTCAGGGAACCGGCACTCTCCATCACCCTGTGCAGACTTCGGAAATAGACAAGCACTTCATCACTGATCTCGACCGAAACCGCCAGACTCATATCAGATTTCGCCAAATCAGTGTGCGCAGACTGCAACTCTTTTATATGATCCTTGAAGTCGCTCATCGCTTTCTTCGACTTTTTGCTCGACTCGGGTATGTCGATAACAGAATCTGATATATCATCAGAATCGCCCGAGGCCTCCCCTTCTTTTTTCGCTCTTGCCTTCTCAATGGAACCGGCGATGGAGTTTATTATCTTCCCTGCGTCTTTCCCAATGTTTTTCGTACAACGGGAAAACTCCTCAAGATCGTCTTCTATGTCCTTGTTGATCTTTTTTATCCTTTCCCTCTTATTGTTAATTTCACCATCATTTCCAGAGAGTCTATTTATCCTGCCATCCAGATGTTTTTCCAAAAAATCCACATCGTACTTCGCCCTCTCTTGGAACGAAACGAGACCGTTGAAAAACCCCCGCGAAAAAGACTTGTTGTCCTCCAGCTTCCTCTTCGTCAGGTCCATCCGCGCTAAAAACTTGTTGGTACTCTCTCCCGGGGACGGAAGCTGATCGACAATGAGCTTGACTCCCTCCAGTATATTTATCGCCTCCGGAATCTTTTTCTCAAGGTAGTCTTTCGCGTGTTCCTCTACGTGTCCCTGGCAATCGACCAATGACTGTTTTTCATCCGCTTCTCCCAGGGCAAGAGTCACATCAGGCTGCCTCTGAACGACCAGCGCCCGGGCGCGCGCTGTCAGCATGTTTCCCATGAGGGAGTCGATGTCATCGGAGATCCGGCCGGGACCCAGGTCGGGTACTGTCGTTGTCGTTTCGGACACTCTCGGACCTTTCTTCGGTATACGCGCACTCCAAAAGGGGACCCGCTACGTCTGCAGGCGGACCCCCGAAAAGAAACGAAAAACACGCGCTCGCTCCAGCCCCGATGCTAGGAACCCATATTTTCTGTGGCACGCACCCATGGGACACCTGTCCTTTCTTTAAATAATATTGGTGAGATCTTTCTTTCTCGGGTGGGAGAGGTCCCGTGGTTCTCGTGCCACGGGAGGGCTGTGCCGCTGATCGTCGTAGGTGGAAGGTGCAGGGCAAGACAGGGACACCGGGATCATCCACGGGGACGGGGCACACGCGTGGTGTCCCGTCCCTTCCGGCTTTCCGGGGAGGGAGCCCCGGAAAGCCGGGCGCCGCGTGCAGAGTCCGACTTCGCGGGCGGGATCTCCCCGGGCCCGTCCCCGGAAGCGCCGCCGTGGCCCTGCGTCTGCTGGCGCGCCGCCACCGGATCACCCACGGCCGCCGCTGCTATCCGCTGGGGCGCTCGCCCGCTGACACCAGCGGCCTGACCGCCCGGCGAACGCTTCCGGTCAGAGCACGAGGCCGGTGACCCTGGCCCTTCCGTGGCAGAGGCCCCTTGACACCCTGTGTGTTAGCGCTAACAATATTTCCTACGTCACAACGGCGTTTCCCCGGCGTTGCGAGGATTGGGGGTGCCATGCCGGCTGCGAACGGGCACAGCCCTGTCATGGCCGACGTCGCGCGGATGGCGGGAGTGTCGCACCAGACGGTCTCGCGCGTGCTCAACGGGCACCCCAACGTCAAGGCCGAGACCCGCACGCGGGTGGAGATGGCCATCGATGAGCTCGGATACCTCCGCAACTCCTCGGCGCGGGCACTGGTGACCCGGCGCACCAGTGTCATCGGGGTCATCGCGTTCGACCCGACGTTGTACGGTCCGGCCAGCACCCTGGGCGGGATCGAGCGCGCCGCCCGCGCGGCCGGCTACTTCCTCAGCGTCGTCACCCTGCAGACGGTCACCCATGAGGCCGTCCGCGAGGCGATGGACTACCTCGCCCAGCAGTCGGTCGAGGGCTACATCGTGATCGCTCCCCTGCGTACCGTGGTCGAGGGTCTGGCGGACCTTCCCCACGGGCGCCCGGTGGTCGCCGTCGAGGGCGGGCAGGCGCCGGACATTCCGGTGGTCTGTGTGGACCAGCCCGGTGGGGCCTACCTCGCCACCCGGCACATGATCGAGCTCGGTCACCGCACCGTCCACCACATCGCCGGCCCGCACGACTGGCTGGAGTCCGAGGGGCGCGTGGCCGGGTGGCACCGGGCGCTGGAGGAGGCCGGCGCTCCGGTGCCCGAGCCGCTGTGGGGGAACTGGCGCCCCAGGGAGGGCTACGAGCTCGGCCGGCGGCTCGCCGACGACCGCGAGGTCACCGCGGTGTTCGTGGCCAACGACCAGATGGCGTTGGGTGTGCTGCGCGCGCTCGGGGAGGCGGGACTGCGCGTGCCGCAGGAGGTGAGCGTCGTCGGGTTCGACGACGTACCCGAGGCGGAGTTCTTCACGCCGCCGTTGACGACGGTGGCCCAGGACTTCAGCGAAGTGGGGCAGCGCAGCATCGCGTTGCTGCTCTCGCTGCTGGAGGACTCCGAATCGCCGGAGTCGGCCCCCAAACGCGACGTCGTACCGGCACGGCTGGTGACCCGCCAGAGCACCGCACCCCCGTCGACCAGATAGCCCGCCACGTCTCTCCTGGAGCCCCCCGTGAATCCAAATGTTAGCGCTAACATTTCATCTGATGTCGTCATCGGCGTCGACTTCGGGACCCTGTCGGGAAGGGCCGTCGTGGTCCGGGTCGCCGATGGCGCTGAGCTGGCCAGCGCCGTGCACGACTTCGAGCACGGCGCGGTCACCGAGGCGCTGCCGGGGTCGGGCGTCTCCCTCGCGCCCGACACGGCACTACAGGTCCCCGACGACTACCGCGCTGTCCTGCGCGAGGCGGTCCCCGAGGCCCTCGCCGCAAGTGGCGTACCCGCACAACGGGTGATCGGGATCGGCACGGACTTCACCGCCTCGACCTTCATGCCCACGACCGCCGACGGCACTCCGCTGTGTGAGCTGTCCGAGCTCGCCGACCGGCCGCACGCCTACCCGAAGCTCTGGAAACACCACGCCGCCCAGCCCGAGGCGGACGAGGTCAACGCTGTGGCTGAGAAACGCGGCGAACCGTGGCTCGCGCGCTACGGCGGTCGGATATCGGCCGAATGGGAGTTCCCCAAGGCGTTACAGGTCCTTCGGGAGGACCCGGAAGTCTACGCCCGCGCCGAACGGTTCATTGAGGCCACCGACTGGATCGTCTGGCAACTCTGCGGCAGCGAGAACCGCAGCGCCTGCGTGGCCGGGTACAAGGGGATCCACCAGGACGGCGCGTGGCCCTCGCGCGAGTACCTGGCCGCGCTCGACCCCCGCTTCGCCGACTTCGTCGCGGACAAGCTCGCCCACCCGCTCTCCCCACTGGGCGGGCGCGCAGGGGGGCTCACCCACGCCGCAGCGGCGCTGACCGGGCTTCCCGAAGGAACCGCGGTCGCCGTTGGCAACGTCGACGCCCACACCACCGCGGCCGCCGCGCGAACCGTCGCACCCGGCCAGATGCTGGCCATCATGGGCACCAGCACCTGCCACGTGCTCAACGCGACCGGGTTCGCCGAGGTCCCGGGCATGTGCGGGGCAGTACGCGACGGCATCGTGACCGGGTCATGGGGCTACGAGGCCGGGCAGAGCGGCGTCGGGGACATCTTCGGCTGGTTCGCCGACGGGTTCGCCCCGTCCGGGTACGCCGACGAGGCCGCCGAGCTCGGGATCACCGCGCACGAGCTGCTCTCCCGGAAGGCGGCGGAGCAGCCCGTGGGAGCACACGGGCTGGTGGCACTCGACTGGCACAACGGCAACCGGTCGGTCCTGGTCGACCACGGCCTCTCGGGCGTGGTCGCGGGCATGACCCTGGCAACCCGCGCCGAGGAGGTCTACCGGGCTCTGATCGAGGCCACCGCGTTCGGCACCCGCACCATCGTCGACGCGTTCCAGAATTCCGGCGTCCCCGTCGACGGGTTCACCGTGGCCGGCGGACTGAAACGCAACGACCTCGTGCTGCGGATCTACGCCGACGTGCTGAACCGCCCGCTGCACGTGGCCGACTCCGATCAGGGCCCCGCCCTCGGAGCCGCGATCCACGCCGCCGTCGCCGCCGGCGCTTACCCCGACGTTCCCGCCGCCTCCGAGGCGATGGGCAGCGTCACCCGCGACGCGGTACTGCCGGACCCGGCGCGGGCCGCCGACTACGACGAGCTCTACGCGGTCTACACCGACCTGCACGACCACTTCGGCCGCGGGGGCACCGAGGCCCTCCACCGGCTGCGCCGCATCCGCGACAAGAACCACACCAGGTAAGGCATATCATGACACTCCCCACCGAGGCCGTCGAGCGCGTCCGAGAGGACGTCTGCGCCCTGCACTCCGAGTTGCTCCGTTGGAACCTGGTGACCTGGACCAGCGGGAACATCTCGGCCCGGGTCCCCGATTCCGACCTCATCGTGATCAAACCGAGCGGTGTCAGCTACGAGGACCTGTCCCCGGAGTCCATGGTCGTCTGCGACCTCGACGGCGCCCTCGTCGACGGGCGCCACTCGCCGTCCAGCGACACCGACGCCCACGCCTACGTGTACCGCGCCATGCCCGAGGTCGGCGGGGTGGTGCACACCCACAGCCCGTATGCCACCGCGTGGGCCGCCCGCGACGAGCCGATCCCGTGTGCCATCACCGCGATGGCCGACGAGTTCGGCGCCGACGTACCGGTCGGCCCGTTCGCCCTCATCGGCGGTGACGACATCGGCAGAGGAATCGTCGCGACACTGACCGGGCACCGCTCACCGGCGGTGCTGATGCGCAGCCACGGGGTCTTCACCATCGGCGACTCGCCGAAGGCCGCCGTCAAGGCCGCGGTGATGTGCGAGGACGTCGCTCGCACCGTGCACCTGGCACGCGAGCACGGTCCCGTCGAGCGGCTTCCCCAGGAGCACATCGACGCACTCTACGAGCGCTACCAGAACGTCTACGGCCAGAGATGAGGAACATGACTGAGACCCTGCCGCGCATCGGCGTCCTGGGGATCATGCAGCCCCTGTACGACGACATGATCCCGGGGATCACCGAGCATCAGGCCGCATACGCGCGACGCGTCGCCGAGAGCCTCGAACCGGTCGCCGAGTGTGTCACCAGCGACCCGGTGCGCAGCCGCGACGACGCCGAACGCGCCATGCGCGAGTTCGAGAACGCCGGCCTCGACGGTGTCCTGGTCGTGATGCTCACATACGGGCCTTCGCTGCGCGTGACACGCGTGTTCCGCGAGCTGCGACTGCCGGTCTGCCTGGCCAACATCCAGCCGGATCCGGCGGTGAGCCCCGAGTGGGACATGGATGACATGACCTACAACCAGGGCATCCACGGTGCCCAGGACACCGCCAACGCGATGGTGCGGGCGGGGGTTGCCTTCGACGTGGTAACCGAGGAGTGGCCGAGCGGGGCCTTCCGCGAGCGCGTCGGGCGCTGGGCGCGGGCGGCCCGCGCCGCCACAGGGTGGAAACGCCTCAAGGTGGGCGTGTTCGGCTACGCCATGAACGGGATGGGCGACGCCCGGTTCGACGAGACCGCGCTGGTGCGCGCCCTCGGCCCGGAGGTGGTGGCGATCGCGCCGGGGGCGCTGCGCCGCACGATGGACGAGCTGCCCGATTCCGAGGTCAGCGCGCTCATGAGCTGGGAGGACGAGCGGTTCGAGATCGACGGGCGACTGTCCGGGGAGGAACGCGCGGACCACGCCCGCATGCAGCTCGGGATCGAGCGGCTGCTCACCGAGCACGGCTGCCGAGCGTACTCCACGCACTTCGACGCCATCGGTGAGGACGGACGGTTCGACCGGCTTCCCATGGCCTCGGCCTCATCCCTGATGGCCCGGGGGTACGGCTTCGCCGGTGAGGGTGACGTGCTCGCCGCCGCGATGGTGCACGCCGGGCACCAGCTCGCCGGGGACGGCCACTTCACCGAGATGTACGCCATGGACTACCCGAGTGACTCCCTTCTCATGAGCCACATGGGAGAGGGAAACTGGCGGGTCGCCCGCGACGACGAGCCGGTGCGGCTCATCAAGCGGCCACTGGCCATCGGGAACCTCGACGATCCCCCTACGGTGCTGTTCCGGATCAAGCCCGGCCGCGCCACGCTGGCCTCGCTGGTCGCGTTGGGCGGTGAGCGGTTCCGGATGGTGGTCGCCGAGGGCGAGGTGCTGGACTCCCAGCGGCTTCCGGCCCTGGAGATGCCCTACGGCCAGTTCCGCCCGGACTCGGGGATCCGTGACTGCATGGACGCTTGGCTGCGCAACGGGGGAACCCACCACATCGTGATGAACCTCGGCTCCGTGGCCGCGGAGTGGCGAGTGTTCTGCGAACTCACCGGAATCGAGTTCGTCCAGGTCTGACCCGGAGGGGATCGGCCCCTCCAACCGACAGCACGCAGGCACCACGAATCCACTCGCAGGGGCGGCGCTGCCCGGGGGACGCCGCCCCCTCACACCTCGAACACGCACGCGGTTCGGGGACGCAGCAGCGCACGACAGGCAGGAGAGTTGCCATGCGCGCTAGACAGGAACACACCCCCGGCCCGGGCGCCCGGAATCGGGCGCCGCGTCCTCCGGCAGCATCCTGCGGATGGAGCGGGTGCAGCCGCCACCACGACCCGGCGAACGGTGCGGCGGCGGTGCATCGCCGTCAACCACCGCACCGGCGACCCCGTGACTCCCGGCATCGGCCCGCGCGGGATGCGAGCCGAGGGCGCCACCGAGCGCCGCGCGCCACCCCGGCTTCCGGCTACAGGACGACCTCCTCGGCGTCGTGCAGCCCCCGGTGCCCGGACGGCCGCACACCGGCCGTCCCCGGTCCTGCCCCGACACGGTCCACACGACGCGGCATCACCGTGTAACCAGCGAAAGAGGTGTCTCACATGAGGATGAAACCAATCGGAGCGGCGCTGTTCGCGGTGTCGTTGACGATCCCGCTCGCCTCGTGCGGCGGTGTCGGCGACGCCGCACGCGACGCCGGGGAGAACGGCACGATCGGCATCTCCATGCCCACCCAGTCCTGGGAGCGCTGGGTGCGGGACGGCGACAACATGGTCGCCGAGCTGGAGGAGGCGGGCTACGGCACCGACCTGCAGTACGCCGAGGACGTGGTGGAGGACCAGGCCGCCCAGATCGAGAACATGATCACCAAGGACGTCGACGCCCTGGTCATCGCCGCTGTCGACGGTGAGTCGCTGACCGAGGTCCTGGACTCGGCCGCCGAGAACGACATCCCCGTCATCTCCTACGACCGGCTCATCCGCGGCACGGAGCACGTCGACTACTACGCGACCTTCGACAACTTCGAGGTGGGCGTGCTCCAGGGACGCTACATCGAAAAGGCTCTCGACCTGGAGAACGAGGAGGGGCCGTTCACCATAGAGCTGTTCGGCGGCTCCCCGGACGACAACAACTCCTACTTCTTCTACGACGGCGCCATGTCGGTGCTGGAGCCCTACATCGAGGACGGCGTTCTGAACGTCGTCAGCGGGCAGACGGAGATGGACCAGATCGCCACGATGCGCTGGGACGGCGCTGAAGCCCAGGAGCGCATGGACAACCTGCTCAGCGCGCACTACAGCGACAGGGACCTCGACGCCGTGCTGTCCCCCTTCGACGGGATCAGCACCGGGGTGATCTCCTCCCTCAAGGGGGTCGGCTACGGCGAGGAGGACAAGCCGCTCCCGGTGATCACCGGACAGGACGCGGAAGTGGCCTCGGTGAAGTCGATCATCGCGGGTGAGCAGACGCAGACCGTGTTCAAGGACACCCGCGAGCTGGCGGAGGTCGCCGCCGGTATGGCCGACGCCGTCGTGCAGGGCGAGGAACCCGAGGTCAACGACACCGAGAGCTACGACAACGGCGAGAGGGTCGTCCCGGCCCACCTCCTCGAACCGGTCTCGGTCGACGCCGACAACTACGAGGAGGAGTTGGTCGAAAGCGGTTACTACGAGGAGTCGGATCTCAAGTGAGCGACCTCATCCTCCAGATGCGCGCGATCTCCAAGGAGTTCCCCGGTGTCCGGGCGCTCTCGGATGTCGACCTGCGGATCCCCCGCGGTGAGGTCCGGGCGCTCGTGGGAGAGAACGGTGCCGGCAAGTCCACCCTGATGAAGGTACTCAGCGGTGTCCACCCCCACGGCGACTACACCGGGGAGATCCTGGTCGACGGTGACGTGCGGATGTTCTCCGGAATCCGCGACAGTGAGCGGGCGGGGATCGTGATCATCCACCAGGAGCTGGCTCTCGTCGGGAACCTCTCCATCGCCGAGAACATCTTCCTGGGCAACGAGCGGGTGCGCGGGGCCGGCCGCATCGACTGGGGACGTACCGTCAGCGACGCCCGCGATCTGCTGAGCCGGGTGGGGCTGGACCGGGACCCGACGCTTCCGGTGTCCGCGCTCGGCGTGGGTGAGCAGCAGCTCGTGGAGATCGCGAAGGCGCTCTCGAAGCGTGTACGGCTGCTCATCCTGGACGAACCGACGTCGGCACTGAACGAGGCGGAGAGCGACAACCTGCTACGGCTGCTGACGGAGCTCAAAGCACAGGGCATCACGTCGATCCTCATCTCGCACAAGCTGGACGAGGTCGCCAGGGTCGCCGACACGATCACTGTGCTTCGTGACGGCCGCACCGTCGAGACCATGGCGCTGGCCGAGGGCGGGGTCGATGAGGACCGCATCATCAGCGCGATGGTCGGCCGCGACCTGCAGCACCGCTTCCCCGAACGCACACCCCGCATCGGCGGGGTCCGGTTCGAGGTGCGCGACTGGAGCGTCGACCACCCCACCCAGCTGGGGCGCCGCATCGTCGACGGTGCCACCCTGACGGTCCGGCGCGGCGAGATCGTGGGCCTGGCCGGGCTGATGGGCGCGGGGCGGACCGAGTTCGCGATGAGCGTGTTCGGCCGCTCCTACGGGCAGTACGTCAGCGGGACCGTCCACAAGGACGGGGAGCGGATCCGCACCGGCAGCGTCGCCGACGCCGTCGCCAACGGCATCGCCTACGTCCCGGAGGACCGCAAGCAGCTCGGGCTCGTCATGGACGACGACATACGGCACAACCTCACGCTGCCCGGGCTGCGGCGGGTCAGCCGCCGCGCGGTGATCAACCCCGCCGAGGAGTCGGTCGCCGCCGAGAGGCTGCGCGGCCAGTTGCAAGTGAAAAGCCGCGACATCCACCAGGCCGCCAGAGACCTCAGCGGCGGCAACCAGCAGAAGGTCGTGCTGGGCAAGTGGATGTTCACCGAGCCGGAGCTGCTCATCCTGGACGAGCCCACCCGCGGGATCGACGTCGGCGCCAAGTACGAGATCTACATGATCATCCACCGGCTCGTGGAGCGGGGAGCTTCCGTGCTGATGATCTCCTCCGAGCTGCCGGAGCTGCTGGGGATGTGCGATCGCGTCTACGCGATGCGCGAGGGGCGCGTCACCGGGGACGTCGCGGGTTCCGAAGCCGACCAGGAATCCCTCATGCGGCTCATGACGACGACAGGACCGTGACGATGACGAATGCGTGGGCCACGGGAATGAACACGATACGCGACATGCTGCGGAACAACGCACGACAGTACGGCATGGTGATCGCGCTCGCCGTCATCGTGGTTCTGTTCCAGATCCTCACCGGCGGGCTGCTGCTGCGCCCGCTCAACATCACCAACCTGGTGATGCAGAACTCCTACGTCCTGGTCCTCGCGATCGGGATGATGCTGGTGATCATCACCGGCCACATCGACCTGTCCGTCGGTTCCGTCGTGGCCTTCGTGGGTGCCGTGACGGCGATCATGCTGGCCGACCTGGGGCTTCCGCTGCTGGTCGTCCTCCCGGCGGCTCTGCTGCTGGGGGCGGCCATCGGCGCGTGGCACGGCTTCTGGATCGCCTACATGCGGATCCCGGCCTTCATCGTGACCCTGGCCGGGATGCTGATCTTCCGGGGTGCCACCCTGCTCGTGCTCGGCGGGGAGTCAGTGGGCCGGCTACCGTCGTCGGTGCGTTTCCTGGCCGGCGGTTTCGTTCCCGACCTCGAGGTCGGCGGGGTGCATGTGCTGCCCCTGGTGATCGGGGCCGCGGCCTCGGCCGCACTCGTGGGGATCCAGTGGAACGACCGGGCACGCAACCTCCGGCACGGCCTTCCGGCCTCGTCCGCGCGGCTGAACTCGCTGACGTCGGTCCTGACGACGGCAGTGGTCATGGTGTTCAGCTACATGCTGGCCCTGCACAGCGGTGTTCCGGTGGTCGGGCTGCTGCTGGTCGCGCTGATCGTCGGGTACGCGTTCCTGATGAGGTCCACCACCGCCGGCCGGCACATCTACGCCGTGGGCGGCAGCGAGCGCGCCGCGATGCTGTCCGGGGTGGACACCCGCCGCACCACTTTCTGGGTGTTCGTGAACATGGGGACGCTGGCCGCGCTGGCCGGTGTGCTCTTCACCGCGCGGTTGAACCTGGCGACGCCGGGTGCCGGAGAGATGTTCGAGCTTGACGCGATCGCCGCGGCGTTCATCGGCGGCGCCTCGGCCTCCGGCGGCGTGGGCACCGTGATCGGGGCCGTTGTCGGTGCACTGGTCATGGGCGTGATCAATAACGGCATGTCGATCATCGGGCTGGGAGTCGACTGGCAGCAGCTGATCAAGGGCCTTGTTCTGCTGCTCGCGGTGGCCTTCGACATCTACAACAAGAAGCGCGCCGCGGCCGGCGGCGCGAAAACGAGCGCCGCGGACTCCAGCGGACCCGACACCGGCCCGAGCTCCGAGGAGAACGAGCGGGAGCCCGTTCCCGCGGGCCAGTCCCGGACGTGACCGGAAGCGGGCGGCCCGCGGCGCCACCGCAACGCCCCCGACCATCACGGAAAGCGGGCACTGGCCGGATCCGGCCAGTGCCCGCGGTCGCGGAACCCCGGTTTGGCCGCCCCGGGTCGTGGCCCGGGCTCTGACAGCGGCCTCGGCCGGGCACCGTACTCAGAGCCCGGCCCCTGGCGGGCTGTTCCCGGACCCGTTCTCGGGACCGCCGCCGGTGTCCGGGCTGTCCCCGGGGTCGTCCCCGGGCCCGGTGTCGGGGTGGACCACCCCCTCCTCGGCGAGGTTCTGCCACACCCGCGCCG
Source organism: Haloactinospora alba (assembly GCF_006717075.1). Taxonomy (NCBI): domain Bacteria; kingdom Bacillati; phylum Actinomycetota; class Actinomycetes; order Streptosporangiales; family Nocardiopsidaceae; genus Haloactinospora; species Haloactinospora alba. The sequence continues at coordinate 3,613,513 of NZ_VFQC01000001.1, forward strand.
TCAGCTCCTCGCGCTGCAGGCCCCGCTGGATACGCAGCTGCAGGCGCCGTTCCGCGCGCAGGGAGCGCACCATAGCCACGCACATCGCGATCATCACCACGCTGAACGGCAACGCGATGATGACGGCGGCGTAGCGCAGCGCCGTCAGCCCGGTCTCGCCGCCCACCGTCAGCAGCGCCACCGCCACGGCCCCCTCCAGCAGGGACCAGAACACCCGGCTCCACACCGGCGGGTCGGCCCGCCCTCCGGAGGCCAGCATGTCGGCGACCAGCGACCCGGAGTCCGAGGAGGTGACGAAGAACAGTGCCACCAGCACCACCGCGAGCCCCACGGCCACCGTTGCCCACGGCAGGCTCTCCAGAAGCTCGTACAGCGCCCCTGCCTGGGACACCGACCCGTCGTCGCCGATCAGCCCGCCGTGGAACTGTGCACCCTCGCGTCGCAGCTGGTGCCACAGCGCGCTTCCCCCGAAGACCGTGAACCACACCAGTGTCACCGCGCTGGGCACGAGCAGCACCCCGGCCACGAACTCCCGTACGCTGCGCCCCCGGGAGATGCGGGCGATGAACACTCCCACGAACGGCGCCCAGGCGATCCACCAGCCCCAGTAGAACACCGTCCACCAGCTCTGCCACTCCACTCCCCGCTCACCGGACAGGGCGGAGGTGTTCAGGCTGATCCGGACGAGGTCCTGGGCGTAGACCCCAACGAGCTGCACGCCCTCACGCAGCAGGAACAGGCTCGGTCCGGTGACCGCGACGAACACCAGCAGCGCACCCGCCAGCCCCAGGTTCAGCCTCGACAGCAAGCGGATGCCGCGGTGCAGCCCCGTGGCCACCGAGACTATGGCCAACAGGGTGATCAGCCCGATGATCAGGACCTTCCCGGCCAGCCCGGGATCGCGCACCAGGTCCAGGGCCTCCAGCCCGGCCGCGATCTGGGACACTCCCAGCCCCAGCGAGGTGGCCACCCCGAACACCGTGCCGACGACCGCGGTGACGTCGATGACGTCGCCCAGCGCGCCGCGTACCCGGCGTTCGCCCAGCAAGGATTCCAGCGCCCAGCGCAGCGACACCGGCCGCCCCCGGCGGTGCACCGTGTAGGCCACGGCCAGACCCACCACCGCGTAGATCGCCCAGGGGTGCAGCCCCCAGTGCACCAGCGTCTGCACCAGCGCGCCCTCGGCGACCCCGGCCGCGTCACCGCCCTGCAGCATCTCCGGGGACCGGTTGGGTATGCCCGCGAAGTGGTGCAGCGGCTCGGCCACACCCCAGAACACCAGTCCGATGCCCATACCGGCACCGAACAGCATCGCGAACCACGATCCCAGGCCGAACTCGGGCTCCGCGTCGTCGGGTCCCAGTTTCACCTCGCCGCTGCGTCCCACCACCGTCCACAGCGCGAACACCACGAACGCCGACACCACGGCCACGTAGTACCAGCCCAACGAGTCCACGACGGCGTCCTGGGCCGCGGTTATCCACGTGAAGGAGGCCCCGGGCAGCGCCATGGCCAGCACCACGAACGCCACGATGAAACCGGCGGCCGGGAAGAACACCCCCGGCCGCACCGCGCGCTCGCCCCGATACCGCCCGGACTGAGCCATGACCCACCACGCTCCCGCATGCCGACACCCGGTCGGCGCCGTGTCCTGGCTGGAATCCAAACACCCGCCGTGGGACGGTGTCGAGTGTCCCGGCCCGGTGCGCTGTACCCGCCCCGGCCGGCTCGGATACCCTCACCCCGTGCGGCTGTGGCTGACCCGCGCCCTGGCCCGGATACGGCAGCGCGTCACCTGGGCGCTTCCCGTGGAGCTGCTGCTGTTCGTCTTCGTCAGCAGCTGGCTGTTGATGGTCTGGGCCGAACCGCCGGGCGCCGCCGTGGTGCGCGCCGACGCCTACTGGTGGTGGTTCGCCGGCACCGTCACCCCGGCCGCCGCCGGACCGGGTGACCACTACCCCACCACGACCGCCGGGCAGTTCATCGGCCTCTACGTCATCGTCGGCGGCATCGTCACCATCACCATGCTCTTCACGCGCCTGGCGCGCGCCATCGAGAAGGCCAAGGGACTGCGCATGCACGGTCGCGCCGAACTGCACACCACCGGACACACCGCCGTTCTCGGTTACATTCCCGGCCGCACCGAGCGGGTCATCGCCGAGCTGACCGCCGAGGAGCCCCACCAGATCGTCCTGTGCGCCTGGGAGGAGCAGACCGAGCAGCACCCGCTGGGACACCGCGACGACACCCGGTTCGTGCGCGGCAACCTCACCGACGAGGAGGTGCTGGGCCGCGCCGCGCTGGACCGCGCCACCACGGTGGTGGTGGACCCTCGCGACGACGACGAGGCGCTCAAGGTCACCGTCGCCGCCGCCTACCTCGCCCCGGAGGTCCACACCGTGGTCGCCCTGCACGACATGGCCCACGCGCGCACCGTGGCGCGTGTGGCCCCCGGCGCCCGCTGCGTGGAGTGGCACTCCTGGCGGCTCCTCGCCGCCGAGGCCCGCGACCCCGGGATGTCGGGTGTCCTCTCCGGGCTGTTGGGCGCCGGACAGCGCGGCACCTACTCCGTCCGGGTGCCCGCGTCCCTGGCCGGCCGCAGCTACGGCCACTTCCAGATGGCGCTGGGCCGGTGGAACGCCGCCACCGTGCTCGGCCTGGACACCGGGGCAGGGGTGGACCTCAGCCCCTCATGGACCACCGAGGTCCCCCGGGACGCCGTCCTGTACTACGTGGCGCGGCGGCGGCTGAGCACCGCCGACCTGGAGCGCCATGTCGAGCGCGCCGACCGCGCCCTGTCCTTCGACGACCGCGAGCTGCTGCGCACCCCGTGGCGCGAGCGGGACACGGACTACTGACCCGCGTCGCGGTACCAGGCGATCGTCGCCGCCAGGGCCTTGGGCAGCGGGGTGGGGCTGGTGGAGAACGCCTCCTCGAAGTCCCGCGAGACCATGTTCTGCGGGATCCGGTGTTGGTAGAAGAGCTCGGCGTACTCGGCCATGAACCGCTCGTCGAACGGGCCGAACGCGACGGGCCGGTCCAGCACCTCGACGTGCAGCGGCCGGCCGAGGAGTTCCTCGACGATCCGGTGGACCCGTCGTGTGCTGACCGCGGGGGCGGTCGGCAGGTGCCAGACCCGGCCGTCGCCGTCGTCGCGGACCCCCAGTTCGGCCAGCCCGCGGGCGGTGTCGGCGATGAAGGAGTAGCTGTGCGTCAGGGAGATGTCGCCCAGGGCCATCGCGGGCTCGCCCCTCAGCGCGGCCGGGAAGAACGCGCCACCGAGCGTGGAGTTGAGCACCCTGGGTCCGAAGAAGTCGGCGGACCTTCCCAGGGCCACCCGCACCTCCCCGTCGGTGTGCGCGCGGAGGTAGCGGCGGTCCAGGTCCGCGCGCATCCTCCCCTTCTCCGACGTCGCCGACCAGGGTGTCCGTTCGGTGATGTGCCCGCCGTCGGCGGTGCCGTAGGGGTAGAGCGTGTCCAGCACGACGAGTTTCGCGTCGTGGGTCCTCGCCGCGGTGAGGACGGCTTCCGCGATGGCCGGCATGGTCCGGACCTGCCGGTGGTAGTCCACGTTGACCGCGTGGTAGACCACGCTGGCGCCCTCCGTCGCGGCGACGGCCCCGTCGGGGGTCGAGACGTCGCCGCGCGCGGTCTCCACCCCCGGCGGGGAGGTCGCGATCCCGGAACGGGAGACGTGGCGCACCCGTTCGCCGCGCGACGCCAGCTCCTCCACCAGGGTGGTTCCGGCCGGCCCGGCGCCCAGGACGACATGGAGGCCGTGATCGGTGCTCGGGGTCATGTACGCGCTCCTTCCGTAGTGAGTGACCCATCAATCACTCTTTTGTCACGAGAAAGGCCCGCCCGTGTCGGGCGGGCCTGCCTCAGTTCCGCGGATCCTCCGCGGGTGCGGTGTGGCGGACGCCCTCGGTGAGGGTCGCCGCCCAGCGTTCGTCGACCCCGAAGGCGTCGACGGCCGTCAGTAGGTGGCAGAGCTGGCCGTAGGCCATGAAACGCTGGACCTCCCCGGCGCTCCCCCCGGACCGGGAGCTCGCGAGTGCCGTGATCCGGGCGATGCCCGAACGCACGGCATCCCGGACCTCCGGGACTCCGACCGCCGCCTGGGCGTGCACCTGGAGGTTCAGCAGGTCGCGGTCGGCGATCAGCTCGGCGTAGGCCGCGCCCATCCGGTCGAGCACGTCCGCCGAACCGGCCGTGTCCGAACCCGCGGCCGCGTCCTCCAGCACTCCGAGGATCTGTTCGTAGCAGCTCTCCAGCGCCGCGACGAACAGCTGGTTCTTGCTGCTGAACAGCTTGAACACGTAGGCCGGCGAGATTCCCGCGTCGTCCGCGATCGCCCCGATCGTGGCCCCCGAGAGGCCCGAACGGGCGAACAGGCGTACCGCGCTGCTCACGACGGCCGCCCGACGCGCGTCGGCCGTGGACAGCTCCCGCTCGCTCGTCACCATATGAGTGACTGTACACTCACCCCTGGCATCCGGCAATGGAGGGACGGTCTCGGCGGCCGGTGCCCGGGCGCCGGCTCACACCCCGTACACCCGGCCGCGGGCCTCGCGGTACGCCTCCCGCACCGGCCGGGCGGACTCCGGATCCGCCTTCGGAAGACGCGCGCGGCTCACCTCCCAGGCGGGGGGCTCGTCCGACCCCGCCCAGGCCCAGGCGGCCTGGCGGGCGGCGCCGATCGCCACGTACTCGTCGGGCTGTGGCACCTCCACGTCGGCGGCGAACACGGCCGGAGCCAGGCCCTGCACCGCGGCCGACTGCGCGGCTCCGCCGGTCAACAGCACACGGTTGACCTCGACACCCCGCCCCCGGAGCAGGTCCAGCCCGTCGGCGAGTCCGCACAGCACTCCCTCGACGGCCGCCCGGGCCACGTTGGCCGGGGTCATGTTGGCCGTGCGCATACCGGTGAGCGTGCCGGAGGCCTCGGGAAGGTTCGGTGTGCGCTCTCCGTCGAGGTAGGGCAGCAGCGTCAGTCCGCCCGCCCCCGGATCGGCCCGCAGGGCGAGCCGGTCCAGTCCGTCCAGGCCGGTGTCGAGCATCGCCGCGGTGGAGCTGAGCACCCGCGCGGCGTTGAGCGTGCACACCAGCGGCAGGAAGTGGCCGGTCGCGTCGCAGAAACCGGCGATGTCCCCGGCGGCGTCGGCGATCGGTTCCGTTCCCGCGGCGAACACGGTTCCGGACGTGCCCAGCGAGACCACCACGTCGCCCCGGCCGATGCCCAGCCCCAGTGCCGCGCCCATGTTGTCGCCGGTACCCGCGCCGAGCACGGCGCCGCCGCCGGTGGTGCCGACCCGCTCGGCCGGGGCGCACACCCGGGGCAGCGCCGGCACCGCCCCGAACGCCCGGGTGACCAGGTCCTCGCGGTAGGTGAGCGAGAACGGCGACCAGTACCCGGTGCCCGAGGCGTCGCCGCGGTCAGTGGTGATCCGGGCGGGGTCGCCGGTTCCGGCCAGCCGCCACGTGAGGTAGTCGTGCGGGAGGCACACCGCCGCGGTGCGCTCGGCGGAACCGGGGTCGGTCTCGGCGAGCCACCGCAGTTTGGCCACGGTGAACGATGCCCGCGGGACGATACCCACCGCCCGCGCCCACTCGCGCGCGCCGAGCTCGGCCACGAGCTCCTCGGCTGCCGCCGCGGGGGCGAGGTCGTTCCACAGCGACGCCGGCCGCACGACCTCCCCCCGCTCGTCGAGGCAGACCATCCCGTGCTGCTGTCCGGCGACGGCCACCGCCACCGTGTCGTCGATCCCGCCGGCGGCGTCGACGGCGGCGTTCAGCGCCCGCCACCAGTGGCGGGGGTCGACCTGGGTCCCCTCCGGATGGTCGGACCGGCCCTCGCGTACCAGCGCGCCGGTCTCGGCGTCGCGGACGAGCACCTTGCAGGACTGTGTCGACGAGTCGACACCCGCGACCAACGGCATGTTCAGCGTGCTCCCATCAGGTGTTCCACGGCCAGTTGCTGCAGGCGGGCGTTGGCCGCTCCCCGCTCGGCCGCCTCGGCGACGTCGAGCTCCTCGGACAGCACGCTCGCGACACTCTCCCCCTCGTCGAGGGTGGGCACCGACAGCCGGTCCACGCGCGCGGCCGTACGCGCCTCGGCGACCTCGGGGTCCTGGCGGAACCGGCGCGCCCGCTCCCGCAGCATCAGGTAGGTGCGCATGTTGGCGCGTGCGCTCTCCCACACACCCTCGATGCTCTCAGTACGCAGCGGCTTGTAGTCGAAGTGGCGGGGGCCGTCGTAGCCGCCGTTCTCCAGCAGGTCGACCAGGAAGAAGGCGTTGATGAGGTCGCCGTGGCCGAACACGAGGTCCTGGTCGTAGCGCGGGCCGTGCTGCCCGTTGAGGTCGACGTGGAACAGTTTCCCCTGCCACAGCGCCTGCGCGTAGCCGTGCACCGCGTTGAGCCCGGCCATCTGCTCGTGGCCGACCTCGGGGTTGACCCCGACCATCTCCGGATGGTCCAGGGTCTGGACGAACGCCAGGGCGTGGCCGATGGTCGGCAGCAGGATGTCGCCGCGGGGCTCGTTCGGTTTGGGTTCCACGGCGAACCGCAGTCGGTACCCCCGCTCCCGGACGTAGTGCGTCAGCGCGTTGAGGCCCTCGCGGTACCGCTCCAGCGCCGCGGCCGGGTCGTAGGCGGCCTCGGCCTCCGAGCCCTCGCGTCCGCCCCAGAACACGTAGGTCCGGGCGCCCAGCTCGGCCGCCAGGTCGATGTTGCGCGCCGCCTTGCGCAGCGCGAACCGCCGCACGTCCCGGTCCTTGGCGGTCAGCGCGCCGTCCTTGAACACGGGGTGACCGAAGAGGTTGGTGGTGGCCGTGGGGACCACCAGGCCGGTCTCGTCCAACGCCCCGCGGAACCGGTCGACGATCGCGTCACGTTCGGCGGCCGGGGTGCCGAACGGGACCAGGTCGTCGTCGTGGAAGGTGACGCCGTAGGCGCCGATGTCGGCGAGGCCGTGCACGGCCTCGACCGGGTCGAGGCGCTCGCGGGTGGGGTCGCCGAACGGGTCGTTGGCCCGCCAGCCGACCGTCCACAGGCCGAAGGCGAAACGGTCCCGCGGTGTGGGGGTGAGGTCCATACTGGTCTCCAGACTCGGGTCGAACGGTGAACGGTGCTCCGGGGGTCAGCCCGTGCGGGTCAGGGCCGTGCGGTCCATGTCCTCGAGGGTGCGTCCCTTGGTCTCGGGAACCCACCTGAGGACGAACCACACCGACACACCCGCGAAGGCGGTGTAGCCGAGGTAGGTCATGGACAGGCTCGCCTCGGACAGCGGTGGGAACGTGGCGGTGATGACGAAGTTGGCCAGCCACTGGGCCGCGGCGGCCACCGCCAGGGCCGGGGCGCGGAACCGGTTCGGGAACATCTCGCCCAGCAGCACCCACACGACCGGTCCCCACGAGATGGCGAAGAAGAACACGAAGGCGTGCGCGGCGACCAGCGCCATGGGGCCGTAGGGGTCGGCCAGGTTCGGCTCGCCGTTGACGGTGGTGGCGTGGCCGAAGGCGTACGTGGCGGCACCCAGCATGACCGTCATCCCCGCCGAACCGGTCAGCAGCAGGGGGCGCCGTCCGACGCGGTCCAGCAGGGCCAGAGCGATGACGGTACCGAGGATGTTGAAGATCTGGGTGGACAGGCTCAGCAGCAGCGACCTGGACTCGTCGATCCCGACCGACTGCCACAGCGCCGACGAGTAGTAGAAGATGACGTTGATCCCGCCGAACTGCTGCAGCACGGACAGGACGATGCCGACCCAGACGACCGGGAGCAGGCCGGTGCGCGCGTCGCGCAGGTCGCGGACCCGCGGCCGGTGGTCGTTGGCCACGGACTCCCGGATCTCGGCGATCCGTTCGTCGACGTCGCCGCCCTCCGTCGTGCTGAGGACCCGGTGGGCGCGGCCCGCGTGCCCGCGGGTGACCAGGTAGCGCGGCGACTCGGGGATGGTGAACGCCAGGAGGCCGTAGAGGACGGCGGGGACGGCTTCTGCGGCCAGCATCCACTGCCAGGCCGCCAGTCCCAGGATCGTTGCCTCCGCTCCGCCCCCGGCCGCGCCGGCGATGGCCCAGTTGACCGCCTGGGAGATCGCGATCCCCAGCACGATGGCCAACTGCTGCAGCGCGCCGAGGCGGCCCCTCCCCCTGGCCGGGGAGATCTCGGCGATGTAGGCCGGTGCGATCACCGAGGCCATGCCGACCGCGACACCGCCGACGAGGCGCCAGAGGGTGAAGTCCCAGATGGTGAACGGCAGCGCCGAGCCGAGCGCGCTCAGCAGGAACAGCACCGCGGCAATGCGCATCGTAACCAGGCGGCCGTACCGGTCGGCGAGCTTTCCGGCGTTCCAGGCTCCGACGGCCGATCCGATCAGGGCCATGGCCACGGCCAGTCCGGTGGCGAACGCGCCGACGCCGAAGACGCTGCGGATGGCGGTGACGGCGCCGTTGATGACGGCGGTGTCGTAACCGAAGAGGAAACCCCCCAGCGCCGCGACGGTGGCGAAGTGCAGCGTGCGCAGCGTGCGGGGGGATGGGGTGGACGCACCGGGGGGTTCGGACATCGATGCTCCGTTGTGTCGATGGTCACATGCCGTGTGATGGTTAGTAAGGATCGTATCCTTACTAACGAGTGTCAATAGGATGACCTGATATCACTCCGGGGAGAAGCGGAGCCACGAGAGTCGTGGCCCGGGCCCGCCCGGCGGCTGACACCGGCTGCACGGGCCGCACAGGAGGTATCGCGATGGCGGATCCCCGCACGGTCCGGCAGATGAACCGTCAGCTCATGCTCGAGCTGTTCAGTGACGGACAACCGCGGTCACGCGCGGCCGTCGCCCGCACCACGGGGCTGACCAAACCCTCGGTGTCGTCGATCATCGACGGCCTGCTCGAGGAGGGCACGCTCACCCCCGCCGGGGTGGGAGACGCCGGGGCGGTCGGTGGCCGCCGCCCGAACCTCGTCGTGTTCAACCCGGACGTCCGCGCCTACGTGGGGGTGCACCTGGGTGTGCGCCGCACGTCGATGACCGTGGCCGACGCGCTCGGCCGCACCCTGGCGCGGGGGAGCGTGCCCAGCGCGGTCGGCGACGCCGGGCGAGGGGTGCGGGAACTGGGGCCGCTCCTGCGTGACACGGCGCGGCGGGCGGGCGTGCCGAGCGACCGCATCGCCTCGGTCGGGGTCTCGGTGTCCGGGCTCGTCGACCACCGCCACGGCCGCTGCCTGCTCGCGCCGAACCTGGACTGGCGCGACGTGCCGCTGCGGGAGTGGGTCGAGGAGCTGTTCTCCGTGCCGGCGGTGGTGTACAACGAGGCCCACGCCGGCGCGCTCGCCGAGCAGCGCCACGGGTGCGCCGAGGGCGTGGCGAACTTCGTGCGCGTCATGGTCGGGGCGGGCGTCGGTGCCGGTGTGGTGCTGGACTCCCGGCTCTTCTCGGGGTCCAGGGGTATCGGCGGGGAGGTCGGGCACTGCCGCGTCGAGGACGACGGGCGGCGCTGCTCCTGCGGCAACCTCGGCTGCCTGGAGAGTGTGGCCGCCCTGCCGGCGATCCTGCGCTCGGCCCGCGAGGCCGCGGCTGCGGGAACGGCCACACGGCTCGGGGAGGACTGCTCGTTCGACGACGTGCTGGACGCGGCCGCGCGGGAGGACCCCGCGGCGGTGCGGGCCCTGCACCGCGCCGGAACCGGACTGGGACACGGCATCGCCTACCTGCTCAACATGCTCAACCCGGACCTGGTCGTGCTCGGCGGGCCGATCGCCCGCGCCGGCGAGGTCCTGACGCAGCCCGCGCGGCAGGCGCTGCACGACTCCTCCCTCCCGCAGTCCGCCTGCCCCGTCGCGACGAGTCCGCTGTCCGACGCCGAACTCGAGGGCGCGGTGCTCCTGGCCCGCGACCACGTCGCTTTCTAGGTGCGGGCCCTTCTCCGGCCGGTTCCGTTCCCGCCGGGGCCGAGCGTCGCCGAACCCATGGTGAGACACGTAACGCCCACCACGCGCGGGTGGTCCCCGCTAACGCCGGCAGAGATCCGGGCTCCGCGCCGGCGCCGGCGCCGGCAGCGGCGCTGGCGCCGCCACGAACCGCGACCCGCCCCGCCGGGACAGCGCACCGAGCGGCGGAACGGCCGCTCACGTCCAATACAATATCGCGGGAAACCCCTTATTCCTCGTAATTGACCGCGGAACGAAAGCGAAGCGATGAGCGCACAAGGCGGAACATTCGAATTTGATGTCGAAGCGCGCCAGCTCCTGCAATTGATGATCCATTCGATATACTCGAACAAGGAGATATTCCTTCGGGAGCTCATTTCCAACGCCTCGGACGCGCTGGACAAACTCCGCATCCGGAGTCTCACCGAGAACGACGTGGACGCCGACATCTCCGACCTCCACATCCGTCTCGACCCCGACCCGCAGCAGCGCACTCTCACGGTCTCCGACAACGGGATCGGCATGACCTACGACGAGGTCGTACAGCTCATCGGTACGATCGCGAAGTCGGACACCGCCCAGTTCCTGGAACGGATGAAACAGTCCGACGACCCCTCGCTGGCCCAGGACCTGATCGGGAGCTTCGGTGTCGGCTTCTACTCCAGCTTCATGGTGGCCGACGAGGTCACCCTGGTGACCCGGCACGCCGCGGAGAGCCAGGGCACGCGCTGGCAGTCCAGCGGCGAGGGGAGCTACACCATCGAGCCGGTGGACGACGCCCCGCAGGGCACCTCGGTCACGCTGCACCTCAAGCCCGAGGACACCGAGGACCAGCTGCACGACTACACCTCCTCGGCCAAGATCACCGAGATCGTCAAGCGGTACTCGGACTTCATCAGGTGGCCCATCAGGATGGCCGTCGAGCAGACGGACAGCGACGGTGAGACCACCAGCGAGATCGAGACGATCAACTCGATGAAGGCGCTCTGGACACGGTCCAGGCAGGACATCACCGAGGACGAGTACAACGAGTTCTACAAGCTCGTCAGCCACGACTGGGCCGACCCGCTGGAGACGATCCACGTCCAGGCGGAGGGGACGTTCGAGTACCAGGCGCTGCTGTTCCTCCCCTCCCAGGCGCCGATGGACCTGTTCATGCGCGAGCGCAAGCGCGGGGTCCAGCTCTACGTCAAACGCGTGTTCATCATGGACGACTGCGAGGAGCTGGTCCCGGAGTACCTGCGCTTCGTCAAGGGCGTGGTCGACGCGCAGGACCTGTCGCTGAACGTCTCGCGTGAGAACCTCCAGCAGGACCGGCAGATCCAGATGATGCGCCGCCGGCTGGTGAAGAAGGTCCTCTCGACGGTCAAGGACATGATGTCCGAGAGCCCCCAGAAGTACCGGACCTTCTGGAACCAGTTCGGACGCGCCCTCAAGGAGGGGCTGGTCAACGACCCCGAGAACCGCGACTCCATTCTCGAGATCTCCTCCTTCTCGTCCACGAACAGCACGGAGGAGCTCACCACCCTCCGGGAGTACGTGGACCGCATGCCCGAAGGGCAGCAGAACATCTACTACATGACGGGCGACTCGCGCGCCAGCATCGAGAACTCCCCCCACATGGAGGCGTTCCGGGAGAAGGGTCTCGAGGTGCTGGTGCTGACCGAGCCGGTCGACGAGGTGTGGGTGGAGACCGTCCCCGAGTTCGACGGGAAGAAGTTCCAGTCGATCGCGAAGGGGGAGGTCGACCTCGACGCCCAGGGCGACGGCGGGTCCAAGGACGAGGACTTCGAGAAGCGCAAGGGCGAGTTCGCCGAGCTGCTGTCCTGGATGACGACGAAGCTGGACGACAAGGTGAAGAAGGTGCGGCTGTCCACGCGGCTCACCAACTCGCCCGCGTGCATCGTGCGCGACTCCGACGACATCACGTCCAGCCTGGCGAGCATGTACCGCGCCATGGGCCAGGAGATCCCCCAGAGCAAGGGGATCCTTGAGCTGAACCCGACGCACCCGCTGGTGAGCGGGCTGCAACGCAGTTACGGCGAGCGCGGGGACGACACCGAACTGGTGGAGACCACCGAGCTGATCCACGACATGGCCATGCTCGCCGAGGGTGAGGAGCCCAGCGACCGTTCGCGGTTCACCAGGCTGATGGCCGACCGGCTGCAGCGCACGCTCTGACGCGCGCAGCCGCGTGGCCGGCGGCCACGCCCGGGGGCCGGGCAGCGCCCTGCGCCCTGGCCCCCGCGTGGGACGGCGGGACGTGCGCGGCGGACCGGAGGAGGGGACAACGCCCCTCCTCCGGTCCAGCCCCGCCTCCCCGTTTCCCGGCCTTTCGGGCCCCGTGGCCGGCGGGGGTCAGGTATGACCGCGGCGTGCCGCGACGATGCGCTCCATGTGGTGCTCGCCCCAGTCCCCGAGGGGTTTCAGCGCATCGTTGAGTGACTCCCCCGAGCTCGGTGAGCGAGTACTCGACCCGCGGTGGAACCTGGTAGTACAGCTCGCGGTGCACGAGCCCGTCACCCTCCATCGCGCGCAACTGCTGGATGAGCATCTTCTCGCTGATCGCCGGGAATTCTCGTCTCAGTTCCCCGAAACGACAGGGTCCGACACTCAGCTTCCACAGAAGAAGCGGTTTCCACTTCCCTCCCACCACGTCGACGGCCGCGTCCAGGCCACAATTGTAGGGGCTTTTCTTCGCCATACCCGAACCCGTTCCCCGGTACTTACCAAAAAGTGAGTACCTGAATTAATTGTTGGTACTTGTTCTGGGAAAAAGCCTAGGCCACGATGAACAACACGGTTCCACGAACCGTCCCGTTCGGTCGTTCGCCCGGGCATACCCCTGTCCGGCTCCAGAACAGTGCCGCGGCGCGGAGATCCACTCGCCACGTGTTCGGCGGGCGCGAGCCGGAAGCGTCGGGACGGTTCCTCGGAACACCTGCCCAGCACCACCCGATTGGAGACACGTGTCCGCATACGCAGGAAAGAAAGCCGTGGTCATCGGCGGGACACACGGCATGGGACTCGCGATCGTCCGCGCGCTGCTCGCGGGCGGAGCCGACGTCGTCCTCACCGGCAGCGACGAGCGCAACGTCGAGGCCGTGCGGGACGAACCGGGGGAACGGGCGCACGCGGTCCGTTCCGACGTCACGCACGCGTCCGACAGGGACGAGCTCGGCGCCCTCGTGCGGGAAAGGTTCGGCACGGTCGACTTCGTGTTCCTCAACGCCGGCCACGCGGAACTCGAACCGTTCCACGAGGTCACCGAGGAATCGTTCGGCCGGCAGTTCGACATCAGTACCAAAGGCGTGTTCTTCACGGCGCAGCGCCTGGCTCCGCTCGTGCGGGAGGGCGGCGCCCTCGTCTGCACGACCTCCGTCGCCAACGCGAGCGGGAACCCCGGCATGGCCGTGTACTCCGGCGCGAAGGCGGCCCTGCACTCCTTCGTGCGGGTCCTGGCCGCCGAGCTGCTTCCCCGAGGCGTACGGGTGAACGCCGTCAGCCCGGGCTTCGTCCGGACTCCCACGATGGGCGTGTCCGCCTCCGCGGACGACCGGGCAGCTTTCGAGCGGGAGGGAGGAGAGCTCACCCCCATGGGACGCGTCGGCTCCCCGGAGGAGGTCGCCCGCGCGGCGCTCTTCCTCGCCTCCGAGGCGACGTTCACCACCGGCGTCGAGCTTCCCGTGGACGGCGGCATCGCCCAGGGGCTCGTCCCCGCCCACGGCTGACCCTGGAACATGCCAGCGGCACATCTCACCGGCCCGACCCGTAGGCGGTTCCGGCGCCGCCCGGCCGGGAAGGGTGTTCGGGTGCCGGGGCGGCGCGCGCCGCCCCGGCGTGCTTCGCTCCATCGGCTCCCATCCCGGAGCATTGACCTCAAGAAAACTTGAGGTTCTATGGTCGGTCACGTCGATACGGGGCGCCGTGGGCGATCCCCACCGTTCCACCAACACAGGGGTGCCCATGACGTCCGACACCGCACAGCGCGCGACGTGGCGGGCATGGCTGGGCCTGGCCATCCTGACGCTCCCACTGCTCATGGCCGCCACGGACATGACCGTCCTTTTCCTCGCCCTTCCCAGCATCGCCGCCGACCTCACGCCGGGAAGCACGCAACTGCTGTGGATCCTGCACGCCGGGGAGTTCCTGACCGTGGGATTCGCACTGACCATGGGGCGGGTGGCCCAACGCATCGGCCCGCGCCGCCTGCTGGTCATCGGGGGGAGCGCCTACGGTCTGGCCTCCCTGGCGGCGGCCCACTCCCCCACCCCGGAGATCCTGATCGCCATGCGGGGCCTGCTCGGTGTCGCGGCGGCGACGCTGCTCCCCAGCGTCATGGCGCTGCTGCGCGGCATGTTCCCCGTGGCCCGGCAGTTCTCCGTGGCCGTCGCGGTGACCATGAGTTCCTTCTCCGCCGGCATGGCCCTCGGGCCGCCCCTGGGCGGGTTCCTCCTGGAGAACTTCTGGTGGGGCTCGGTGTTCCTGGTGAACGTGCCGGTCGCCGCGCTGCTCCTGGCGGGTGCCCCCCTGCTTCCCTCTCCCCGAGGCGACGGTGCCGGCCGGGTGGACATCACCAGCGTCCTGCTGTCGCTGGGCGCGATCATCAGCGTGATCTTCGGCCTCCAGGAGATCGCCGACAAGCAGACCAGCGCCACGGGAGAGCCGCTGTGGCCCTACCTCCTGGCCGTGGTGGTCGGGCTGGGGTTCCTGGTGGCGTTCGTCCGGCGACAGCTGCGGCTGGCCGACCCGCTGCTCGACCTGCGGACCTTCGCCGCCCCCGCCTTCACCATTTCCCTGCTGGCCATGCTGCTGATGCTGCTGGGAATGGGAGGCACCGACATGCTCCTCGCCCAGTACCTGCAGACGGTCATCGGACTGTCCCCGGGCCGCGCGGGACTGCTGCTGCTCGCCCCGGCCCTGGCCTCCGCGGTCGGGGGGATGCTGGCTCCGGTGCTGAACCGCTGGACGCGGCCGGCGTTCACCATGGCCGGCGGGCTGCTCACCGCCGCGGGCGGCGCGGCGGTGATGGTCCTACTGGAGGGGCGCGCCGGAGCTGTCGCCCTCGTCGCCGTGGCCGCCGTCATCGCGTTGGCCCTGGGGCCGCTCTTCACACTGTCCACCAACCTGGTCGTGGGGACCGCTCCGAAGCACCAGGCGGGGTCGGCCGCGGCCTTGGGCGACGTGAGCGGCGGGTTCGGCAACGCGTTGAGTCTGGCCTTCCTCGGCAGCCTCTCCGCCGTCGTCTACCGGTCGGCGCTGGAGGGTTCCGTTCCCGCAGAGGCCTCGGAAAGCGCGGCGGAGGCGGCCCGGGAGAGCATCGGCGGGGCCACCGCCGTGGCCGGGAACCTGCCCGGCGAGGCGGGAGCGGAGCTGCTGGAGGCGGCACGGTCCGCCTTCGGGCTGGGGCTGCAGAGCGCCTACGGGTTCGGCGCGGTCCTGCTGACCCTGGTGGCGGTCCTGGTCGCCTGGTTGCTGCGCCACGCCAGCATCGACACCGCGGACGGCGAGGAGTCCCCGACGGAGGCGGTGCCGGACGAGACCGCCCGGGAGCCCGTCTAGGGCCTGTCTGGTGGACGGCCCCGGTCAGCGCAGGCCGACGAACTTCTCCGCGTCGACGGTGACGGCGTAACCGGAGGTGAGCCGGACCGTGGCGCTGCCGGGGTCCCAGTCGACCCCGTCGATGCGGGGAGGGTCCGTGGTGCCGGTGCCGGCCGGTACCGGCACCCGGTGGAAGTAGGACCCGGCGTCGTGCCCCAGGCGGAGTTCGTGTCCGGTGCCGCCCGTACCGCGGGTGCGCACCAGAAACACCTCCGCGGGCCGGGGGTCGAAGGCGCCTCCGGGCTCGTAGGTGACCCCCGCGTCCGCTGACGTCTCGCGCTGGACCACGGTGGTGGACAGGACCACGTCGCTCCTGGCGAGGGCGTATCCGAGCGTCCCGGTGAGCAGGGCGGTGGCCAGCACCGCGAGCAGCACGTTCCGCGGCCGCCAGCGGATGGAGGTCGGCGGGTCCTGTTCCTGGGACATCGGTACCTCGTTTCCGGGAGGGGCGGCCGGCTGCGTGGCGCTCCCAGCGTAGGCCCCGGGAAGCTCCCGGACGCTCCCCTCCCGGGCCGGTCCCGGCGGGCAGTCGCACCTCCCACCGGGACCGCCGCCCCGGGTGTTGCGCGCCCGACCGGATCCTGCTCCGGAGGGCGCCCCCGTTCCGGCGTTCTTCGCCCCGATGCGGGCGGCAGCGGGTTCCTCCGGAGCGGCCGCGATGCCCGCCGCGTTCTGCCTCGTCGCCGGTCTCCGCTTCCTCCCGCTGGCCCGGTTGTACGACCAGCGCCACTACCGGTGGACCCGCCTGCTGCTGCCCCTGGTCGCCGTGGCGGGTTCCGCCCGCGTGGGAACCGCCGCTCACCGACACACGGAACCACTCGCCGCACGCACTGCCCGTTCGTCGCGCGCCTGTTGCGTGTCCGGCGTCACATTCGAATGATTGCCGACGTGTGACACGCCGGTTAACCACCGCGCGTCGCCGCACAGCCGCGGTGTCGGGCGCGTTGGGCGGCCCTCCGCAGGTCCCCCCGTCCCGTACGGGGCCGCATCCGGCCCCGCGGGGACCCGACATCGGCAGCGAGAACGTCGACGAGGGGAAGTACCGATGGCCATAGAGGACATGCCCGACGTAGGGGCGCCCCCGGTGAGGGAGCCGGCCCCCACCGCGCAGGTCGCGGACCCCGGCCCCCTGGGACTGGCCGCGTTCGCCTCCACCACCCTCGTGTTGAGCTTCGTCAACGCGGGACTGATCGACAAGAGCGTGGAACTCTCGACCGTGCTGGCGCTCGCGCTGTTCTACGGCGGCCTGGTGCAGCTGCTCGCCGGAATGTGGGAGTTCCGCGCGGGCAACACGTTCGGCGCCACGGCCTTCCCCACCTACGGGGCGTTCTGGATGGCGTTCGCGCTCTACGTGGGGGTCCTCGCGGACACGGTCCCCCAGGCGCAGCAGGCCACGGCCACCGGCATGTTCCTGCTGGTGTTCACCGTGGTAACCGGCTACCTGACGGTCGCCTCGCTACGGACCAACACGGCCCTGACCACGGTGTTCGTCCTGTTGTTCCTCACCTTCGCGGCACTGACGACCGGCGAGCTGGCCGGCGTGGACGGCCTCGTCACACTCGGCGGGTGGCTCGGCATCGCAACCGCCGCGGCCGCTTTCTACGCCTCCTTCGCGGGCGTGCTCAACGCGACGTGGAAACGCACCGTCCTCCCGGTCGGAAGCCCCCGCTGACCCCCGACAACGCACGACTGACGGACCGGAACAGACACGATCCCGGAAGGGTCCCCACCATGACCGACCACCCCGGACAGGGCGCGGCACTGGACAACCTACTCGACGAGAGCAGGACGTTCCCCCCGAGCCAGGAGTTCGCCGCGCACGCCAACGCGACCGCGGAGACCTACGCGCGGGCGAACGCCGACCGGGAGGCGTTCTGGGCCGACCAGGCCCAGATGCTGCACTGGGACACGGCGTGGGACCAGGTACTGGACTGGTCGGACGCCCCCTTCGCCAGGTGGTTCGCCGGCGGCGACCTCAACGTCGCCTACAACTGCGTGGACCGGCACGTGGCCGCGGGCAACGGCGACCGGGTCGCCATCCACTGGGAGGGCGAACCCGGCGACTCCCGCGCCATCACCTACGCCGAGCTGCAGCGCGAGGTGTGCAGGACCGCCAACGCGCTGTCCTCACTGGGGCTGGCGAAGGGCGACCGGGTGGCCATCTACATGCAGATGATCCCCGAGACGGTCTTCACGATGCTGGCATGCGCGCGGCTGGGGCTCCCCCACTCGGTGGTGTTCGCCGGTTTCTCCTCCGAGGCGCTGCGCTCCCGGATCGACGACGCGCAGGCGCGGGTGGTGGTCACCGCGGACGGCCAGTTCCGGCGCGGCAGCGTCGCCCCGCTCAAGCCCGCGGTGGACGAGGCGGTGGCGCAGGCGCCGAGCGTCGAGCACGTGGTCGTGGTGCGGCGCGGCGGCAACGAGGTCGCCTGGAACACGGGAACGGACGTGTGGTGGCACGACATCGTCGAGCGCCAGTCCGACCAGCACACCGCGGAGCCGATGGACTCCGAACACCCGCTGTTCATCCTGTACACCTCGGGAACCACGGGCAAGCCGAAGGGCATCCTCCACACCTCGGGGGGATACCTGACCCAGGTCGCCTACACGCACCGCACGGTGTTCGACCTCAAGCCGGAGTCCGACGTGTACTGGTGCACCGCCGACATCGGGTGGGTGACCGGACACAGCTACATCGTGTACGGGCCGCTGGCCAACGGCGCGACCCAGGTGGTCTACGAGGGCACCCCGAACACGCCGCACCAGGGCCGGCACTGGGAGATCGTGCAGAAGTACGGCGTGACCGTCTACTACACGGCGCCCACCCTGGTGCGCACGTTCATGAAGTGGGGCGGGGACATCCCCGCGTCCTACGACCTGTCCAGTCTGCGTGTGCTGGGTACGGTCGGCGAGCCGATCAACCCCGAGGCCTGGATGTGGTTCAGGGACCGGATCGGCGGCGGCCGGACCCCCGTCGTGGACACCTGGTGGCAGACGGAGACGGGGGCGATCATGATCTCTCCCCTGCCGGGGGTCACCCACACCAAGCCCGGTTCCGCGCAGCGCCCCCTTCCCGGGATCTCGGCGCGGGTGGTGGACGACAACGGCGCGGAGGTCGGCCGGGGCGAGGGCGGCTACCTCGTGCTGGACGAACCGTGGCCGGCGATGCTGCGCGGCATCTGGGGTGACGACGAGCGCTACAGGAAGACCTACTGGTCCACCTTCGCCGACCGGGGTTTCTACTTCGCCGGGGACGGCGCGAAGTACGACGAGGACGCCGACATCTGGCTACTCGGCCGGGTGGACGACGTGATGAACGTGTCCGGGCACCGGATCTCCACCACCGAGGTGGAGTCCGCCCTGGTGTCGCACCGCGACGTGGCCGAGGCGGCGGTCGTGGGCGCCTCGGACTCGGTGACCGGTCAGGGGATCGTGGCGTTCGTGATCCTGAACGGCGACGCCGCCGGGGACGGGGACAGCGGTTCGGCGGCGCTGGCGGACCTGCGCGACCACGTGGCCTCCGAGATCGGGCCGATCGCCAAACCCCGCCAGATCATGGTGGTGCCGGAGCTGCCGAAGACGCGCTCCGGCAAGATCATGCGCCGGCTGCTGCGCGACGTCGCCGAGGACCGGGAGGTCGGCGACGTGAGTACCCTGGCCGACTCGAGCGTGATGGAGCTGATCTCGTCCGGGCTGCGGACGGGGGCGGACGAGGACGCCTGACAGCGGGGACCCAGCCCCGGCGCCCGGGTGCGTACGGACGCCGGGGTCTCGGGCTGGCGTACCGTTCCGTAGTGTGGGTGACCGCGAGTTTCGGCAGGGACCCGACCGTCGACGGTGGTGGGAATCGGTTATGCCGGTGCGAACGGACGGCGCGCCCCGCCCGGGCAGGGGGCGCGCGGCACGCGCGGGTTCGGGCCAGCAGAAGGCGCTGGTCACGGCCCGGCGCATCGTCGAGGACATGCAGGACGGGACCGTGGGTTCCGCCTCGAAGCGGGCGCTCGCCTCCGTGCGCCGGTTGCTGGGGGCGCGCGGCGTGGCGGTGTCCGACCTCTCCGGCTCGCTGCGGTGGGTGGGGCGTCCGGCGCCCGAGCAGGAGACGGGCCCGCTCGTCGCCGGGGTCCTGAGCGCCGAGAGGCCGCGGGGGAAGCCTCCGCTGGTGGCGGTCCCGCTGCGGGTGCGCGACGAGCTCGACGGGGTGCTGCTGGTCTCCGGGGACGTGGCGACGGGCGCGGTCCGGGAGGTGGCGTCCCTGATGACGCAGGCCCTGGAACGGGGCCGGCTCGAGAGGTCCGCCGAACGGGCCGAACGGGCGGAGCTGCGCGCGTTGCGGGCCGAAATATCGCCACATTTCGTTTACAACGCGCTGACCGTGATCGCTTCGCTGGTGCACTCCGAACCGGACCGGGCGCGCGACCTCATGATCGACTTCGCCGACTACGCGCGCTACAGCTTCGTGCAGCACGGCGAGTACACGACGGTGTCGGAGGAGTTCCACGCGATCGAGACGTACTTCGCGCTGCAGCGCGCCGTCCTGGGCGACCGGCTGCAGGCGCACGTGCGTGTGGCGCCGGAGGTCCTCGCCGTCGCGGTCCCGTGCCTGGTCCTCGAACCGCTCGTCGAGAACGCGATACGGCACGGCATCGAACCCCGCTCCGGGCCGGGGACGGTGCACGTACACGGCGAGGCCGACGGAGACGAGTGCGTCATCACCGTGGAGGACGACGGCATCGGCATGGCCCCGGAGGAGGCCAGGGCCGCCCTCTCCGGGGACGCCGACACCGGCCGGATCGGGCTCGCCAACGTGGACAAGCGGCTGCGGAACGTCTTCGGCTCGTGGTTCGGGCTGGTGCTGGAGACCGAACTCGGCGCGGGGACCAGGGCGACCGTCCGGCTCCCCCGGTTCCAGCCCGGGGTGCTGCCGTGACGGGTGAACCGGCGACGGGGTTGCGGGTCCTGGCGGTGGACGACCTTCCCGCCGCGTTGGACGAGATGCGCCGCATGCTGTCGGAGGCGCCCGAGGTCGCCGACGTGGACTCGGCCGGGGACCCGGTGCACGCGTTGAAGTGCATCCAGGCCAACCGTTACGACGCGGTGTTCCTGGACATCGCCATGCCCGGCCTGGACGGTATCGAACTGGGCTCCCTCCTGGCGCGGTTGGCGCAGCCGCCGGTCATCGTGTTCGTGACCGCCTACAGCGAGCACGCCGTCACCGCCTACGGCATCGGCGCCGTGGACTACCTGCTCAAGCCCGTCCGCCCGGAGCGGCTGTCGGCGGCGCTGGCCAAGGTGGTCCGGATGGCCGGGACGCCGGACGGCGGAGAGGACCGGGCGCCCGACTCGGACGGGATGGCGGCGCTCCCGGTCGAGGCGGGGGGACGCACCTGGTACGTGCACCGCGACGACGTCCGGTTCGTCGAGGCCAGCGGGGACTACGCCCGGCTGCACACCCCCACCGGGGTGCACCCGGTGCGGATACCGGTCTCGCGGCTCGAGGAGCACTGGGCAAGCGCGGGGTTCCTCCGGGTCCACCGGGGCTACCTGGTCTCGCTGGAGGCGGTGCGCGAGCTGCGCAGCGACCCCACCGGCAACCTGCTGGCCCGCACCGACCTCGGCGACGTTCCGGTGAGCCGGCGGCACGCCCGGAACCTGCGCGAACGCCTGCTGGAGGCGGCGCAGCGCGGCTGGCTGGGGCGGCGGTCGTGAGCCGGACCAGGCGGCGGGTGACGGTGATGAGCCCGCAGACGCGCCTCGCCCGCGGCCGCGGGAAACTGCGCCGGAAGTGGCGCCTGCCCCGGATCGGACGGCGCGACGCCGAACGGGCCCGCGCGTTGTACCGCGCCCAGGGCGCCCGCGGAGCGGTCTCGCTCGGTGCGCTCTTCCTCCTGTTGTTCGGCATGCCCGGCGTGTTCGCGCTCTGGCCGGAACTCGACCACGTCCGGCTGTGGGGCGTACCGGTGTCGTGGCTGATGGTGGGCGTGGTCCCGTTCCCGGTGATGGCCGGCCTCGCCTGGTGGCAGCTGCGGTGGGCGGAGCGGACCGAGGAGCGGGAATGACCGCGGTGCTGGCGGTTGCCCCGGTGGCTCTGGTGACCCTGCTGGTGGGGTTGCGCGGGGTCGCCGCCATGCGCAGCTCCTCCGACTTCCTCGTCGCGTCCCGGCGCGTGTCCCCGCTGGTGAACTCCGCCGCGGTGTCCGGCGAGTACCTGTCCGCCGCCTCCTTCCTCGGTATCTCCGCCCTCGTGCTCACCGACGGGATCGGGTCGCTGTGGTACAGCGTGGGTTTCACCGCCGGCTACGTCGCGATGCTCGTGCTGGTGGCGGCGCCGATGCGGCGTTCGGGCGCGCTGACGGTCCCGGACTTCGCCGAGGCGCGCCTGGCCTCGGTCCCGCTGCGCCGCCTCTCCGCCGTCGTGGTGCTCGTGATCGGGCTCCTGTACGTGGTGCCGCAGTTCCGCACCGCCGGGCTGGTCCTCAGTTCCATCAGCGACGCCCCGTACTGGGTGGGGGTGGCCGTCGCCGGAACCGTCGCCAGCCTCACCCTCGCGCTGGGCGGGATGCGGGCGGCGACCTACGTGCAGGCGTTCCAGTTCGTGCTGAAGCTGCTGCTGTTCATCGTTCCGGCGATCTGGCTGGTCGTGCACGCGGGTGCGGAGACCCGGCACGAGGCGCTGCACCCCGCCCAGTTCACGCGTTTCCAGCAGGACACCCCGGTGACGTTCGAGGTGGACACCACGCTGACGGTGCCCGAGGACACGGCCGTCCGCCATCCCGGTGGCTCCGCCGAGACGCTGCCCGCCGGGCGGGTCACCGTCCCCTCCGGTGAGCGTCTGGTCTTCCCGGAGGGAACGCCGGTACCGAAAGTGGAAGGAACGGACCTGCCCGGCGGTGCCGGGTGGGAGCGGCCGCTGCTGGACACGCGGGACTCGGGCCACCCGCTGCTGGGGACGTGGGCCGTGCTGGTCGCCACCGTCTTCGGCGCTATGGGGCTGCCGCACGTGCTGATGCGGTTCCACACCAGCCCGGACGGGAGCGCCGCCCGCAGGACGGCGGCGCTCACCGTCGGCCTGCTCGGTGCCTTCTACCTGTTCCCCGGGGTGTACGGGGTGCTCGCCAAGGTCCTCGTGCCGGAGCTGTACGTGTCGAAGGCGACGGACACCGCGGTCGTGGCGCTGCCGGCGGCGGTGGACCCGGGCGGGGCCGGGACCGTGTTCACCGTGCTGCTCAGCGCGGGCGCGTTCGCCGCGTTCCTGTCGACGTCGCTCGGGCTGGTGCTGGCCATCTCCGGTGCTGTCGCGCACGACCTGATGCCGACCCGGTTGCGCACGCTGCGGCTGGCCGCGGTGGCCGTGGCCGCGGGCGTCGTGCTACTCGCCCTGCCGGCTGCGCGGTTCGACGTCGAGGTGCTGGTCACGTGGGGGTTCACTGTCGCCGCGTCCACGTTCTGCCCCCTGCTGGTGCTGGGGATCTGGTGGAGGCGGCTGACCGCCGGAGGGGCGATCGCCGGGGTGCTGACCGGGTTGTCGGCCACGTCGGGAGCGTTCCTGGCGGGAATGTTCGGACCCGAGCTGGACGGCTGGTTCGCGTTCCTGGCCTCCTACCCGGCGCTGTGGTCGGTTCCCACCGCGTTCGCGACGATGATCGCGGTGTCGCTGTGCGGCAGGCCGCCCTCGTGGAGCACCACCGCGCTGCTGCGCCTGCACCTGGACGCCCGGAGGGACGGGACCGGGTTGGGGGGTTAGGTCCTGCCGACGGGCGCACCCCAAGCCCGCCCCGGAGTTCCCCCGGGATCAGCAGCGCTCCAGCACCGGTGCCGGGTCGGCACCGGTGCCGACCTCCGCTCCGGTGGCGGCCTCCGGACGAACGCGGACCGCCTTCCGCCGGCGCCGGTCCAACCCTCCCGAGAGCAGGGCGGCGGCGAGCCCGGCGCCGGCGAACACAGCGCCGATCCAGGCCGGGGCGGTGTAGCCCGCGCCGCTGTCGATGGCGGCGCCGTTGACCCACGCTGTCACGGCGTTGCCGAGGTTGAACGCGGCGATGTTCACCGCCGAGGCCAGCGCCGGCGCCTGGACGGCCTCGTCCATCACCCGCGTCTGGATGGTGGGAGTGATGGCGAAACCGACCGCGCCGAAGACGAACAGGGTCACGGGGGCCGGTACCGGGGAGTGGAGGGTGTGGGCGAACACCACCAGCAGCACGGCCATGCCGGCCAGGACCGTGTAGAGCGTGGGCATCAGTCTGCGGTCGGCTGCCTTGCCCCCGACGTAGTTGCCCACCACCAGGCCGCTGCCGAACAGCACCAGCAGCCACGGCACGGCCCCGGTGGGGAACCCGGCCACCGTGGTCATCATCGGTTCGACGTAGGTGACGATGCCGAAGAAGGCGGCGAAGCCCAGCGCGGTGACCAGCAGCGCCAGCCACACCTGGACGTTGCGGAACGCCTTCAGTTCACCGCGCAGGGTCGCGGAGGGATCCGCGGGCTGGTGGGGAACGAGCGCGGCGATCAGGGCCAGGGCGAGAAGGCCGATCACGGTCACCGCCCAGAAGGTGGAACGCCACCCCAGCTGTTGGCCCAGCGCCGTTCCCATGGGAACGCCCAGCACGTTGGCCAGGGTCAGACCGGCGAACATCAGCGCCACCGCCCTGGCCCGCTTCTCCTCGGGGACGAGGCCGGCCGCCACCACGGAGCCGACACCGAAGAACGCGCCGTGGGTGAGCGAGGCCACCACCCGTCCGGCCATCAGGAGCCCGTAGCTGGGGGCCAGCGCGGAGATCAGGTTACCGGCGACGAAGATCCCCATCAGGGTGAGCAGCATCGTCTTGCGGGGCGCCTTCGTTCCCGCCGCGGTCAGCAACGGCGCCCCGACCACGACACCGGCCGCGTAGCCGGAGACCAGCAGGCCCGCCGTAGGGATGGATACCTCCAGGTCGTGGGAAATCCCGGACATCAGTCCCACGATCACGAACTCCGTGAGTCCGATACCGAATGCGCCGACGGCCAGCGCCAACAACGCGAGGGGCAATGGTGCGTCCTTTCTCGGAACAAATCCGTTGCGCTGCGCGAACACGAACGGGAATCCGGAACCGCTCGGTTCTCCGTGTTCACGGCAAACTCGTTGACGCACCCACTGTCATAGATAGGACAGAATGAAACAATAACGACATAAAGAATGGTTGCTTAGTGCGAATAAACGATGGGACAGGCACGTGGACCAGCAGGAACTGGCGGCGTTCCTCACCCTGGCCGAGGAGCTCCACTTCAGGCGTACCGCCGAACGCCTGCACCTCACTCCCGGCCGGGTGAGCCAGACCATCAAGAAACTGGAACGCTGCATCGGCGCGCCGCTGTTCGAGCGGACCAGCCGGTCGGTGCGGCTGACCCCGCTCGGTGAGCAGTTGCGCACCGGTGTGGAGCCCGCCCACCGGCGCATACGCGAGGAGGTCGAGCGGGCCACCGCGGCCGCGCGGGGGACGACGGGAACGCTGGACGTGGGGTTCGTCGGTGCGACCGCCGGACGCGTCCTGCTCGACGTCGTGGACCGCCTCCGCTGCTGCCACCCCGGGTGCGAGGTGCGGATCCGGGAGAAGCAGCTCGGGAACCTGCTGTGGCCGCTGCGCTCGGACGAGGTCGACATCCTGCTCACCCAGTTCCCCGTGCGGGAGGACGACCTGACCACGGGGCCGGTCGTCATCCGCGAGTCCCCCGCGCTCGCGGTTCCCGCCGGACACCTCCTGGCACAGCGCGCGTCCGTCACCACGGAGGACCTGGCGGGGACGACGGTGCTGAGCGTCACGGGCGCGCCCGACTACTGGGTGGACCACCTCATCCCCCCGCACACGCCCAGCGGGCGCGCGGTCCACCGAACGGAGACCACCACGTTCCAGGAGACGCTCGCCCTCGTGGGGGCGGGGCGGGGTGTCCGACCGGTGGGCGCCGCCTCGTGCCAGTACTACGCCCGTCCCGACGTCGCCTACGTCCCGTTCACCGACGCCCCGCCGCTGGAGTTCGGACCGGTGTGGCGCACCTCGAACGAGAACGCCCGCGTCAGGGCGTTCGCCTCGGCCACCCGCGCCTTCCTCGACTCCCGCTCCGGACCGGTGACGTTCTGACACCGCCGGTCCCAACCGCCCCGGATGCGGGTTCCCCCGGCGTGGGTGCTCGCACACGGTGGCCGTGGCGGGCATAGTGGGCGGCGCACCGGGCGGGCATCCCACCACCGGTACACCGCCGAACCCGACAGAAGGGGCTGGTAACCGCCATGGCACCGAACGGTCTCGTGCGCACCCGCAACAGCAGGATCATCGCCGGGGTGTGCGGAGGGCTGGCACGCCGGTTCGGGCTGTCGCCGTTCCTGGTGCGGCTGCTGTTCGTCGTGTCGTGCGTCCTCCCCGGTCCCCAGTTCGTCATCTACATCGCCCTGTGGATCCTGATCCCCAACGAGAGGTGAGGCGGGGAAACGGCCGGAGGGTGCGCCGAGCGTTGCCCTCCCGCGAGGGGCGGACCCACGGGCACCGCCCGCGGCGCGCACCGCCACGGCGGCCCCTACCCGTCCGCCGCCGGGATTGTCATCCCGACCCCGCCGACGAGGGGGCCGCTGGTTCGAGCTGCTCGGCCGCGCCGCCGCAGCAGTCACCGGCCGCCTCAGCGGACTGGGGCTCCTCGGCGGTCCCCGGCCCTGCGCAGACCCCGGTCTCGGGAAGCGTCAGCTCCACCCGCCGCGCTGAGGCGTGGTCGCCCGCCAGCCGGGCGGCGATGCTGCGCACCTGTTCGTAACCGGTCAGGGCCAGGAACGTGGGGGCACGGCCGTAGGACTTCATCCCCGCCAGGTAGAGGTCGGGTTCGGGGTGAGCGAGCTCCGCGGCACCGTGCGGGTAGACCGTGCCGCAGGAGTGCACGTTGGGGTCGATGAGCGGGGCGAGCGCGCTCGGCGCCTGCAGGCTGGCGTCCAGCTCGAGCCGCACCTCCGAGAGCCACGAGAGTTCCGGACGGTAGCCGGTCAGCACCACGGCCTCGTCGACCGGGTCGAGTTCCCGGCCGCCCTCGTCGACCAGTCGCATCCGCCCCTCCTCGGTGCGGATCCGTGCGGTGGCGAACCCCGTCACCACCGCGATCCGGCCGGCCTCCACCGCCGCCCTCGCGCGTGTGCCCAGGGCGCCGCGCGCCGCGAGCTGGTCGGCCTCCCCACCGCCGAAGGCGTCACCGATCCCGTCCCGCCGCAGCACCCACACCACGCGGGTTTCCGGTACCCGCCGGGCCAGCTCGTCCAGCGCCAGCAGGGTTGTCAGCGCCGAGTGCCCCCGGCCGACCACGGCGTTGGCACGTCCGGCGTGGCGGCCGCGGGTGGCGGGGTCGGCGAGGTCGGGAATCCGGTAGGTGATGTGCTCGCGCGCGGCCTCCTCACCCAGGGCGGGCAGGCCGTCCGCGCCCGCCGGGTTGGGCGAGTGCCACGTGCCCGAGGCGTCGACCACCGCGCGGGCGACGATCCGCTCCTCGTCCCCGCCGGGAAGGCGCACCCGGACGGTGAACGGTCGCTCTCCGCGGTCGGCGTCCACCACCCGGTCGCGTCCGAGCCGGCTCACTCCGGTGACCTCGGCGTCGAAACGGACGGTGCCCCCGAGCGCCGCTGCCAACGGTTCCAGGTACTCCCGCCTCCACTCCGCGCCGGTGGGGTGGGTGTCCTCGTCGGGGCAGCGCCAGCCGGAGGCGGCGAGCAGCCGCGCGGCGGACGGGGCGACGAGATCGCGCCAGGGGGAGAACAACCGCACGTGGCCCCACTCCCGTACGGAGGCGCCGGCCGAACCCGCCTTCTCCAGCACCACGGTGGCCACGCCCCGCTCCCGCAGCTCGGCCGCCGCCGCCAGCCCCACCGGACCGGCGCCGACCACCACGACCGGGTTCCCCTCGTTCATACCGCATCCTTTCATAGACCAATATCGATGAAAGATTACTCCATTGATCACGGTCTATGGAAGACAACATCGAGCGCGATCGATAATGGGAGCATGACCACACACACGCCCGACCATCCCGCCCCGGCGCTGGCCCCCTCCGACGCGGCGACCTACGCCGCCTGGTTCGCCTGCCTGGCCGACCCCACGCGCGTGCGCCTGATACACGCGGTCGCCTCGCGTCCGGGCTCCAGCGGCGTCGGTGAGCTCGCCGACGCGCTGGACATCAGCCAACCCACGGTCTCCCACCACCTGCGCACCCTGGCCGACACCGGTTTCGTCACCCTGACCAAGGAGGGCACCTCCACCCGCGTGGCCGTCAATCCCGCCTGCTGCACCGGGCTTCCCCACGCCGCCGACGCGGTCATGGGCGTACTCGCCACCCGCCCCTGCTGCCCCACCGACCTGCCCGAGGACGTCTCGGTGCGCGCCATGGAACCCGGCGACACCGAGGACGTGCTCCGGATCTACGCCGAGGGGATCGCCACGGGACACGCCACCTTCGAGACCGAGGTGCCCGACGCGGCCGCGCTCGACGCGCGCTGGCTGCCCAACCACCGCTGGGTGGCCGAGATCGGCGGCGAGGTGGTGGGATGGGCCGCCGCCTCACCCGTCTCGGCCAGGGAGGTCTACTCCGGGGTGGCCGAGACGTCGGTCTACGTCGGCGAGAACGCCCGTGGCCGCGGCGTCGGCAAGGCCCTGATCCACACGCAGGTCACCCAGGCCGACAAGCGGGGGCTGTGGACCCTGCAGACCGCGATCTTCCCCGAGAACAAGGCGAGCCTGGCCCTGCACCACACGGCGGGTTTCCGCACCCTCGGCGTCCGCGAACGCATCGCCCGGCACCACGGGCGGTGGCGCGACACCGTCCTACTCGAACGCCGGCGCGACGACGACACCTGCCAGGACACCGCCGAGCCCACCACGTGAACGGCCGGGACGTTCCGGGGTCCCGGCCGATGGTTTGCCACGACAGGGCCACGGCGCGTGCCGGTTCGGTGCCGGCCCCGGTGGCTGTCCCGGAGCTGGCTCGGGAGCGTGAGGGACGTGTCGGGTTCCCGAACCGGCGTCAGCGGCTCGTGGGGACCCAGCCGTCGCCTACGAGGCGTCCGGGGTGGCGCTCGGCGTCGAGGAGTTCGCCGTTCCCGTCGGACACGTGGATCGTGTCCACGTGCACACCGCGCCCCACGTACGCCCCGTCGGGAGCGTAGCGCCACCGCAGCCGCAGTGGGGAAGCGTCCTCCACGCGGAACGAACCCTCGACCCGCCACCAGGCGCGGTGACCGGCGCCGGCGAGCGACTCCCGCGGCTGGTCCGGGGCTCCGTCGCCGGCCGCGGACAGGGACAGCGGCCGCCAGGTCCCACCACCGTCGGTACTGGCCTCCACCGACAGCGGATCCGTGCCGTCGCTGTCGTTCTGCGTGTCGACGAACGCGTCGAACGACACCTCCACCCTCCCCTCGGCGCGTCCGAGCTCCCTGGTGGACAGGACCGCCGCGCCGCGGGGTCCGGCGTACCACGAGTGGTGGCCGTTGCGCGGCGGCACCGCCAGCGACTCGGCCAAACCCTGGGCCAGCGCCACCCGGGCCGGGTTGTTCGACCCCCACGAGCGCGACGGGTGGACCCGGTTCGTCAGCAGCACCGCGACCGACCGGGAGGCGGGGTCCAGCACCAGCGACGTCCCCGTGTAGCCGGTGTGCCCGGCGGTGCGCGGCGCGCTCAGCCCGCCCATGTACCAGCGCTGGTCGAGTTCGAACCCGAGGCCGTGCGCGTGTCCGGGGAAGTCCCGGTTGTAGTCCTCGAGCATCGTCGCGACCGTGTCCGGCTCCAGGATGCGCCGCCCGTCGTAGGTCCCGCCGTTGAGCAGCGCCTGCCCGAGCACCGCGAGCTCGCGGGCCGTGCTGAAGACCCCCGCGTGGCCGGCGACCCCGCCCAGCGACCACGCGTTCTCGTCGTGCACCTCGCCCCGCACCATGCCCCGCGGCGGGTCCCGCTGGAACTCGGTCGCCGCGATCCGGTCCCACGTGTGCCTCGGCGGGGTGAAACCGGTGTCCTCCAACCCGAGTGGCTGGGTGATGCGTTCGGCCACGACCTCGTCGAGCGCCGAACCGGACACCCGCTCCACCAGCACACCCAGGGTGATCATGTTCGGGTCGGAGTAGGTGTAGGTCGTGCCCGGCGGGTTCTCCGGCTCCAGCCGCAGCACCTCCGGGATCCGCTGCTCCGGCGGCAGGTCCCACAGTTTCACCTCGGCCGGCAGACCCGAGGTGTGGGTGAGTAGCTGCTCCACCGTGATCGTCCTCTTGCCGCCGGCGGCGAACTCCGGAACGTAGGCGGCCACGGGGGCGTCCAGCTCGATCTCGCCGTCCTCGACGAGCTGCAGCACGGCGATCGAGGTGAACAGTTTCGTGACCGAGGCGACGTCGAAGATGGTGTCCGGACCCGCCGGTTCCCGCTGGTGCGGGGGAAGTTCGGTTCCGGAACCGTCGGCGTAGCGCAGTTCGTGGCCGGTGGCCTCGTGGCTGACCACGACCCCGTCGTGGGCGAGCAGGCTCACCGCGCCCGCGTACATCGGGTGTTCGCGCCCAGCGGCCGGTTCGGTACCGGCGGTGGTGTCCTGCACGGCCGCCGCGATCGGCTCGGGGGCCAGACCCGCCTCGGTGGGGCCACCCGCGCGCAGCACCGTGTCCTGGGGAGCGAACCCGTCCTGGGGCCGGTCGAAACGTCCCCCGGTGCCGCTGGCGGAGGCGGCGGCCGGGCTGCCGGACACCGCCGCCGCGAGCAGCAGCGCACCAGCCACAACCGTCGTGCGCATCGCGACCTCCCCGGGTGCTGTCGTGCCCCGCGCGGGGCGGCGTTCAGTTGTAGAGCAGGTACGGCCGCCGGTCCCGGCAGAACCGGGAGACCTCGTCCTCCCAGGCACCGACCACCTCGCCGGTTCCCGCCCCAGCGTCGATCATGGTGCGCAACCGGTCGGATCCGGACAGCTTGTCGATCATCATGTCCTCCCGCCACCCGAACACCTCGGGGTACAGCCGGCGCGCCGTCACCAGCATCGTCACCGCCGTGGTGATCGGTTTCGCCGCTCCCCGGGACAGCAGCTGGACGCCGCCGCACGTCTCACCGGCGTGTTTGGAGAACGTGGGCACGAAGTACGCCTCCCGCGCGCGCACGCCGGGAAGGTCGGCGGCGTTGATCTCCTCGGCCCACCGCCAGTCGATGTCGGGGGCGCCGATGATCTCGAACGGCCGCGTCGTTCCCCGCCCCTCCGACAGCAGCGTTCCCTCGAAGAGCGCGGTTCCCGGGTAGAGGGCGGCCGTGTCGGGGGTGGGCATGTTCGGGCTCGGCACCACCCACGGCAGCCCCGTCTCGTCGAACGTCCGCTCCCGGCGCCAGCCGCGCACCCCGACCACGTCGAGCTGTTCCAGCCGCTCCTCGTGCTCGGGTAGGTGCTCCGCGTCGAACATCAGTGCCAGCTCACCGGCGGTCATGCCGTGCTGTTGGACGATGGGAAGCTTCCCGACCCCGGAGGCGAACTCCGGGTCCAGCAGCGGACCGTCGACCGTGTCACCGATGGGGTTGGGCCGGTCGAGTACCACCATGCCGAGCCCGGCCTTCGCGGCCGCGCGCATCGCGGTCCACATGGTCCAGATGTAGGTGTAGAACCGGGCGCCCACGTCGGCGATGTCGAACACCACCCGCTCCACGTCCGCGTCGCGGAACATGGCGGCGAGTTCGTCCGCGTCCACCCCGTAGGCGTCGTACACCGGGATCCCCGTACGCGGGTCCGTGTAGTCGCCCTCCGAGCCGCCGGCCTGGGCCGTGCCCCGGAAACCGTGTTCGGGGCCGAACACCGCGGCGACGTCCACCGCGCCCGAGGCGTGCATGGCGTCGACGATGTGGTTCAGGGCGTGCTCGCCCTCCGAGATCACGCCCGTGGGGTTCGTGACGATCCCGAGCCGGTCCCCGGACAGTCGCTTCCAGTCCTCGGCGGCGAGCACGTCGGCGCCGCTGCGCGTCGACCTTCCGCCCTTGGCCGCGGCCGGGGCGGGGGCGAGGCCACCCGCGACTCCTACACCGGCCGCGGCAGCGGCGCTCGCGGCACCGCCCAGGAACATTCTGCGTCCCACTCCAGCCATGGCCGCCTCACCAGCTCACACCGTGGCCGAACGGGTAGGCCACCTCATCGGGGTTCTGCGGGTCCGGCACCGGAACGGGGAGCTTCCCCCGCGGCGAGACCTCGCCGAGGAGCACCCTCGCCAGTGACTCCATCGACACCTTCTTGTCCGAGTAGGTGGCGACCCAGGTCTCCACCTCGGGAACGTGGGCGGCGTCGTAGGGGTCGCGCACCGGAACGGCGACCACCGGGGTGTCCGACTCGTTCAGCGCGCGGACGAGGTCGTTCTGGGCGGCGTTGCCGTCGGTCCACGCGGCGTTGGTCAGTACCACCGCGACATCGTGGTCCCCCGCCGCCGCGACCGCCCGGTCGATGCGCTCCTGGTCCGGCGCGGAGCCGGTGGGCAGTGCCGTGGTCCGCGGCCCGCGCTCACCGATCCTCTCGGCCAGCGTCCGGGTTGCGGAGTCTCCCGCGCCGGTCACCAGCATGTCGCCCGGTTCCTCCCTCAGTGGGAGCAGGCCGGCGTCGTTGCGCAGCACGTTCACGGTGCCGTCGGTGATCCGTTGCGCGTCCGAGCGGTGCTCGTCGGTGCCGACCCTGTCGCCGACCGCCTCGGTGTCGACCAGCGGGTCGCGGATGATGCCGCGCTGCGCCTTCATCGTCAGGACCCGTTCGACACTGGTGTCGATCCGCTCCTCGGTGAGCCGCCCCTCGCGGACCGCGTTCATGACGGAGTCGATCGCGAGCTGCAGGTCCGGGGGCATGAGCATCTGGTCGGCGCCGGCCTCCAGCGCGAGCACCGGGATCTCGGCGTCGGGGTGTTTGGCGCGCACGCCCTCCATCCGCAGCGAGTCGGTGACGACGACGCCGTCGAAACCGAGCTCCTCGCGCAGCATCCCGTCCAACACCGTCGGCGACAGCGTCGCGGGTTCGCCGGAGTCGTCCAGTTCGGGCATCACGATGTGCGCGCTCATCACCGTGTCGGTGCCCTGCGCGATGGCCTCCCGGAACGGCGGCGCGTCGATCTCCTCCCACTGCTCCCGAGTGTGGTCGATGACCGGGAGGGACTCGTGGCTGTCCTGGTTGGTGTCGCCGTGGCCGGGGAAGTGCTTCACCGCCGCGGACACGCTCCGGTCGAGGTCGCGGGCGTCCTGGAACCCGGAGACCTGGGCGCCGGTGAACCGCGCGGCCAGGCCGGGGTCGGAGGAGAACGAACGCACCCCGATCACCGGGTTCTGCGGGTCGACGTTGACGTCGCCGCTGGGTGCGAAGTTCTGGTTGATCCCCATCGCCCGGAGCTCGGCTCCGGTGATCTCGGCGGCGCGTTTCCCGTCCTGTGTGGAACGCCCGGCGCCGAGCGCCATGCTGCCGGGCAGCTGGGTGGCGGGTTCACCGATCCGGGTGACCGCCCCCTGTTCCTGGTCCGTGGCGATGACCAGCGGGATCTCCGCACCGGAGTTCATCGCGGCGCGCTGGATGCCGTTGGAGTGCTGTGCGATCTGTTGCGGTTCGTGGAGGCTGTCGGTCCACCCGAAGTGGATCATGCCGCCGAGGTGGTACTTCTCCACCACCTCCGCCGGGGTGTCCACGCCGAACTCCTCCCGGTTGGCGGGGTGGGCGGTGTCGGCGGTGCGGCCGTAGGCGTAGGTGACGAACAGCTGGCCGACCTTCTCCTCCAGCGACATGCCGCGCGTCGTGCGCTGTGCCCACTGTTGGATCGCGGTCTCATTGGCCGAGGGGGCGGGTGGGGGTGCGGGTGCGGCTGCGCTCGTCGGGCTGACCGCCCCGACGAGGGTGACGGTGAGCGCGCTGACGGCTGCCGTGGCGAGCGGGCGGACGAAACGGGGACGGCCCATGCTGTCTCCTCGGGCTCGGGGGATGGGGAGCCGGTGGGCGGGGTTCCCGGATACCGCCCGGGTGCGGCCTGGCGGCCACACACCGGACGACTCCGCGGTTCCGGAAGGTACGCAGCTTTCCACTCGGGGTCAACGGGGTCACGGTCGCGTTCTGCACTGCACTCCGCGCCGTACGGCGCGGTGGGGCGCTCGGGAGGTGCCCCTGCCCGGCAGCACCCTTCCGTCACTGCGGAACACTACAACGGGAACACACCGTGTAGCCGTACGCCATGCGGTGGGAACGCGCTGTGGAAAAGCGGCGTTTCGCTGCGCGGGTCCGCCGCGGAGTCACCACGGCCACCAGCGCGGACGCCAGCGCCGTCGCGGCGGACGCTCGTGAAACACCTCGGGGGAGAGACCCGGTTGGAAAGCGGAATCGTACGGCGGTGCGGGAACACCGCTGGACGCTCCCGACCAGGAATCGTGTTCGGAATCCTCCTGGTTTGGAACAACCTCGACATTGGCGGCCCTGTCCAGCTCCTGTTGCAGTCGGGAAACGAGGGATTCGGGATCACGGATTCTCTTCGCGTCGAGTTCGTAGACGGTTCCGTCCTACCGCGTGATCTTCAGTCTCATGTCGGATCGGCGGTTGCGTATCCACGCGATGAAAGCGCCGGCGAGAGCGGTCGGCCCTCCCGCGGCGGCGGCGGCTGTGACGAGGGTTTCCGTTACGCCCCCCCCCCCCCCGGCACCCCCTGAGGCATCGCCGGTGAGGCGCTCGGTTGGGATGGGGCGTATGGGGACTGCTGAGGGAAGGGAGGAACGGGTTTCGGGTCATCGTCAGCCTGGGACGAACCGTTCTCACTACTCATGGGGGAACGCTACAACGCGGTTTCCCGCGTGCCTATCTCCCGAACCGTTCCTTTTTCTCGGAATTCCGCGTCCCGCACGGGGGCGGAATGTGAGCGGCCGCCGCTGCCATCCCAGTGTCCGCACGTGCGCGAAGGGGCCGGGCGGACCGCGCCGTGCCACGCTCGCGGCCCGCCCGCCGGTACCGGAGCCTCGCGGGGCTACGCGCGGCACAGGCAGAACGGGTGGCCCGCCGGGTCGGCGTAGACCCGGAAACCGTCGGTGCGCTCACCGGACTCCGGTGCGGGATCATCCCATTCCGGGGGCCAAGGCAGCCGCGTGGCGCCCAGCTCCAGTGCCGTCGCCTCGGCCGCGTCGATGTCGTCCACGTCGATGTCCAGGTGGAACTGCATCGGCGAGGCGGGATCCGGCCACGCGGGCGGCTGGTGCTCCGGAGCGAGCTGGAAGCTCAGCCGGGTGGCCCCGGTGTGGCCGACGTCCACCCAGTCGTCCTCGGCGCTGGTGATCGGCAGGTCCAGCAGGTTCGCGTAGAAACGCGCCAACGCGCGCGGGTCGCGGGCTTCCACGACCACCGCCCCCAGACGGTTCATCCCGGCCTCCTCGAACGGTTCACAGGTGTGGTGACCGTACCGGGGGGCGACGACAGAACAGAGAACAGGGCGCGCGCCCGCCTCCCCGGAAGGGCGGTGGCCTCTCTCCCGGTGGCCCTATCCGGTGATGCGGGCGGCCGCGCCGCTCACGGTCACTTCCGGCGCGTCGGGGCGGACCTCCACGGTGAGTTCGCTGCGCCTGCCCATGTCCTCGCCCTGCACGAGCGTGACCCGCCGGGGTCGGGAGACCTTCCCCAGGGCACGAAGGTATCCGCCGAAAGCGGCCGCCGCGGCGCCGGTCGCCGGGTCCTCGACGACCCCGCCGACCGGGAACGGGGCGCGGGCGTGCACGGTATGCTCGTCCTCCTGCCAGAACAGTTGGAGCGTGGTCCAGCCGTGCTCCCGCATCAGGCCGTCCAGCTCCGCGAAGTCGTAGTCGAGGTCGGCCAGGCGAGCACGGCTCCCGGCCGCCAGCACGAGGTGGTCGTTCCCGGCGAAGGCCACGTGGGGAGGCCAGGCGGGGTCGAGGTCCTCGGCGGGCCACCGCAGCGCGTGCAGCGCCCGCCGGACCTCCTCCTCGGACGCCGGACGGGAGCGGGTGGGAACGCTGGTGAGGCGGGCGACGACAGCGCGGGGGTTCTCGGTACGCACCGGAACCGGGCCCGCCGGGGTCTCGAAGGCCACCTCGCCGGTCCCGTCGCGTTCGGCCAGGGCGACCGCGGTCGCCAGTGTGGCGTGGCCGCAGAACGCGACCTCGGCCAGCGGACTGAAGTAACGCAGCCGGTAGCGCCGTTCGTCCGGGGCGACCGGGGTGAGGAAGGCGGTCTCGGAGTAGCCGACCTCGGCCGCGATCCGCTGCATACGGGCGTCGTCGAGCCCACTGGCGTCGAGGACGACACCGGCCGGGTTTCCGCCCGCGGGGTCGGTGGTGAAGGCGGCGTAGCGAAGAACGTCGGTCATGGCGACAACTCTGCCCGAACCTCGGTATCGCGTCCAACGATCAGTGTCGATGACCACTATCGGAACAGCCGATACCGTGGAACGGTGGAAACCCGACTGTTGCGCACGTTCCTGGTGCTGGCGCGCACCGGGAGCTTCACCGAGGCGGCCGCCGAGCTGCGGGTCGTCCAGTCCACCGTCTCCGACCAGATCCGGACGTTGGAACGGGAACTGGACCTGCGCCTGTTCGACCGGTTGCCGCGCGGCACCCGGCTGACCGACGCGGGCCGGGAGGTGGTGGCCCACGCCCGTGAGCTGCTGGACTCCCAGCGCAGGCTTTTCGACGCGGCCCGTCAGGACGGCGCTGTCGCCGGAGAGGTGACCGTCGGCGCCACCGAGTCGACCTGCGCCTACCGGTTGCCGGGTGTGGTCGCGGCGCTGTCCCAGCGGCACCCGGACGTCCACGTGCACCTCTCCCCGGCCGGCACGTCCGCCGCGTTGGCGGGGGTGTCGCGGGCGGACGCCGGCCTGGACGCCGCGCTCGTGCTCGAGGAGGCTCCCGCCACCGACCACACCCTCCGACCGCTCGGCCGCGAACCGGTGGAGCTCGTCGCGGCGCCGGGCCACCCCGCAGCGACCGGCCACCACACGTGGCGGGACCTGGCCGACCACTCCCACTTCCTCCTCGAGGAGGGGTGCTCCTACACCGACCGGGTGGCGCGCGAGCTACTGGCCGCTTCCCCCGCTCGCCCCCGCATCGCCCGTTTCGGCAGCATCGAGGCGGCGCGCTCCTGCGTCGAGGCCGGACTCGGCCTGTCGGTGCTGCCCCGCGTCGCGGTGGCCGCCCACCTGGCCGAGGGGTCCCTGTGCCGGGTGACGGGACCGGCCCTGCCCGACGTTCCGCTGTACCTGGTGACCAACCGTCGGCGGTGGCCCTCGCCGGCGGTGACGACGGTGGTGGAGGCCATCACCGAGGCCGCCGCCTCGTGGTGAGAGCCGTCCGCTCCCCCGCACCGCGCGCGGTGGGGTTTCCGGCTGCCGGGAGATGGGAGGCGTTCACCGCAGGCCGTGCCGGCGCGCCACCATGCGGTGCACGGCCGAGCGCGGGAGCAGCCGTCGCAGCGCGAACACCAGCGGGGCGTTGCTGCCCACCGCGTACAGCGGTCTCGGACGCGGCGCCTCGATCGCCCTGGCGATGGTCGCGGCGACGGCATCCGCGGAGACGCCCCGTTTCTCGTTGGCGTTCAACGCCTCCACCATGGTCCGGTACTCGTCCGCGAACGGCGAGTCCTCGGACACGTACTGGACCCGGCGCTCGCTGATGCCGGTGTTGATCGCCCCCGGTTCGACCGTGGACACCCCGACGCCGTAGGGGGCGGCCTCCTCGCGGAGGGAGTACGCGAAACCCTTGAGGGCGGCCTTGGAGGCGACGTAGGAGGAGCGGTGCGCCAGCGGGAAGCTGGCCAGCATCGAGCCGACCATGACCACCCGCCCGCGGCCGCGGGCGCGCATGCCGGGCAGGAGCAGTTGGGTGAGCCGCACCTGCCCGAGGACGTTGAGCTGGAACAGCCGCTGGAGCGCCTCGGCGGGGAGTTCCTCGAACGGGCCGTTCTGGCTCTCGCCCGCGTTGTTCACCAGGACGTCGACGTCTCCGGCGGCAGCGGCGCACGCGTCGATACCGGCGTTGTCGGTGAGGTCGAGGGGAAGGTACTCCACACCCTCCAGTGGGTCCGTGACCGCGGAGGGGTCACGGGTGGTGCCGAACACGCGGTAGCCGCGTGCGACGAGGTCCGCGGCCACGGCCGCGCCGATACCGGACGACGCTCCCGTGACGAGCGCGGTGCGGGTCATACCAGGCTCCAGTCCGGCGGAGGGCCCCGCACGGGCGTGGGTCCGGGGCGTGCTGACACGTGGGGTGCTGGTTTCCGCCCCAGCACTCGGCTACGCGACAGTAACCCATGCGTGTACGACCCAACAAGCACGGGGGACCGGACATACGGGGACCGCGGCGCCACCAGCGACGACCCGCGCCGCGGCGCCGTCGGCCCGTCACGCGCGCGTGGCTCGCGGGACCGTGTCGTCGTCCTCCACCCAGACCAGCACGCCCCCGTCCGGGAGCTGGCGCCCCGCCACGGGCTGGTCGAGCCGCATTCCCGCGATGAGGACCGCGTCGTGCACCAGCCCGCGTTCCCGCTCGTCGCGGGCGGCCACCGTGGTCACGCTCGCGTGCCCGAGGTCGCGCGCCAGCGCCGACGCCAGTTCCTTCACGCTCTTGTGCTGCTCCGCGGCGCTCATCCGCGCCCCGCGCTCCTCCTCCCGCGAGGCGGCGAGCGCGGGGCGGGCGGAGTGCTGCTGGGGTGGGGCTGCTTGCCTGTGCTCGTTGACCACCGTCTCGGACCGCTCCTTCCCTGCTCGGCACCGGACAGGTATCCCGGGAGGCCCGCCGAACCCGTCGGCGCCCGCCTCCCGGGCACATCCCGGTTCCGGGAGCGCACGCGGCTACCGGAGGACAACGGGACGCCCCGGCCCGCTGCCCGCCGCTTCGCCGCGTGAAACCCCCGGAAGGCGCGGTCGGGACCGGGGCGCGGACCGCCGCCGGCAGCCCGGCCGGGGCTCCAGCCCCGGTCAGGCGGGTTGGCGTTCCGGTTCGGGTGCGGTCCACAGGCGCAGCACCCTCGCCAGGACGTAGAGCACGGCGACTCCCGCCACGGCGACGCCTCCCACGGCCACGGGACCGTAGGTGGAGGCGAGCGCGGGAAGCAGGGCGGTCACCAACCCGCCGCCCAGGATGGGGCTGAAGAACGGCGCCCGCAGGGCGTAGGCCCGACCCGCGACCGTTCTCAGCTCCGGGTCGACCGCCCGCAGCAGCATCAGGCCGACCGAGGCCACGGCGGCCAGGGTCCCGAAGTTGACGATCGCCTGCTCGAACCAGGCGGTGCGGAAGACCCGCGGTCCCGCCCAGGCGAAGAACCCGACCGTCACCAGCGCCGAGGCGAGCAGCAGGATCACCAGCGGGAGGGCGTTGTCGAGGATGACCGGGACGGCGATGGAGGCCACGGCCGCCACCACCAGCACGTCCAGTGCCCACCCCTGGATCGTCCGCAGGGTGCGCGGGTCGACCGCGTCGCCGAGACGAGTCCGGGAGATCACGGCCTGCACGGCTCCCCCGCCGATCATGGCCAGCGGGAAGAGCGGCATTCCGGGTACGAGGAGCTCCAGCAGGTGCTGGAGGACCCAGCCGAAGAGTATGGCGACGGCGATGAGGGCGCCGTGGAAGGCCAGGTTGTCGACGAGGTCCTTGTTCAGCGTCACGCTTCCCGAACTGGCCCGGTCGTCCCCGGGAACGATGTCGGAGCTCCGCTGCCCCTCCGGGGAACCGCCGCCGAGCTGGGTGAGGTGTCCGCGGCGCGCTCCCCAGTTGATCAGGACCATCCCCACGACGATCCCGAACACCAGGGCGAACGTGGCCGAGGCGAGCGCCAGGTCTCCCCCGCCGTTCCAGCCGAGGTCACCGTAGACGGCGCCCATCCCTCCCGCGGTTCCGTGACCGCCGGGCCAGCTCACCTCGATGATCGTGCCGAACATGGGGTCGGCGCCCAGGAAGGGGGTGAGCAGTATCCCGCCGAGGAGCAGCGGAACACCGATCAGCAGCAGGTCGCCCATGTAGCCGAACAGCAGCTGCGGGGCGACGAGCTGGTACGTTTCCCGCACGCGTGGCAGCCGCACCCCCAGGAGCATCGGCGCGAACACCACGGTGATGAGGGTTCCGGGGAAGGTGGCCCACGTGTCGACCATGCCCTGCGGGAAGAGTCCCAGGCCGTGGGGGCCCAGCACCGCCCCCAGGACACCTCCGATCAGCGCGGCGGGCAGGAACAGGCGCCGCAGGAAACCGAGGCCGAGGCGCAGGAGCACGCCGGCCAGGAGGAGGGCCCCGAGTGCGGCCACGGAGAACAGAAGCGTGGTGACAGCGTCGTCGCTGACCTCTCCGGTGGGAAACATGGCGCTCCTTACGACGGGGGATGTCTACCGGTCGGGCCGGGAGGGTCAAAAACGGGCGTAGGAGAACGGAAGCAGGTGGTCGGGGCGGGAACCGGTGCACACCCACTGCGCGAGGAGCTTGGCGACGGCGGGGGCGATGGCGAAGCCGTGCCCCGACCAGCCGGTTCCGACGATGACGTTGCTCGTGCCGGGGACGGTGTCGACGACCGGTATCCCGTCGGCGCTGCACGACTCGGCGCGGCTCGCGTCGGCGGTCTCCAGGCGCGCGTCCCGCAGGTGGCGGAACACCTGGGCGGCGGTGCCGAGGTTGCCCTCCACACTGTCCTGGAGGAGTTCGCCGCGCCCCTGTTCGGCGTTCCACCGGCCGCGCCAACCGCCGCTGAGCATCACTCGGCCGTCCGGGAGGCGTTTGAGCGCCAGGGGACGGTGGTCGTGCCCGAGGAGGTGCCGGGGTGATCCCCCCTCGCTTCCGGGGTTGAGGAGGAGGGCCTGGGGCAGGACCCGCCAGACGGGCAGCTCGGCGCCCGAGATCTCCCGCACGAGGGGGACGGCGCCGGTGTTGTTGAGCAGCAGCAGTGTCCCGCCGACGTCGACGGTCTCGCCGCTGTCGGTGACGACCGACGTCACCCGGTCCCCGTCCCGGTGCGCGTCCACCACGGCGGTGCCCTCGCGCACGGTGGCGCCGTGGCGGCGGGCCGCCTCGGCCAGGCCCCGGGTCGTCGCCGTGTGGTCGGCGATCCCGTCCATGGGGCAGTACAGGGCGGCCCGGACGTCGGCGCTCACGTCCGGTTCGAGTTCGCGTACCCGGCCCGTGTCGAGGACCTCGGTGGGGATTCCGAGGTTCCGTTGGACGTTGGCGTGCGCCTCCGCCGCGACGGTGCCTCCCGTGGTCCCCGTGGTCTCCCGTTCGATGAGGTTGAGCCCACCGGTGCGTTCGTAGCCGGTCGGGGTACCGAGCTCCTCGGCCAGACGCGGCCAGATGTCGTAGGCGGCCCGCATGAGCGGGATCTCCCGGAGGTCGCGCCGGTTGGCCCGCACCCCGCGCTTCCCGAAACCGCCCGAGGCCCCGCTGGCGACCGTGGCGGCCTCGAGGAGGTGGACGTCCGCCCCCTGCCGCGCCAGGTACCAGGCGGTCGCGCATCCGTGGATGCCGCCGCCGACGATTACCACGCGTTCTCTCATCTGGTTGGCTCCTGTAGTGCGACCTGATTCACCCTTGAACGTAGTGTCTACTACATTGATTGGTCAATAAAGAAATGAACACTTCTTCCTCGGAGGGTGGTTTCCGCTCCCGGGTAGCCGAGGCCACGGAGCGGCTGTCTCCCCGGGAGCGCGACATCACGGACTTCATGCTCAACAACCCGGCCGACGCGGTGACGGCGTCGGCCGCGGAGCTGGCCCGGATGACCGGGGCCAGCGACGCGACCGTGGTGCGCACGGCCCGGTCCCTGGGGTACGGCGGGCTCCGGGAGCTCAAACAGGCCCTGCTGGAGATGATCACCCTGCGCCGCGACCCGGCGCTGGTGCTGGACCAGCGGCTGGAACAGATCGAGAACGGCGGTGTGCTGCAGCACGTGGTCCGCGACAGCGCCGGCCTCACGGGGGAGGTACCGGCCGCGCTCGACGACGGCGCCTGGCACACCGCCGTGGAGACCCTGGACACCACCGGCCGGGTGTGGTGCTACGGCATCGGCCCGGCGGGGCTGACCGCCCAGCACCTCGCGCTGGAACTCGTCCGGATCGGCAAGAGCGCCACCGCCGTGAGCTCCACCGGTTTCCGGCTCGCCGACGACCTGCTCGACCTGGACGGAGGCGACACCGTCGTCGTCTTCGCCCCGCTGCGCATGTTCCGCGAGACGGAGGTCGTCCTCGACCACGCCGACGGGGTCGGGGCTCCCGTGGTGGTTGTGACCGAGGCACTGGCGCCACTGCTCCGCGACCGGGTGCGGGCGCTCCTCACCACTCCCCCCTCCACCACCGGGGCCGCCAGCGAGAACCTCGCCGGGCTCCTCCTCGCGCACGCGCTGACGCTGGAGCTCGCCGCCCGGGACCGCAGCGGATCGGTCACCGCGCGGCAGCGCCTCAACCAGCTGCGCCACGACATCGCCGGGGACGGCATCGACACCCCGGTGGTGGAGGACCGGACCTCCCCACCGGACCACCAGGGTTAGGGCGGGTTCACCGGGTTACTCGCCCCGGCCCGCCAGCAGCACCTCGGCCACGGCGCTGTCGGTGACGAGTGTGGAGGCCAGACCGCTGCGCAGGGCCGAGCCGATGGCGTGGGCCTTGGCCACGTCCCCGGCTCCGGCCACGGCGACGACCTCGCCGGCGCGGCGCAGCTGCTCGGCGCGGACGCTGATGACGCGGGAGTCCAGGTCGGTGTGCACCTGCCGGCCGTGGGCGTCGAACAGTTGGGCGGAGATCTCCGCGCGCACGCCCTCGGCCGTGTAGCGGGACCGCGCGTCGGCGTCCAGGGCCTGGTAGACGGTGGAGTTGCGCTCGTCCCAGCCGCCGATGGCGACCACCGCCGTGGTCAGCCGGTCGTACAGCGCGAAGGCGGCCGACAGCCCCGGGTCGGCGTGCAGGGTGGCGGCCGTGGCGGAGTCCGGCAGGATCAGGGGAGCGTAGATCGGGTAGGCGGGTCCGCCGGACAGGGCCGCGGCGCGGCGCACGGTCTCCACGGAGCCGCCCTCCTCGGCGTGCTCGGACAGCACGCCGTTGAGCTGGACCACGGTGCACCGCGGCAGACCGGCGAGCTGGGTCCCCATGATCTGCAGGGTCCGGCTCCAGGCCAGGCCCAGCACCTCGTCCGGTCGGACGATCTCACCCAGCAGCCGTGCCGCGGCCGCGCCCAGGTCGGCGCGGGTCTGCTCGGTGTCCGCGGACGCCGGTACCACGATCGCGCGGTTCAGCCCGTAGGCCTCGCACAGCCGGTCGGAGAGCTCGGCGTCCAGGTGGGCGGGCAGTCGGATGTCGATGTGCACGATCCCGTTGCTCCGCGCCGCCTCGAGAGCACGGGCGACCTTGAAGCGGCTCATGCCGAACTCGTCGGCGATCTCCACCTTGGACCGCCCGTCCAGGTAGAACCTGCGGGCGATGGCCGCGAGCCGGACCAGCCCGGCGGGGCCGCCGGTCGCACCCGTCCCGTCCTGCACCTCACCACGCGGATCGCTCATATGTGCACCATCCTACTCGGTTGGGCGGAACGCATTGACAGCGGGACACGCCCGGGTTTTCAATGCTCGGAACAAATGTGAAAAACGTCGCTCATATGAGCAGACGTCGGAGTGTCCCCGCCCCGCCACCCCCGACCACCCGAGGAGCAGCACCCGTGCGAGCGGCCATCATCACCGAACCCGGAACGGTCACCGTCGGTGAGCGACCCGACCCGGCACCCGCGCCCGACGGCGTCGTCATCCGCGTCGGAGCCTGCGGCGTCTGCGGAACCGACCTGCACATCGCCGACGGCGAGTTCCCGCCCAGCCCCTACCCGCTGGTTCCGGGGCACGAGTTCGCCGGGTGGGTCGCCGGGGTGGGCGAGCGCGCCCCCGGCGGGTTGCGGCCCGGCGACCGGGTCGCCGTGGACCCGTCGCTGTTCTGCGGGTACTGCGAGTACTGCCGCGCCGGGCGCGGCAACCTGTGCGCCAACTGGGGCGCGGTCGGTGACACCGTCGACGGCGCCTTCGCCGAGTACGTCGCGGTCCCCGCGGCCAACTGCCACCGCGTGCCCGACACCATGACCATGCGCGAGGCTGCCCTGGTCGAGCCGCTGTCCTGCGCCGTGCACGGTGTGCGCCGCATCGGGGTCGAAGCCGGCGAGCGGTTCCTGCTCGTCGGGGCGGGCACCATGGGCCTGCTCCTGCAGCAACTGCTGCAGAACTCCGGCGCCGAGGTCACGGTGGTGGACCGCGTACCCGAACGGCTCGCCACCGCCGAGGAGCTGGGGGCCGCACACACCGCCACCGACGCCGCCCGCACCGGCGGCGGGTTCGACGCCGCGGTCGACGCGACCGGCGCGCCCGCGGCCATCGAGGCGGCCCTCACCGCGCTGCGCCGCGGCGGGCGGCTGCTCGTCTTCGGCGTGGCCGCCGACGACGCCCGGATCTCCCTCTCCCCGTTCCGCATCTACAACGACGAGATCACCGTCGTCGGCTCGATGGCGGTCCTGCACAGCTTCGGCACCGCCGTGACGCTGCTGTCCTCCGGCGCGGTGCGCACCGCGCCGCTGCTCAGCCACGCGCTGCCCCTGGAGAGCTTCCCCCGGGCACTGGGGCTGGTGCGGTCCGGCGCCGGGGTGAAGGTCCAGGTGACACCCGACGGCAACGAGACCGGCGCCTGAGGGCGCCCGACCAGAGGAAGGGGCAGTGTGCGACCGATCCCCCGACCCGGCCGGCCCGCGGCTCTCCGCCTGGCGGCGGTAGCCGCCACCGGGCTGCTGCTGACCGGATGCGCCGGCGCCGACACCGCCACCACGGAC
This sequence comes from Haloactinospora alba, assembly GCF_006717075.1. NCBI lineage: Bacteria > Bacillati > Actinomycetota > Actinomycetes > Streptosporangiales > Nocardiopsidaceae > Haloactinospora > Haloactinospora alba. The sequence continues at coordinate 3,657,822 of NZ_VFQC01000001.1, forward strand.
GGCGACGACACCCGGCTCGTCGTCGCGATCGTGTCCAACCCGCAGATGCAGGACGCCATGTCCCTGGAGTCGGAGTTCCGGAAGCAGCACCCCGGCATCGAGGTCGACTTCGTGTCGCTTCCGGAGAACGAGGCGCGCGCCAAGATCACCACCTCGGTGGCCACCGGCGGCGGCGAGTTCGACGCGGTGATGATCAGCAACTACGAGACCCGCCAGTGGGCCGAGTACGGCTGGCTGGAGAACCTGCAGCCCCGCATCGACGCCAGCGAGGACTACGACGCGCGGGACTTCATCCCCTCCATCCGCGAGGACCTGTCCTACGAGGGCGACATGTACTCCGTGCCGTTCTACGGCGAGTCCTCCTTCGTGGCCTACCGCGAGGACCTGTTCGAGCGGGCCGGCGTCGAGATGCCGGAGAACCCCACCTGGGACGAGATCGCCGAACTGGCCTCCGAGCTCGACGGGATCGAGCCCGGGGTCTCCGGCATCTGCATGCGGGGCCTCGCGGGGTGGGGAGAGATGCTCAGCCCCTTCAACAGCATCCTGCACACCTTCGGCGGCCGCTGGTACGACGAGGACTGGAACGCCGAGCTCGACTCGCCCGAGTTCCAGCGGGCCGCCGACTTCTACGTCGACCTGGTCCGGGAGCACGGCCAACCCGGCGCGGCCAACAGCGGCTTCGGCGACTGCCTCAACCACTACGCCCAGGGGCGCGCCGCCATGTTCTACGACTCCACCTCCATGGTCAGCACCATCGAGGACGACAACGCCAGCACCGTCGCCGGCGAGAACGGCTACGCGCCGGCACCGGTCGCCGAGACCGACTACGGCGGCTGGCTCTACACCTGGACGCTGGGCATCCCCTCCACCTCCGAGCATCCCGAGGAGGCCTGGGAGTTCCTGGAGTGGATGACCGACAAGGACTACGTCCGACTGGTCGGCGAGGAGTACGGCTGGCAGCGGGTGCCGCCGGGCAACCGGCTGTCCACCTTCGAGATCCCCGAGTACCGGGAGGCCGCGAGCGACTACGCCGACCCGATGCTGCGGGGCATCGAGGAGGCCGACCCCGGCGACCCCGGGACGCGGCCCGTTCCCTACGAGGGCATCGGGTTCCTCGCGATCCCCGAGTTCCAGGACCTGGGGACCCGGGTCAGCCAGCAGCTCAGCGCCGCCATCGCCGGCCAGGTGACCACCGAGGAGGCTCTGGCCCAGAGCCAGGAGTACGCCCGGACCGTGGGCGAGACCTACAGGGAGAACGAGCGATGAGCGCTGTTACGACCCCACGGCGGCGCTCGGCGGCGACCGAGCGGGCGCGGGGCTGGAAACGCCGCGCGCCGCTGCTTCCCGCGCTGGTGTTCGTGCTGCTGGTGACGCAGCTTCCGTTCCTGGCCACGCTCGTGTACTCGCTGCGGTCCTGGAACCTGCTGCGCCCCGACTCCCGGATGTGGGTGGGGCTGGCCAACTACACCTCGGTCCTCACCGACGCGCAGTTCCTCGGCGCCGCCCTCAACACCGTCCTCATCACGGCGTCCTGCGTGCTGGTGGCGATGGCCCTCGGCATCGGGCTGGCCCTGCTGCTGGACCGCGGGTTCGTCGGCCGCGGGGTGGTGCGCACCCTCGTCATCACCCCGTTCCTGGTCCTGCCCGTGGCCACCGCGCTGCTGTGGAAGCACATCATGTTCGAGCCGGTGTTCGGGCTGGTGAACTTCCTGCTGTCACCGTTCGGAGCCGGCGACGTCGACTGGATCTCGCAGTCACCGGTGTTCTCCGTCGTGGTGGCGCTGGTCTGGCAGTGGACACCGTTCATGACACTGCTGGTGCTCGCCGGGCTGCAGAGCCAGAGCCGCGACGTCCTGGAGGCGGGAGCGGCCGACGGCGCCTCCCGGTGGCAGATGTTCACCTGGATCACACTGCCGCACCTGCGCCGCTACATCGAACTGGGCGTCCTGCTCGGCTCGATCTACGTGGTCAACACCTTCGACACGATCTACATGATGACCCAGGGCGGTCCGGGGACCGCCAGCGCCAACCTGCCCTTCTACATCTACCAGCGCACCTTCCTGGGCTTCGACATCGGCCAGTCCGCCGCCATGGGCGTCGTGGTGGTCGTCGGCACCATCGTCGTCGCCCTCCTGGCGCTGCGGCTGATCTTCAGGACGTTCATGAGCACACAGGAGGCGGCAACGTGACGACCCACGTCTCCGGACACACCGGCACCCCCGGGGCCACTCCCCGGGCGGGCGCCCGCCGCGGCGCCGGCAGGACCCGCCGGCGCCGCGGCGGCGCCTCGCTGGGCGGATCGCTACTGACCCTGTTCACCTGGGCGGTCGGCCTCGTGTTCGTCTCGCCGGTGCTGTGGCTGGTACTCACGGCGTTCAAACACGAGAACCAGGCGGCCACCGACCCGCCGACGGTGGTGTTCCGACCGACCCTGGACCGGTTCACCGCCGTCCTGGACGCCGACTTCCTGCCCTACCTCGGCAACTCCCTCATCGCGACACTCGCCTCGACCCTGCTGGTGCTCCTGCTGGGTCTTCCGGCGGCCTACGCGCTGTCGGTGGCGCCGGTCAAACGGACCAAGGACGTACTCTTCTTCTTCATCTCCACGAAGATGCTTCCCGTGGTGGCGGTGGTCGTACCGATCTACGTGGCCGCGGCGCGGCTGTCCATGCTGGACAACATCTGGACGCTGGTGGTGCTCTACACCGCCATGAACCTGCCGATCGCGGTGTGGATGCTGCGTTCCTTCTTCCTGGAGGTTCCGGTGGCGATCGTGGAGGCCGCCCGGGTCGAGGGCGCGGGCCTGCCGCGGGTGCTGTGGTCGGTGATGCTGCCGGTGATGGCCCCCGGAATCGCCGCCACCGCCCTGATCTGCATGATCTTCGCCTGGAACGAGTTCTTCTTCGCGGTGAACCTCACCGCCGCGCAGGCCGCCACCGTGCCCGTGTTCCTCACCGGGTTCATCACCAGTGAGGGCCTGTTCGTGGCGCAACTGTCCGCGGCGGCCGTGATGGCCTCGGTTCCCATCGTGGTGGTCGGCTGGTTCGCCCAGGGCCAGCTCGTGCGGGGCCTGTCCATGGGCGCGGTGAAGTAGCCCGCGGGCGTGTGGGCCCGGGGCGCGGTTGCCGTGGTGGGCTCAGGAGGGGCGGTCGGCGCGGTAGACGTGGTGCAGCGGGTCGTCGACGGGGTTGTCGGGCTCCATCGCGCCGCTGCCCACCCGCGTCATCCCGGCCTTCTCCAGGGCCCGCCACGAGGCGGTGTTGGCCGCGACCACGGCGACCAGCACGGCCTCGGCGCGCGGGTACTCCCGCCACACGCGCCGCAGCGCCGCGCTGATCATCCGCGTGCCCAGCCCGCGCCCGACACGGTCCGGCTCGCCCACGAGGTAGTCGAGGGTCACCGCGTGCGGGGGAACAGCGACGAGGGAGGCGAACGCGGCGCGGTCGGCGGGCTCGTCGGCCAGCCGGCCGAACTGCACCAGGCCGAGGGGCTCGCCGTCGAGCAGGGCGATCAGGTTCTCGGACGTGTCCTCCCCGCGCGTGGCGGGACCGAAATCGCGAGCCACCGCCTCCGGCGAGGAGTCCTGGTTCCACCACCGCGCCACGTGCGGGTGGGACAGCCGCCGGCCCACCAGCGGGAGGTCGGCTCCGGCGAGCCGGCGGAAGGTGATCACGGCGGCGCTCCCGGCGGGTGGGCGACGGTTCCCCGGTGATCGGTGCCCGGAGCTGCGCCGGGCACCGGCCCGTACACCTCCTAACGCTGGTCCAGCCGGTCGAGTTCCCCGTCCGTCAGCAGGCGGGAGCGGAGCAGGAACCGCACCCCCTCCGGGGCCTCCAGGGAGAACCCGCCGCCCCTGCCGGCGACCACGTCGATGGTGAGGTGGGTGTGCCTCCAGTACTCGAACTGCGGCCCCGACATCCACACCTCGACGCCCTCGGGCACCCCGGGCACGTCCAGCTCACCCAGCAGCACGTCGTTGGCGCCGGTCCGAAACTCCCCGCGCGGGTAGCACATGGGAGAGCTCCCGTCGCAGCACCCGCCGGACTGGTGGAACATCACCGGACCGTGGGACTCCCGCAGCCGGCGGAGCAGCTCCGCCGCCTCCCCCGTCACCGCCACCCTGCTGACGGGGGCCATCAGAACAGCCCCATCGCGCTGTCCGAATAACTCACCAGGAGGTTCTTGGTCTGCTGGTAGTGATCCAGCATCATCTTGTGCGTCTCCCGGCCGATCCCGGACTGTTTGTACCCGCCGAACGCGGCGTGCGCCGGGTAGGCGTGGAAGTTGTTCACCCACACCCGGCCGGCCTGGATGTCGCGTCCCGCGCGGTAGGCGGTGGTGCCGTTCCGGGACCACACACCGGCGCCGAGCCCGTAGAGGGTGTCGTTGGCGATCCCCATGGCGTCGTCGTAGTCGTCGAAGGAGGTCACCGACACCACGGGGCCGAAGATCTCCTCCTGGAAGATGCGCTGCCTGTTGTGCCCCTCGAAGACGGTCGGCTCGACGTAGTACCCGCCGGAGAGCTCCCCGCCCAGGTCGACCCGGTTGCCGCCGGTGAGGATCCTGGCGCCCTCCCGTTTGCCGATGTCGATGTAGGACAGGATCTTCTCGAGCTGGTCGTTGCTGGCCTGCGCGCCGAGCCGGGTTTCGGTGTCCAGCGGGTGGCCGGGTTTGATCCGTTCCGTGCGCTCCACGGCCTCGGCGAGGAAGTCCCTGTAGATGCCGGACTGGATCAACGCGCGCGACGGGCAGGTGCACACCTCGCCCTGGTTCAGCGCGAACAGGGCGAATCCCTCCAGCGCCTTGTCGTGGAAGTTGTCCCTCGCCGCCGCGACGTCGTCGAAGAAGATGTTGGGGCTCTTCCCGCCGAGCTCCACGGTGGCGGGGATGATGTTCTCGCTGGCGTACTGCAGGATCAGCCGCCCCGTGGTGGTCTCGCCGGTGAACGCGATCTTGCTCACCCGCGGGTTGGACGCCAGCGGTTTGCCCGCCTCCGCCCCGAAACCGTTGACCACGTTGACCACGCCCGCCGGGATCAGGTCGGACACCAGCTCCATCAGCACGTGGATGGAGGCAGGGGTCTGCTCGGCCGGTTTGAGCACCACCGCGTTGCCCGCCGCCAGCGCCGGAGCCAGCTTCCACACGGCCATCAGCAGCGGGAAGTTCCACGGGATGATCTGGCCGACCACGCCCAGGGGCTCGTGGAAGTGGTAGGCGACCGTGTTCCCGTCGATCTGGGAGATCGTTCCCTCCTGCGCGCGCAGCGCGCCCGCGAAGTAGCGGAAGTGGTCCACCGCCAGCGGAAGGTCGGCGGCCAGGCACTCCCGCACCGGTTTCCCGTTCTCCCACGACTCGGCGACCGCCAGCCTCTCCAGGTTCTGTTCCACCCGGTCGGCGATGGCGAGCAGGACGGCGGAGCGCTCCGCGGGGGCCGTCCCGCCCCAGGCGGGCGCGGCCGCCCGGGCCGCGTCCACGGCCCGTTCGACATCGTCGCCGGCCCCCCGGGCGACCTCGGTGAACACCTCACCGGTGACCGGGGTCGGGTTCTCGAAATAGGCGCCGCTCGCGGGCGCCACGTACTCCCCTCCGATGAGGTGGTCGTAACGGGACCGGTACTCGACTACCGATCCGGGCGCGCCAGGGGCTGCGTACCGGGACATCCGCGTTCCTCCCTACGGTGCGGCGCCGGTCGGTTCCCGCACCGCCGACCGGCCTGTGCACGCCGCAACCTAGCCGCGGCGGCGTTGCAACCGCGTTGCACACCGCGTGGAGGCCCCGGGGCGTTTTCGCCCGGGCTTGTACGTGACGCGCCCCACCCTGCAGCATGGTGCCCGTCCAGGATGACGAAGCAGCGGCACACCGCCGCGTGGTGATGCGTTGGACTGGTGATCCCTGCCGTGCGAGACGCCGACGAGCCGCACACCGACCCGCTCGACCGGGCGCGGTTACTCGAACGGGTCCACGCCGCCGTGCTCTCCGGCGGGGAGGGACCCTCCCCGCCGCGCCGGCTGGTCCGCGAGTCCTGGCAGAGGTCGCTCGCGGCCGAGATCGACCCGAACGGGTGGAAACCACCGGTCACCCTCGACGAGGACCAGCTCCCCGAGGCGCGCGGTTCCCACCCGCTGGCGGTGTGCCTGCCCGTCCTGCGCCGGACACTGCTCGAGTCCGCGGGCGGCGCGCCGCACATCATGATCGTCACCGACGCGCGGGGGAACATCCTCTGGCGGGAGGGGGACGCGGCGGTACGCCGCAGGGCGGACGCGGTGCGCCTCAGTGAGGGGACCCAGTGGGCCGAGACCGCGATCGGTACGAACGCCATGGGAACCGCGCTGGCCACGGGCTCCCCCGTGCAGATCCACTCCGCCGAGCACCTGGTGTGCACGTACCACTCGTGGACGTGCGCAGCCAGCCCGATCCGCGACCCGGAGACCGGGGCGGTTCTGGGGTCGGTCGACATCAGCGGGCCGCTGCACACGATGCACCCGGCCCTGCAGGCTCTGGTATCCGCCGCCGCACAGCTCGCGGAGAACGAGCTGGCCACCCGCGCGGCGCGGGAACGGGACCGGGAGCGGGAGCGCGGCCGGGAACACCTGCGGGAGCTGCGCGGGGAGCCGGGGGCGCTGCTGGATTCCGACGGTCGGGTCGTCGCGGCGGAACCACGCGGCCTCCCCCTTCCCGACCACGTCGACGTGCGGCGCCCCGGAACGGCCGCACCAGCCGGGGAGGAGCGCACGGCGGTGCTGGAGCCGCGGGGGGAGGGCTACCTGCTGCGGCTGCCGCCGTCCCGTGGCCGGCGGACCTCCCCGCCGCTGTTGCGGCTGCGGTTCCTGGACCGGCACCGCCCGCTGGTGGAGGTGGACGGCCGCGTCCTGCCGCTGGGGGCGCGGCACGCCGAACTGCTCGCCGCGCTCGCGCTGCGGGGGAAAGCCACCTCCGAACAGCTGACGCTGCTCATCCACGGTGAGGCGGGCAACCCGGGCACGGTGCGCGCGGAGATACACCGGCTGCGCGCCCGGCTCGGCGGCGCCGTCGTCAGCACCGCCCCCTACCGGTTGGACGCGCGGCTCGAGGCGGACTTCCGCACCCTGCGGGAGCACCTGCTGCGCGGGGAGGTGCTCCCGGCCGTCCGGATGCACGGGCGGGGGCTGCTGCCGGCCTCGGAGGCCCCCGTCGTGCGCGAGGAGCGCGAGGACCTGGCCGCCGGCCTGCGCGCGGCGGTCCTCGGCGACGGCGACCCGGACCCGTTGTGGGAGTACGTCCGCACCGAGGCGGGCCACGACGACGTCGAGGCGCTGGAACGCCTCACCGGCCTCCTCCCCGACGGCGACTGGCGCGCCGGAACGTGCCGCGCGCGCCTGACGCGCCTGCTGCACGAACCGGACTGACGTCCGGCGGCCGCGCGGGGACCCGCCCAAGCGCGCTCTCCCGCCCGGAACCAGTCCTGCGGTGACACAGCCCCCGCCCCGGGAACCCCGGACGCCCTGCGTGGGCAGCGGAATCCGCAGCGGAACACGAACGCGGGCGACCCCGGAAATTCCCCGGAATAAATATTACGTGTTCCTTACCGAAACCGTTTTCGGCCCGACAAACGTTGTTATGGAAACACCCACCGACTAATCTTCGGAAAACCCCCCACCGCACGTGGGGAAACGGAACGGCTCCCGAAATCCACTCCCCTTGCTGTCGGGCGCCCGTTCCGCGTGGAGGAACCACTCCGGGGGCGGAAAAGGAATTCCCGCCCCCGGACCCACGGAATTCGATTAGATAAAACGCCGATAAGAACAGCAGCTCCCGGGAGACGCGAACTCCCGAACGGTTGGCTTCCGCCCTTTTCCCGGGCGGCCGGACGCGTCCCGTGAGCTGTCCGACCTCTCCTACGGAGGACCATGCCCGAACCGACACGTTTCACCCGGAGGTCCGACCTCGGGTGGCCGTCCGAGTCCCCCGCCTCGGACGCGGACCCGAAGAACGGTCTCGTCATCCACTACGACTCCAACGACCAGAACCTGGCGAACCGGCCGCACTCCGCCTGCGTGGACTACTGGAACAGTGTCCGCGACTACCACGTGAACACCAACGGCTGGGACGATCTCGGCTACTCGTTCCTCGCCTGTGCCCACGGCTACGTGGTCGAGGGGCGCGGCACGTTCAAGGAGCAGGCCGCCCAGCGCGGCGACAACGACACCTACTACTCCTGCAGCCTCGCCAACGGCCCCACCGACCCGATCACCGGGGACCAGATCGAGGCGGTACGTGAGCTGCGCGCGTGGCTGATGGAGCCCGAAACCAGCATCGCCGGAACGGTCGTGGGGCACCGCGACCTCAGCGCCACCGCCTGCCCCGGCGACACCGCCTACGCGCTCGTGCAAGACGACGTGTTCGCCCAGCCCCCGACCGGCTCGAACCCCGAGGGAGACGAGATGCCCACCTACGTCTCGATCAACAAGAGCGACGACGCCCCCGCCGAGGGGATAGAACGCGGTGAGTGGAGCCAGATCCACTTCGACGCGAACATCTCCAACGGTTCCGACAACCACCACACCAGCGACGACCCGACCAGCCTGCTGCGCGGCCCGTGCGACTACTCCGGCTAGGTTCTGTTCGGTGGACACTGTTCGTCGCGAGCCTCGCTCCAGCGCCGCCTGGCCAGGCCGAGGAAGGAGGCAGAGCGGATCCTCTGTCGACTGACGAGAACGCCGCCAGGCGGTGCTGGAGCGAGGTGCAGCAGGACAAGCGTCCATCGAACAGAACCTGCGTCTCGCTGCGCCTGTCCGGGGTTCCGGAGGGCGTACAGTGCCAGGCGCGGCCGGTCGAGGTCGACAGTAACGGCGCCACGGTCGAAACCGACCAGCCGGTCGAGTTCCCCGGAACCTCCGGGGACACCTTCGTGAAGGTCCCCGCGACCGGGTACGTGAACGCGAACCGGCGCCTCCGGGTGGAGGTCACCCACCACGGCGCGGACGGCACGGTGCCCAGCGTGATCACCGGCAAGGCGCGGTTCCAGGTCTGGGAGCGTTGAACCGCCCCCGTCCGGGCCGGTTCCGGCCCGGACGGTCTCACCGCCGGCGCGCCTCCCGCCTGGCGCGCCACAGCGCCACCGCCAGCCACACCCCGGAGACAGCGGCGAGGACGGCCACCGCGACCAGCCACCGCCACAGGTACACGTCACCGGAAAGCCCCGTCGCCTCCCCGTAGTGGTCGACCCGGCGCAGGATCAGCGGGAACCACACCAACAGCAGCAGCCCCGCGAGGAACGCCGGGACGCGCACCGCGTTCACCCACCCCGCGCCGGCCGTACCGGCACCATCGCGGCGGAACCGGGCGAACCGCCGACCGATCCCGAGCACCGCGCGGTCGGCCAGCGTGTAGCCGGGCAGCAGGACCAGGTCGTGTACGAGCGCGCCGCCGAGGAACCACAGCGCCACCCCCACCGTGTCCCCGCCGAGCAGCCGCGGTGCCGTGTACAGGGCGAGGCCGAGCACACCCAGCACGAGCAGCAGGTGCGCCGGCGAGGCACCGTAGGCCCGCCGGAACAGGCCGCGGGGGATACGTGCGTCGCGCGTCATTCCGCCACCTCGCCGAACCCGAGCCGGTTCACCCACTTGGTGTTGTGCACGCCGGGCGCCGCCGGGACGATCACCCGCGCCGGGTAACCGTGGTCGGCGGAGAGGTCGGCCCCGTTGACGCGCAGCGCCAGCAGCGAGCGCGGGTCACCCACCTGGTTCGCCCGCAGCCCGACCGCGCGGAACGGGCCGCTGCGCTGCGCCGACTCGACGAACACGCCGGGAGGATCGCTGCCCGAGAGCCCCACGAGGGCGGCCAGGTCACCGAGACGCACCCCGCTCCACCGCTGGTTCGCCGTGGACCACCCCTCCACGCAGGCGATCGGCAGCCGGGCGGTGTGCTGCGGCAGGTCCAGCACCTCCTCTCGGGTCAGGACGGCCTCCCTGCCGTCGGGGCCCTGGACGGTGAGCCGCCACTCCGGTCCGATGTCGCCCTCCCGCAGGTCCACGGCCGCGAAGGTCTTGTTGATCTGGAAGTCGTTGGGACCTGTTCCCAGCTCCTGGCCGTGCGGGGCGAACAGGGCGGTGGCGCGCAGTGGGCCGCCGATGCTCTGCCCCGCCGTCACCGCCAGCAGACTCGCCGAACCGAGGCCGACCATGCCGAGCGCGCCGCGCCGCGACATCGTCGCCGGAGCCGGGGCGGCGGGGACCAGGCCTGTCGTGTCGCCGGGTTCCGGTCGGGTTCGGGCGACCGGGGTGCGCAGTTCCCGGCTCAGGCTCCGGGAGCGCAGCGCCCGCACCACCCGGGGGAACTTCAGCATCGTGTGCGACAGGAACGACGCGAGGAACACCCACCCGCCGTAGAAGTGCAGCGTGTAGAACGAGCCGGGGAAGACGTAGTCCAGCTGGGTGTTGAGCACACCGGTGGCGAACTCGAACAGTACGCTGCCGACCAGCAGCAGCAGTGTCGCCCGCTCCAACGCGTGGCTCGGGGAACGCACCGGCGGCCATGTGAACAGTTTCGGGACCACCGACCAGAGTTTGGCGAGCAGCACCGGAACCAGTGCCACACCGAGGGTGACGTGTACGCCCTGGGTGAGGCGGTAGAGCCAGTACGGCTCGGTCGGCCAGTCGACGAGGTAGAACCCCAACCACCCGCGCTCGGGGGTCTTGTCGTTCACCGCCGCGACGTCGGGGTTGTAGGCCGCGTACGACACGAAACCGGTCACGGACACCACCGTGAGCCCCACGAGCAGTACCACCGCGAACACGGACGTCAGCCACGGCCCGCGCAGCGGGCTGCGCCAGAACCCGGGCCGTGCCGGTTCCCGCGGCGCGTTGTCGCGTTCCTCGTCCATCACGGCTTCCCTCGCCACACCTCAGGGCCACGGTCACGAACGAGCCTATGGGGACCTCCCCCGCCCGGGGTGGGCCACAACGCTGACGAAACGGTGACGTCCACGCGGCTGGGTGCGCCCCCGGAAAGCCCCGGCGGCGGATGTTCGGCCACCGGTTGGCGGACGGAGCGCATGCCCGGTGCGCTGCTACGACGAGAGTCACCCGCCGTTTCACCCAACCGGCCGCGCCCCCGCTGCGGACGCGGTCGCGGCCCGGGAGGGGCGCCGCACCCCGTGCTTACGGTGGTGGTCCGAGAGCGCGGTGCGGCTCCGCGGGACCGGCGCACCGCCTCTCCCCCATGCCCCTGCCCCGAGCGTGAGAACACCGAGGTGAGCATGCGTACCGTGTCACGACCCGCGACGGGAGCCACCGTCCTGGCGGCAGCGCTGGCGCTGTCCGCCTGCGGCTCCCCGGAGACCACCGGAACGGACCACAGCGACGACGGAGGCGGCCCCACCGCGGATTCCGCATCGGCCCTGGACTTCACGACCACCACGGTCGACGGCGCGGACTTCTCCGGGGCCGAGCTGGAGGGCACCCCCGCGGTTCTCTGGTTCTGGGCGCCGTGGTGCACCGTCTGCCAGGGCGAGGCGGGCACCATCGCCGAGGCCGCCGAGCGCCACGCGGACCGGGTGGAGTTCTACGGGGTTCCCGGCAGGGGCGACGTCCCCGAGATGGAGGAGTTCGTCTCCGACACCGGCACCGACCGGATGACCCACCTCGTCGACGAGGACGGCGCGATCTGGTCCGGGTTCGAGGTGACGGGGCAACCCGCACTGACCCTGCTGCGTTCCGACGGAACGTTCCACACCGTGCCGGGGACGGTGTCCGCGGACGACATCGACACCCACATCGACGAACAACTCGACGTCTGACCAGCCGGGAGCCGACCCACGTGCCGGAACTGTCGTATGCCATCGCCGCGACCGCGGGTGTGCTCGCGGTCCTCAACCCGTGCGGTTTCGCCATGCTGCCCGGGTACCTCTCCCTGCTGGTGGCCACCGGCGGGGACGACGCGGGAAGCGGGTACGCGCGCCCCGTCGGACGGGCGCTCGCCACCACACTCGCCATGACCGGCGGGTTCGTCACCGTGTTCGGGGGTTTCGGACTCGCCGCCGCCCCGTTCGCGTTGTCGGTGCAGCGTTACCTGCCGTGGGTGACGGTGGCCATCGGTCTGGTCCTGGTGGTGCTGGGGGTGTGGCTGCTCAGCGGGCGCGACGCCACCCTGGCGCTGCCCAAACCCGCCCCCGGAGCTCCCGCCCGGTCCCTGCGGTGGGCGGCCGCCTACGGCGCGAGCTACGCGCTGGCCTCCCTGTCCTGCACCATCGGCCCGTTCCTCGCCCTCGTCACGAGCGCGGTCCGGTCGGGCAGCGCCGCCGGCGCCGTGAGCGTGTTCCTCACCTACGCCGGCGGTATGGGGGCGGTCATCGGCGTGCTGACGGTGGCCACGGCGCTGGCGCGCCGCACCGTGGCCACCCGGCTGCGTCGGGCCCTCCCGTACGTGACCCGGGCCAGCGGGGCGCTGCTGGTGCTGGCCGGGGCCTACGTCGCCTACTACGGGCAGGTGGAGCTGCGGGTGCTGCGGGGCGGCCCCGCCGACGACCCGGTGGTGGGAGCGGCGACTACCCTCCAGTCCGCGCTGGCCAGGACGGCGGGGTCCGCCGGCGCGGGGTGGGCGGCCGCCGCGTTACTGGGGCTGTGCGTGCTCGCCGGTCTCCTCTCCCTGCGAGCGCGGCGCCGCGCCCCGTCCCGGCGGCGGACGGGACCGTGAGCGGCGGCCCTACCCCGTCTGGTTGTGGATGCGGCGCCCGGTGACCTGACGGGGCACGATCCGGACGTAGAGGTCGCGGTCCGGTCCCGCCCAGGAGCGCACGCGCGCCGCGGACCGGAGTTCGGCCTGCTCCTCCTCACCGAGCACCGGGTGGGCCGTGCCCCGCAGGAGGACGCTCCACCCCTCGCTCATGGTCCCGTCGAGCTGGTCCACCTCGAAGGCGACCTCCCCGGTGGCGTGTGTGGCGAGCACCCCGTGGAAGGCGGTGCAGAACACCACCGTCTCGGACACGAGGGCGAAGTTCACCGGAAGCACGGTCGGCGCGGACTCACCTCCCCTGGTGAACGCGACACGCCCCACCCCGCCGGGGGACACCAGGCGCAGGCACTCCTCCCGGGACAGCTCGGCGAGCACCGGCTCGGGGAGCGCGGTCCGCCCGCCTCCCGGCGGTACGTCGGTGTCGCTGCCGAGCAGCGCCTCGGGGGTGGTGCGCAACGCGCGCGCCAACCGGCTCAGGGACCGGCGGCTGAGGTTCGGAGGGTGGGTCTCCAGATAGGCGACGTAGCCGGAGTTCATCCCGGCACGCTCGGCGACCTCCTCCCACGTGAGGCCGAGCTCCTCCCGACGGTGGGCGGCACGCCGCCCCAAGTCCCCCTGCGGGTGTCCGGCGGCTGGATCCACCATCGCCTCCTCTTCCGCCACGGGAGCCGGTCACGGTCCCCTTACCCGGCGTGACCAGCCGTTACGCCCGCGCACCCCGGCCGGGAACGGCCGTCAGGACCCGAACGCGGCGGCGCGCGCGTGGTGCTGGCACCGCGCCTCCTCGTCCTCGCCCCAGCCGAACTGGCCCGCCAGCGCCCGGAACTCTCCGCCCACGGTCGTCGCGGAGGTGGTGCGCGTGTCGGTACTGACGGTGACGGGCAGACCGGCGCGCAGCAACGCGTCCGCCGGATGCCGCGCGAGTCCGGGCACGGCACGGGTCTGGACGTTGCTGGTGGGACACGTCTCCAGCGCGATCCCGTCCGCGCGCAGCCGTTCCAGCAGCGCCGAATCCCCCGGGGCACGCACACCGTGGCCGACACGCGCGGCACCGAGCACGTCGACGGCCTCCCACACGCTCTCGGGGCCGGCCACCTCGCCGGCGTGGATGGTCACCGGCAGGCCGGCGGCGTGGGCGGCGTCGAACGCCGACCGGTGCGGGGTTCCCGGCTGGGTCTCGTCACCGGCGAGGTCCACCCCGCAGACGAGGTCCGGCCACCGGAGCGCGGTGTCGACGACACTCTCGCTCACCTCGGGGGGCTGGTGCCGCAGGCAGCACAGCAGCAGGCCGGTCCGCACCCCGGTGGCCGCCGCGCCCTCACGCAGGCCGCCGGCCACCGCCCGCACCGCGTCGTCCATGGTCATGCCGCGCTGCTGGTGCAACTGGGGCGCGAACCGCACCTCGCCGTAGACGAGGCCGTCGGCGTGCCAGTCCTCGACGAGCTCCCGCGCGGCGCGGCCCAAGGCGTGGGGGGTCTGCAGCACCCGCAGGGCGAGGTCGAGGTAGCCGAGGAACTCCACGAGGCTGCCGCACACGGGTGGGGCGACGAGCGCCTCGGTCGCCGGGACCGTCAGGGGCTCTCCCTCCTCGGCGGCCAGCTCGGCGACCGTGTCCGGGCGGACCGAGCCGTCGAGGTGGCAGTGCAGTTCCACTCGGCCGGTGGGAACATCGTACGGTGTCATGTTCGGCGGCTCCCTGGGTCGGGGTCCCGCTTGGTGGACGCGTGTCCCGGGCGGGTTCGGTGGGGCAGCCGCTCAGAGTAGCCCACCCGCGCGGGTGCGGGACAGGGATTTTCGGTGCGTGCCAGCGACGCCCGCTTCCTATCCGAATCCCCTGCGCACGGACCTGGGAACGCTCTCCTCGCCGTCGCCGGCGGACCGCCGACGACGGCCCGGACGGCAGCCCTGCTCCCACACCGCGCTCCCGGATCCGAGCCCCTGCCCGCCTCGCGCGCGGCGCGCCACCGGTCAACCATCAACACGGTCACCAGTGGTTTCGGAGCGTTCCGCATCCTGAACATCCCGGGCATTCGCACGATCAACGTGGTAACGTCCGCCACGAGCGGGTATGGCCGCGACTCCCGCTTTCCCAGGGGTCGTGGAACGCCCGCCACGTCATCGCGCGAATGGCGGCCCCGTCCGTGACGCGGATACGACCATCGGGGCGCGCTCGGACCAGCTCAACAGCCAGCGTCCGGACCGCGTCCGCACGGCCTCACGTTCAGTGCCGCGCGAATCCCGTTCGGTGGTGTCCTCTGGGAAGGCACGAGGCGGGAAACGTACGAGCGCGGTACGGTCCCGCTGGCGAACGAGTGGTGCGACCAGCGGAGCCGTCCGGGAGAGGCGCGGGGCCGAGGAGTACGGGCCCCAGCGAGTCGAGAGGAGGTGGCACCGGCGATTCGGCTAGGTCCTGTTTTTCGGACGCTGTTCGTCGCGAGCGGCGTCTCCGGTGCCGTCCGGCACGGCCGAGGAGGGAGGCGGAGCGGATCCTCCGCCGACCGACGAGAAAGCCGCCGGGCGGTGTGCCGGGGCGGCGCGCAGCAGGACAAGCGTCCGAAAAACAGGACCTACCCGGCGAGAGCCGGATGGGGGCTTCGTCGCCGCCCCTGTGCCGCTCCCCGCTGACGACGTAGCGCTGCCTGGGAGCCGCATCGGATCGCGCACGGACGCGCGGGGTGGAGAGCGCGGCGGCCGGAGCGAAGAAGAGTGCGCGGACCACGGTGACCTTCCGGATCCGGCGAACGGAGCGAACCGACCGAGACGGCGGGACGACCGGTCACACGGATTCCCTCCCGCCCGGGCGGGACCGGAACCGAAACGCGCACTTTTCCACGCGGACGGCCTTGACGTCGCTATCGTGCCCCTGTCAGCGCGTGGTCCCTGTTACCAACCGGGCCCTCATGTACCGAGGAAGCTAATGTCTGACCCCCCTTCGTCCTCCAACGCCGAGCACCGACATGCCCACGGAACCGACGCGTCTTCCCCTCCGCCGGAAGCGCACGAACCCAGCGGCGTCCGTACTCTGCACCTGTGGATAGCCGTTCTTCCCGCCGCCGCCGTCACGGTACTGAGCGTCGCGACGGTGACGGTCCTGTTCTTCCCGCTCACCTCGCCCACCATGACCCGCGGCGTTCTCGCCGTGGCGGCGGCGGGAATCACACTCATCCTCGCCTGCGCCCTCTACGGGGCGGAGAGCGCCACCAACCGGATCAACCAACGTGTCGACGCCCTGCGCTCCCTGAACCACAACGGCAGGGACGACGTCCAGCGGATGGTCAACCGGGTGCGTGCCGGCGAGCGCGGCACGCCGGCTCAGGCCGCCTCCCACCCGGCCGCGAACAGTGACCCGTTCGCGCTGCTGGCCGCCGAGTTGCAGCAGGGGTACTGCTCCGCGCAACAGGCGGTCAACGACGTGGCGGACCTGAAGCCCGCGCAGGACTCCGACCAGCAGGTCGAGGTGTTCGTCAATGTCGCGCGGCGGATGCAGTCCCTGGTGCACCGGGAGATCAGCCTGCTCGACGAGCTGGAGTCCCAGGTGGAGGACCCCGAGCTCCTCAAGGGGCTGTTCACCATCGACCACCTCGCCACGCGGATGCGCCGCCAGTCGGAGAGTCTGGCCGTGCTCGGCGGTTCGTCCTCCCGGCGCCGGTGGAGCGAGCCGATCCACCTGTTCGAGGTGCTGCGGTCGGCGGTCGCCGAGGTCGAGCACTACTCGCGTGTGAAGGTGGTTCCCTCCACGGCGGGAACGCTGGACGGCGCCTCGGTCGTCGACATCATCCACCTGGTCGCCGAGCTCACCGAGAACGCCACGAAGTTCTCCCCGCCGCACGCCCAGGTGCTGCTGCGTGCCGAGGAGGTGGCCGCCGGCGTCGCCGTCGAGGTCGAGGACCGGGGACTGGGCATCCCCGCCGACGAGCAGCACCAGATCAACGAGCTGCTCTCCGACCCGGGGCAGATCAACGTCAGCGAGCTGCTGCGCGACGGGCGGATCGGCCTGTTCGTCGTCGCCACCCTCGCCCGGAAGCACAATGTCCGCGTCCAGCTCCGAACCAACGTGTACGGCGGCACCCAGGCCATCGCGGTGCTGCCGAACGAACTCGTCAACCCGGCGCTGCGGGAGAGCCAGCAACAGGCCGAAGCGCAACCGGCAGCACCGGAGCCGGACCCAGCACCGCCCTCCGCTCCGGTGATGAGCCCCGCCCCGACCCAGGGCACCGTCCCGTCGCCGCCTCCCGCCCCGGCGGCCGTGGGTGCCGGCCAGACGGGTCCGGGCCCCGCCCCGGCGGGAGCGGGCACCGGACCGGCGGGGGCGGGTACCGGCCAGACGCCCACCGCGCACAGGCGAGCCCCTGCGGAGAACGGCCACGGGAACCCCGGGGGCGGCCCGACCGCCGCGGAACAGAGCACCAGGCCCTCCGGGCAGGGGATGCCCGACGGCCCGACGAGCACGCAGAACTCCGACCTCAGGCCCACACGCTCCACTGACGAAGCCGGCAGGCACCAGCAGGGAGGCCAGCGGGAACGCCCACCGCTTCCACAACGACGTGTCCAGGGGCACATGGCACCCCAATTGCGCGACGGCCCCGCCACCGGAAACGACGAGCAGACCGCCGACCACTCTCCGGGACTGATGGCTTCCTTCCAGAGCGGATTCAAACGCGCCGAGGAGGAGACCGAGGACAGCTCCCTGGGTCGCACTGACAGCACCCCCTAGGACCCGTTCGTCGAACAGGTCCTAACCGCCCGGCACCTACCCAAAGGAAGAGACCGTACTATGAGTGCTGTTCCTCCGAACCAGGAATCAGACGTCACGTGGCTGCTGAGCAATTTGGTGGAGCGGGTACCGCACACCAAGAGCGTCGTCCTGCTCTCCTCGGACGGGTTGACGAAAGCAGCGTACGGACTTGACACCGACAGCGCGGAGCAACTCTCGGCGATCGCGTCGGGGCTCTTCTCCCTCGCGCGCGGGACCGGGGCGAAGTTCGCCGGCAGCGACCTGGTGCGCCAGGTGGTGGTGGAACTCGACGACTCGCTGCTGTTCGTCTCCTCCGCCGGCTTCGGCTCCGTCCTCGCGGTCATGGCGGACCGCAGCGCCGACGCCGGCGTGCTGGGCTACGAGATGTCCCAGCTGATCAAGAGCGTGCGCCCGTTCCTCGCCACCCCGGCTCGAGCAGCGTCACATTCCGGTGAGCACGGTGGCTTCTGACGAGGAGATGTGGCTGGACGGGAGTGCCGGACGCCTGGTGCGCCCCTACACCGTGAGCAACGGGCGCACCTCTCCCACGAAACAGCTCGACCTGCTGTCCCTGGTGCGGTCCACCGGCAACGTCGCCCACGCACAACTGGACCCGGAACACGCCCAGACCCTCGACCTGTGCCACGGCCCCACCTCCGTAGCTGAGGTCGCGGCGCACATGCGGCTGCCCGCGGTGGTCGCAAAAGTCCTGCTTTCCGACCTGGTCGACTGCGGCGCGGTCACCACCCAGGCCCCCAAGCCCGCAAGCGATCCCACCAACAGACATGTACTGGAGGCGCTGCTCGATGGCCTACAGCGACGGCTCTGAGCTGTTCCCCACCGCGACGAAGGTCCTGGTCGCAGGGGGATTCGGTGTCGGTAAGACGACGTTCATCGGTGCCGTGAGCGAGATCGAGCCGTTGAGCACGGAGGAGCTCCTCACCGCGGCCAGCGTCGGCACCGACGACCTGGCGGGAGTGGAGAACAAGTCCACCACGACCGTGGCCTTCGACTTCGGCCGTATCACGATCGATCCGCAGAACGTGCTCTACCTGTTCGGAACCCCCGGCCAGGACCGTTTCTGGTTCATGTGGGACGAGCTTTCCGACGGGGCGCTGGGCGCGGCCGTCCTGGCCGACACGCGCCGCCTGGACTCCTGCTTCGACGCTGTCGACTTCTTCGAGAGCCGCGGGATCAACTTCCTCGTGGCGGTCAACGAGTTCGACGACGGTTTCCACTACGAACCCGAGGAGGTGCGGGCCGCTCTCAAACTCGAACCCCACGTTCCGGTCGTCCTGTGCGACGCCCGGGACGCCCGCTCCGGAACCTCGGTGCTGGTATCGCTGGTCCAGCACCTGCTCACCACCAATGCCCGTCCCACCGTCGCCTGACACGGGCGGCGGTCTCGCAGATATGGAGCCCCCCGTGACCCAAGAACCAGCTACAGGACACCTGCTCACTCCCGCGGACCCGGAGGTGGCGCGGCGCGCCACGCGGCTGCGCGAGCTCCAGCTGGGCGAGAACGCCGAGCAGGAGTTCGACGAGTTCGCCCAGGAACTCGCCCGGACGACCGAGGCCCCGTTCGCGATGGTCAACTTCATGAACGACGACCACCAGTACTTCGCCGGCCTCTACGCCTCCCCCCACGTGCAGGGGAACGCCGCGGGGCCCGGGGTGGACGTCGGGCGGGTCATGCCCCGGGACCACGGCTACTGCCCGCACGTGGTGGCCCGGCGCCTTCCCCTGGTCCTGGACGACGTGTGCGACTATCCCCGGTTCGCGGGGAACCCGGTCGTGGACAAGATCGGTATCCGTTCCTACCTGGGAGCGCCGCTGATCGACGACTCCGGGACGACGCTCGGCACGATCTGTGTCGTGGACCGGGAGCAGCGCCCGTGGGGCCGCCCCGGTCTGGAACTCATCAAGACCCGGGCCGCCGAGCTGATGGAACGGATCCGGAAGCGCGCCGTCTCGGCGGAGTAGCGTCCGCCGTCCGGCCCGGCGGGCCCGAGCGGCACCGGCGGTGCTCTCCCGGGAGAGCACCGCCGGGTGAGCGGCCAGAGCCAGCAGCCGACCCAGTGCTGCGGCGGTGGCCGGGACGGGACCGGACCCGGTCTCCTTCCCCTCGCGGCCGTGTGGCTGTGTCGGTTCGGTTCGTGAGGTCCCGCTGCCCGGCTGTCGCCGGCCTCTGCCGGCGGAGGGCCGCAGGACCGTTCAGGAGACGGGTTCCGGTTCCGCCGGGGACGCCAGGCGCTGGGACCACTGCCGCGACTCCGCGCCCAGCGCGATGTCGCCGAGCCGGATCAACTGCACGTCCGACGTCCCGGCGGGGGCGAAGATGTGGTGGGCGTCGCGCAGGTAGCGCTCCACCGGACGGTCCGTGGAGAGCCCGCACGCCGCGTGCACCTCCATCGCGGTGCGCACCGAGTCCAGGACGCTCTCGACGTTGACGAGTTTGGCGTTCATCAGCTCCGCGTCGCAGGGTTCTCCCGCGTCGAGGAGCTGTGTCGCGTGGTAGAGGGCCGTGCGCGCCGTCATCAGCCGCGACTGGATCTGTCCCAGCTTGATCTTGACGGGGGAGAGTTCGCTCAACGGTTCGCCGTAACGCTCCCGCTCGGTGCAGAACGCCGCCGTCGCCTCCATCACGGCCTGGTGTATGCCCAGGGCGACCGCGGCCAGGTTCGCCCGGCCGTAGAGGACACTGGAGGAGTAGGCGACGGGGAGGCCGTCGCCCTCGGAGCCGAGCATGTTCTCCGCGGGAACCCGGCAGTCGTCGAAGACGAGTTCGCCGAAGCTGAACCCGTGCAGTCCCATGGCGGGCCGGTGCGGCTCCAACGACAGGCCGGGGCGGTCCGACTCCACCAGGAACGCCGACAGCCCCTTGGACCCCGGGCCGGTCCGGACGACGACACCGTGCAGGTCACCGACGTGGCTGTTGCCGACGTACACCTTGCGGCCGTTGAGGACGTAGTCGTCGCCGTCCCGCACCGCCTCGGCCTCCATGCCGAGGACATGGCCCCCGGACTCCTCCTCGGTCACGGCGATCGTCGGGAGGCAGCCGCCGCTGGCGATCTCCGGGAGCCAGGCCTTCCTCTGCCGTTCGTTTCCGTAGTTGAGGATCTTGGCCACGCCCAGCTGCGAGGCCTGGGCCATGGCTCCCATCGCGCCGCTGACCCGGGAAAGCTCCTCGATGATGATCGTCTTCGCGAGATGCCCCTCACCCATTCCGCCGTACTGGCGACCGATCGTCACCCCGATCCAGCCCTGCCCGGCTATCAACTGGGACAGGCCGTGCTGCACGGACCGGGACTCTTCCATCTCCGGCACGTGAGGGAGGATTTCGGTTTCTGCGAAAGCCCGGACCTCTTTCCGTAGGCGTTCGTGTCGTTCACTCGTGAACGAGCCGGCCATGCGGAGCTCCTCCCACGTCGTTTTCCAACCCGCAGGCACTCCTCAACAGACATAAGAGACTGTCTCACCCATGGATGTGCCTCCTGGTCATGGTGGATATACCGCATACAAAACACAAGTCATCGCCAACCTGACTTCACAGAACAAAACCAATGAAAGGAATCACTTGTGAGTGAGGTTTATCAGGAGGAAAACGAGAAAGTGGGTAGTCCGAACTTTTTTCCCAGCGGAAACCATACTCCCTACGCGCTTCCCATCGTTTCCCTGGTTCCGGTCCGTCTATAACACGGAATTCGGACCGCGCACATGAAAAAACACCGACAGTGCTCGGGCAACCACGCTACCGGCCGGAAACGACGGGCGGGACGGTTCGCCCGACCACGCCGGCTCCCCGGCGGATCGACCGTGTCTTTATCCGTTACCTACACGCTCCCTCGTAGGCTGCCGCCGTGATATGTCCCAAGTGCCAAGGTTCGATGCGCACCTACGACCGGATGGGTGTGCACCTGGAACAGTGCGAGAGCTGCCGCGGTATCTTCCTCGACCACGGTGAGCTCGAACAGATCGCCTCGGCGGAACAACAGCACTACAGTGCCCAGCCTCCGCCCTACCAGGGTGGCGGCCGCCCGGACTCTCCCCCGCCCTTCCAGGGTGGGGACCGGCCACCCTTCCCGAGTGGGGACCGGCGCGGCTATCCCGACTCACCCCGCCCGTACGGCAAACGGCGGAAGAAGAGCTTCCTGGAGAACCTCTTCGACTAGGCCCTGTCCGGTGGACGCTGTCCGCCGAACAGCATCCGATCCCGCCGGGAGACCACGTGAACCCGCTCGTCTGCGCGCGTTGCGGCGCGCGCGTCGACCCCTCCGGGGCCGCCGAAGCGGCCCTCACGTGTGTCACCTGCGGCCACCGCCAACCGTTCCGCCGCCTTCCGCTGTACTGTGTGACCGGCCCGAGCGGCACCGGCAAGTCCGCGGTGGGGCGGCTGCTGGTGGACGCGCTCGCCGACCGGTTCGTCGTCCTGGAACAGGACGTGTTGTGGACCGCGGGACTGCGCGACCCGACGGACGAACACCGGCGGTTCCGGACAACCTGGTTACGGATGGCCGGAATGATCCAGCAGAGCGGGCGTCCCGTCGTCCTGTGCGGAACCGTGGTGCCACCCGAGCTCGAACCGCTGCCGGAACGGGCGCTGTTCTCCGACATCCACTACCTGGCGCTGACGTGCGAACCGGACACGCTCGCCGCCCGGCTGCGCGCCCGGCCCGCCTGGCGCCAGTGGGACGAGCCGCGGATCGCCGAGATGCTCGACTACGCCGCGTGGGTCAGCGACACGGCCCACCGCATGAGCCCCCCGATGACGCTGCTGGACACCACGGACGGCACCGTCGCGGACACGGCATCGCGCGTCACGGCCTGGATCGACCACCGCCACGGCTAGGTTCTGTTTTCGGACGCTTGTCCTGCTGCGCGTCGCCCCAGGGCACCGCCCGGCGGCGTTCCCGTCGGTCGGCGGAGGGTCCGCTCCGCCTCCCTCCTCGGCCTTGCCGGGCGGCACCGGAGACGCCGCTCGCGACGAACAGCGCCCGAAAATAGAACCTAGCCGCCCGCCACCGAGGGCAGCACCCGAACCTCCTCCCCGTCCGGTACGGGGGTGTCCAGCCCGGCCATGCCGCGGCACTCCTCGTCGCCGACGAAGACGTTGACGTAGCGCCGCAGCTGGCCGCGCTCGTCGCGGATCCGCCGGTCCACCCGCGGGTGCAGGCGGGTGAGTTCGTCGAGGACGTCCCGCAGCGTCGCCCCTCCGGAGGGGACGGGAGGCTCCACCTCCACGCACGGCGCGCCGTCGCAGTCGGAGCGCAACACCTGCGGCAGGACAACGGTCGCCCCCATCACGCCACCTCCGCCGCGCGCACGCACAGCACGTCCGGCAGATGCTGCGTGACCCGGTGCCACTCCCCGCCGTCCGCGGCGGCGTAGACGTCGCCGCTGCGGGTTCCGAAGTAGAAGCTGGGGACGTCCGCCCCGTCGGTGCAGGCGGCGTCGCGCAGCACGATGCCGTGGTGCGGCTCCCCCGGGAGACCGCGGTCCGCCGGGTGCCAGGTCGCGCCGCCATCCTCGGTGCGGTAGGGACGCAGCCGGTTGTCCGGCGGCAGGTGGCACGTGTCGCTGACGACGGGGAAGTTCAGCACGGTTCCCGGGGTGTGCGGGTGGGGGACCATGGCGAAACCGAAGTCGGTGGGCAGCCCGTCGGCGATCGACGTCCACCCGCGGCGGGGCTCGCCGCTGCGGTACACGCCGTGGTGGTTCTGCGTGTAGAACACGCCGTCGCTGGCGAGCGCGACCTTGTGCACGCACTGCCCGTACTCGGGGGTCTCGCCGGGCAGGAAGGGGGCTCCGATGCCGTGGTTGGCGGGGGTCCACGTCCGCCCCTCGTCGCGGGTCTGGTACACGCCGCCGGTGGACATGGCCACCGTCATCGCCCGCGGGTCGGTCCCGTCGGCGTCCACCCTGCCGGGGAGGACGGTGTGCAGGGCCTTGCCGCCGGCGCCGGGGAACCAGTGGGGGCGGTGCGGGTGGTCCCACAGGCCGCGTACCAGCGAGAAGCTCTCCCCGCCGTCGGTGGAGCGGAAAAGCGCCGAGGGTTCGACACCGGCGTAGACGGTTCCCGGATCGTCGCCGAACGCGAACTGCCACACCCGGACGAAGGCCTCGTCGGCGTCGGCGGGGAACGCGATCGGGGCGCGCGGTGGTTCGTGCCAGCTCTCGCCGAGGTCGTCGCTGAACCACACGCTGGGGCCGAAGTGCGAGCTTTCCGTCCCCGCCAGGATCCGGCGGGTGTGCGGGTCGATGCCCACGGCGTACACCCCGGCGGTGTTGGCGTAGTCCTCCGGGTCGAGACGGTGCGGACCGCTCACCCGCCAGGTGGTGCGGTCGTCGCTGCGCGCGGTGAACAGCCCCTTGCGGGTTCCGATGGCCAGAAGAAACGGCATGGTCAACCTCCGTAGTGGACCGGTTGGCCGTTCACTCTGGCAGAGCCCGCCGACATTTACGGGCTCCGACACGTGGTGGGAGAGGCGGGAGGGGGATGGAACCAGCGGGAGGAATCGCCGAGGCGGCCCCAACGGCTCTCACGGACCTGTTCGTACCGGGCGGATACGAGTACGGCATGGACAAGGCCGCCGATTCCGCGAGGAGCCCCGGGAGTCCCGACCTTCCAGCCACAGCCGGGGGTTACCGCGTTCCTCCCGCGGTCACGGACGGCTACGGGGCAGGGGGTTACAGGCGGCCGGACCGGACCTCGTCGAGGAACGCCCGCCACTCGGAAGCGGAGAACGACAGGTGCCCGGCCCGCCGGTTCTGGGTGTCGCGGACATCCGCTCCAGCCGCATGGTCTCGGACCTCGACGCACTGCCCCCCGTTCTGGGAGTAGCTGGACGTGCGCCACTCGTGCATCTCATGCATCACTAATCTCCTTCAACTTGCGGAAGGTGTCGTCTGCAGGGAGCGCACTACCAAGGGCGGTACGCGCAAGGTCTTGGAGGCGCTGCACACCCAGAGTTTCATTGACGATGATAGTGCCGTTCGTGTGTTCGGATGTTGCGACTCGTGACCCGTCCTGAAGCCGGTAGATCTGGAAGGGGGACGTGACACCGGCCAGGATGCTTCCGGAGGGGATCATGTGAACCCGTACACGGTCAGAGGCGATGCGTTCTAGCAGATGGGTCGCTTGCTCTTTCCGGGCGGGATAGGGAACACCGGTCAGGCCTGTCTCGGGGAAGGTCGCGAACACACGAACGTCCTTGCCGAGCTGGTCAAGTTGGGAACAGCGAACGCGGACGAGTTCCTCAATGGCTCCCATCGGGTCGGACGGTCGCCCTTCCGCCAGCGCATAACGTGCGTACAACGGCGATTCCAGTAGCGCAGGGACCAACACAGGTGTGACAACTTCAATCGATACAGCACGTTCTGAGAGCTGCTTATCATCGCGCAACCACGGGGGCACCCCGTCTGCCTGTGTAGTTTCTTCCCATATGCGCACCAGGCCGCCACGCGCGGCGAAGAACTCATCGAGCTTTTTCGCTGTAGCTCGATCCGGGGTTGTCCTCCCTGTTTCCCAGTTGGAAGCGGCGGAAGGGACGTAGCCTATGGCGTCCGCGACCTGTGCCTGGGTGAGTCCGCGCTGTTTGCGGAGGCGACGAAGCTCTCGTTGCAGATCATTCATATAACACAGAATCTCACGGTCGCATCACAGGTGGGGAGTATCAGAACAGGAATAAACGTGTGTCCTTACGCGGCGGCGGGAACCGGGATCACCCTGAACGGCATGACACAACTACTCGCGTCAGAACAGAGCCAGAAAGAGGCATACCGGGTGGAATCCACCCCCGGTTGGGGGTGGATCTGTCTTCACCGTGTTGTGGCCTCGGTCCACATGCTCAGAAAGCAGATGTCATGAAAGAACCTCCGCGAGAGTGCCCGCTCTCCGGAGGTGTGGCCACCGACTGGAATGGAGTCGATGACGATGCCCCAGTTTATGCATAATCTCGCGTCCTTGTGGACGCTGCTCGTGATCCTGGCGATCGCCTTGTTCCCACGCACGCGTTACCGGCATCGCCGCGAGCGTCTGGAACCACACGCCGCGGTGCCACTCGCGTCCCGCCGTCGTGCGGCGGCGCGCCGGTTCACTGTGCCGCCGCAGAGGTTTCCGGCAACGAGGCCGGAACCAGTCGCCGGGACGCTTTCCGAGCCCGAGGTGCTTGATCCCGAGGAGCACAGTCCGGTGCGGCCCTACGTGACCCAGCACGAACGCCACCGGCGGGAACAGGAGGAAGGACGGCGCTGCCCGGCCTGCGGCGCGGCCGTCGCATCCGACATTGCGCCGGAATCTTCCACCCCTCCGGCCTTCGGCGATGGTCTCGACGACGTCCGCGCGGAGTTGTCCCCGCTGGTGCGCCAGTGGCTGTCCCAGCGCGAGGAGAAGAGCACGGTGGGGGTGGTTCGGTGAGTATCCCCGAGATCTGGTCCTCGTCCCTGTTGCGTCCGGGTGATGTCGCCGAGGCCTTCGGCGTCACCACCTCCACCGTCAACACCTGGGTACGCGAGGGCCACCTGACCCCGGTCCTGGTCACCCCAGGAGGGCACCGCCGGTTCGCGCCCGGCCAGGTTCAGGACCTCATGGCCGCCACCCACCAGGACCAGGGGGGTGGTGACACGTGAACCTCACCCCGCAGGAACGCCGGGAACTACTCGACCTGCTGGAGCAGCTCTCCCAGGCCATAGACGGCAACGCCCTGTGGCCCGGCCAGATACGCGACATCCTCCGGGAACTGCACGCACGCGTGGTTGCCTGGCTCGGCGACACCGACGAGAACGGCACCGAGAACCCACCCCCGCCCCACCACGACCAGTAACTGTTTCCTCGGATCCCGCATCCGGCCGTTCCCCGGGTGCGGGACCCGCCGCTGGCGCCGAGATCGGAGAAAACCACGTATGTGCCCCGCGCGATACGTGGACAACGACAATGTCGGCACACACGAGCCGTGCCACCAGCGCGAAACCGCGCCTTCCTCTCGGCTCACATGGGGGTGCGGTCTCAGTAGCAAGACGGTACGGTCAGATCCTGACCGCGTTCGCCGGAATACCGGCCCTGTGGAATCACAAAAGAATAACGCCATGCGTTCTCGCAGGTGGTGGCCTGTGAGCCCCACGCACGTGGGGATGGACCGATGGCCGACCGCACCCAAAGTTCGGTGGTCACGTGAGCCCCACGCACGTGGGGATGGACCAGTATGCGTAGCCGCTGCAGTGAGCAGCGTTACGTGAGCCCCACGCACGTGGGGATGGACCGACGCGCTGCCCCAACCGGGCACCATGATCCCTGGTGAGCCCCACGCACGTGGGGATGGGGCCGGGCGAGGTCACCTGTGAGCTGTGCTGGCAGCGGGTGCACACACGGGCGGGAGTAGGGGGCGCGTTCTCAGCCTCGGTACCCGACCGGGGTCGCGCGGAGGTGTGGTCGGCAGGGCGTGCGTCGCAAGGACGGATGTGGTCTCCTGGCCTCGTCGCGGTGGTGGAGGCCGCGCCGCCTGGTAGTGATCCGTTTGTGAGGGGTGTGCGTGTTATGTCCGAATATACAGAAGTTGCACACACGGGCATGCGCGCGACCTAGAAGACCAGGTCAGAGAGGATGCTCCCCGCGCACGCGGGGATGGACCCCGCACGGTACCAGTGAGAGGGAACTGCTGTCGATGCTCCCCGCGCACGCGGGGATGGACCCTCGCTCCCATAGGTGCGCCGGGCCCGTGGGGAATGCTCCCCGCGCACGCGGGGATGGACCCCACCCCGGCGACACCCACCTCGCCGGACTCTTATGCTCCCCGCGCACGCGGGGATGGACCCCCACTCGTAGTCACCGCTGACACGGTCCGGGCATGCTCCCCGCGCACGCGGGGATGGACCCGCCAGGGCCGCGAGGTCCCAGCTCAGCGCCTCATGCCTCCCCGCGCACGCGGGGATACGCCTCTCCACAGACCACCGAAACCACCCGCCCCGGCGTCAGTCCCGGGAAGCGGGGCGGTAGTACCACCACCACTGGTGGACGGTGTTCAGCAGCGGCTCGAACCCCGGAGCCGGGTGGGTCGCCGGTGAGACCGGCGCGGGCAGGGTCGTGGACCGGCCGGAGGCCAGCGTTACCTCCACCGTCTGGAACCGCCCCCGGAGCCGCGGCCGGACACCGGTGACCTCCCTCCACGGGATCAACCGTTCGCGCAGCTGGTGGACCATGATTCCGTCCGGCCGCAGCCGGGTGTGGGCGTGCAGCGTCAGGTGCCGGTTCAGCACTCCCGCGGCGCACAGCACGAGTCCGCACAGCGTGTAGGCGCTGTGCGGCACCAGCGAGAGACCGGAGGCCGCCTCACCGCCCCAGGCCAGCGGCACCAGGATGATCCGCGCGACACCCGCGGCCACCTGCAGGAGACCGAACGCGAACTGGGCCCAGGCGAGCCGCACCATCCCCCGCCGCGCCTCGTTGTCGATCCGGTAGTACCCGTCCGAATCCATCGCCGTCCCCACGTCGGGCTGTCACGTCCGCGACGTGCGACGGCCGCGGGCACCCCGCGGTTCCCCGGCGGCCTCCGGTCCGCGCGTCAGCTCCGCTGCCCGGAGTGGTGGTGCCGCAGCCACTGGCGGAGGGTCTCCAGCTGCGCGGGGAAGTTCGGGTCCGGCTGGGCGATCCTGTCCATCGGGGCGGGCAGGCGCCTCTGCCGCCCGGACACCAGTGTCACCGCGGCCGTCCGGAACCGCATGAAGGTCTGGGTTTGGACCTCGGCGATGTCCGACCAGGGGATGAACCTGTCGCGCCACTCGTGGACGACGATGCCGTCCGGGCGCAGCCGGATGTGGGCGTGCCGGAACATGTGCCGGTTCAGCACGCCCACCGCCACGATCGTGGCCCCGCACACGGCGTACAGCGTGTACTGCCACCACGCCGCGCCGGATGAGGAGGAAGCGCTCACCAGCGACGCGTTCGCCAGCCCGGTGACGAACAGAAGCACTCCGCACACCATCTGGGCCCAGGCGAGCCACACCATCCCCCGCCGCGCCTCGTTGTCGATCCGGTACTCGTCCGAAGACATCGCTACCTCTCGTGTCGGGGAACCGGGCTCCGCCACCGGGGCGGCGCGGGACCGCCGCCCCCGTTGCCACCGGAGCGGGCGGTGCCGCACCATCCCGATGATTGCACCACCCCCTCCGCGAGGAACAGCATGCCCCCCCTTCGCAGCTCGCTGGGAACCGTACCCCTGGTCGCCCTCGGCACGGCCGGGGTCATCGGCTCCAGTTGGATCTACACCGGAAGCGAGTTCTTCTCCGCCTACGACGCGGGCGGTGAGATTCTCGGACTGGCGCTCGCGACCGTCTTCGTGTCGTGTATCGCCCTGGCCTACGGGGAACTCGCCTCGGCGTTCCCCCGGGCGGGCGGCGAGGTGGTGTTCGGTTACGTCGCGTTCAACCGCGGGGTGGCGTTCGCGGCCGGCTGGCTGCTCACCGGGGCGTACGTGAGTTCGCTCGCCTTCTACGTCACGTCGCTGGGAGCGTTGCTGGGCGATGTCGTACCGGGGATGGCCACGGTAGCGCTGTACACCGTCAACGGCACCACGGTGCACCTTCCGGTGCTGGCGCTGGGGGTCACGGTCGCCGTGTTCGTGTTCGCGGTGAACTGGCGTGGGGTCTCTCCCGGGGCGTGGGCGCAGTTCGCCCTGTTCGCGGTCATGCTCACCATCGGTCTCGTGCTGGCGGCGGTGGGGTTCGGACACGGGACCGCCGGGAACGCCTGGCCGCTGTTCAGCGGCGGACTCGCGGAATCCGCGGGCCGGACAGCGCGGTTCGTGCTTCCCGCTATGACGTTCCTGACCGGCTTCTCCCTGGTGACCGTGCTCGCCGAGGACTCCCGGGTGCCGCCGCGCAGGCTGGGCCGGGTGATCCTGGTGACCGTGGGTCTGGCGGGCGCCTTCTACTGCCTGGTGCTGCTCGCCACGGCGTGGGTGATCCCGTGGCAGCGCACCGCCTCCCTCGATCGGGGAACGATCGACGCGTTCCTCGCGGCGGGTTTCCCCGCCCTCGGGTGGGCCGCCTACACGGTCGCGGTGCTGGGGCTGGTGACCAGCTTCCTGGGATTGTTCGTCGCCACCTCGCGCATCGTGCTGGCCATGGGGCGGGCTGGGCTGCTGCCCTCCGGACTGGCCCGCCTGCACCCCCGGTACGGCACCCCGACCCGCGCCCTGGTGTTCACCCTCGCCGTGGTGTTGGGACTCGGCTGGCTCGGAGAGGGGGCGCTGACCTGGTTCCTCGACACCGGCGGTGTCTATGTGGGGCTGGCGTGGGTTCTGGGAGTGGCGAGCATGTACCGGGTGCGACGTACCTACCCGCACCTGGACCCTCCGTTCCGCGCGCGGCCGAGTGCGGCTCCGGCTCTCGGGGCGGTACTTGCCACCTGCGTCATCGCGTTCACCCTGTGGCCGGGGACGGGCATGTCCCTCGTGTGGCCCTGGGAACACGCCATCCTACTGGCATGGGCCGCGCTGGGAGTGGCCCTGTACGCGCGGACGCGGCGCGCCGACGACGACGCCGCGCTACGCACCCTCCTCGGGTCGCGCTACGACACGCTCACCACCACGCGGCGAGAGTGACACCCACGACAACACAACCGCAGGTCACGACGGAAACCAGTCGGATCACACGGGGCCACCCGGCGGTGTGAGCACACTGTTTCCGGCGTGTTACCGCACGACACGCCGCGGAAACAGCGCGTCCCTAGGGTCGGCCGCGACACCACCCGCCGAGCAGGAAGGGCTGGCCGCGACGTGGACACCGCCACCCCGATACAGCGCGCACCCGGACGC
This sequence comes from Haloactinospora alba, assembly GCF_006717075.1. Taxonomy (NCBI): domain Bacteria; kingdom Bacillati; phylum Actinomycetota; class Actinomycetes; order Streptosporangiales; family Nocardiopsidaceae; genus Haloactinospora; species Haloactinospora alba. The sequence goes on from NZ_VFQC01000001.1 coordinate 3,688,077, forward strand.
TGGCTCACCGACTGGGACCCCGAGGACGAACGGGTCTGGAACAACGGCGGCCGCGAGGTCGCGCACCGCAACCTGGCCGCCTCCGTCCTCGTGGAGCACCTCGGGTTCTCGGTGTGGACCCTCTGGTCCGTGCTCGTGCTGTTCATGACCCCCGAGACCGGGTTCGACTACACCGCGGCGCAGAAGTTCCTGCTGGTCGCGGCCGTCACCCTCGTGGGGGCGCTGGCGCGGGTCCCCTACACCCTGGCGGTACCCCGGTTCGGCGGGCGCAACTGGACCGTGTTCGTGGGAGCGGTGCTGCTCGTCCCGACCGTGACCGCGGCACTGCTCATCCAGCGCCCCGACACCCCGTTCTGGGTGTTCGCGCTGCTGGCGCTCACCGCCGGACTCGGCGGCGGCAACTTCTCCTCCTCCATGTCCCACATCAGCTTCCTCTTCCCGCAACGGCGGAAGGGAGCGGCGCTGGGGGTGAACGCCGGCGGCGGCAACCTGGGGGTGCCCGCGGTCCACCTGCTGGGCCTGGCGGTGATCGCCCTGTTCACGGAGCGCGCCGGCCACGTGCTGCCGCTGCTGTACGTGCCGCTGCTGGTGGTGGCCTGCGCCGTCGCCTGGCGCCGCATGGACAACGTCGCCGGGGCGCGCGGGAACGCCGCCGAGCAGCTGGCGGTGTGCGCCGACCGGCACACCTGGATCATGTCCACGCTGTACGTCGGCACGTTCGGTTCGTTCGTCGGCTACGGATTCGCGTTCGGCCTGCTGCTGCAGAACCAGTTCGGCCGCAGCCCGATGGAGGCCGCCACCGTCACGTTCCTCGGGCCGCTGGTCGGTTCCCTGGCCCGGCCGGTCGGCGGGTGGCTGTCCGACCGGTTCGGCGGCGGCCGGGTCACCGCGCTCGTGTTCCTCGCGATGACGGCCGGTACGGGGGTGCTGGTGCTCGCGTCGCTGCAGGGGGCGCTGCCGCTGTTCACCGCCGGGTTCCTCGCGTTGTTCGTCCTCACCGGAGTCGGCAACGGTTCCACCTACACCATGATCCCGAACATCCACGCCGCCCGGGCCGCCAGCCGCGTCGCCGCCGGTGCGCCGCGGGAACGGGCCGTCGCGGAGAGCAGACGCGCCGCCGCGGCGCTGCTGGGGCTGGTGGGCGCGGTCGGGTCGCTCGGCGGCGTCGGGATCAACCTCGCGTTCCGGCAGTCCTTCGCCGCCACCGGTTCGGCCACCCACGCGTTCGTGGCGTTCCTCGGGTTCTACGTCGTGTGCGCCGCGATCACCTGGCTGGTGTACCTGCGCCGCCCCGCGACGGCGCCGCCCGCCGCGTCCGAGCCCGAACCCGCCGCGACCGCCCCGGGAGCCTGACGTGACCACCACCCACTGCCCCTACTGCGCGCTGCAGTGCGCCATGCACCTGGAGCCCGACCCGGAGGGCCGGCCGCGGGTCCGGCCGGCGGACTTCCCCACCAACCGGGGCGGGCTGTGCCGCAAGGGCTGGACCTCGGCCGAGGTGCTGGACGCGCCCGACCGGTTGACCACCCCGCTGGTGCGCGCCAGCCGGGACGAGGAGTTCACCCCGGTGGACTGGGACACCGCCCTGGACCACGTGGCCGGCGGGATGCGCCGCCTGGGATCCGAGCACGGCCCGGACGCGGTGGCGGTGTTCGGCAGCGGCGGGCTCACCAACGAGAAGGCCTACCTGCTGGGGAAGTTCGCCCGGCTGGCGCTGGGCACCTCCCGGATCGACTACAACGGCCGGTTCTGCATGTCCGCCGCCGCCACGGCGGGCAGGCGCGCGTTCGGTCTGGACCGGGGCCTCCCCTTCCCGCTGAGCGACCTCGGCGGGGCGGACGTGGTGCTGCTGGCCGGAGCGAACCCGGCCGAGACGATGCCGCCGATGATGGGCCACCTCACCGCCCCGCGGCTGGTCGTCGTCGACCCGCGCCGCACCGCCACCGCCGAACACGCCCGCACCTCGGGCGGACTGCACCTGGCACCGCGCCCGGGCACCGACCTCGCGCTGGCGCTGGCGCTGCTGCACGTCGTCCACGCCGAGGGGTGGGACGACAGCGACTACGTCGCCGCCCGCACCACGGGCTTCGATCGGGTGTGGCCGCACGCGGCCGGGTGGTGGCCGGAACGCGCCGAACACCTCACCGGGGTTCCCGCCGGCGACATCCGCCGGGCGGCGCGGATGCTCGGCACCGCCTCCCGCGCCTACGTCCTCACCGGCCGCGGCACCGAACAGCACTCCGACGGTTCCGACAGCGTGTCCGCGTGGATCAACCTGGCGCTGGCGCTGGGCCTGCCGGGACAGCCCGGTTCGGGCTACGGCTGCATCACCGGGCAGGGCAACGGCCAGGGCGGCCGGGAGCACGGCCAGAAGGCCGACCAGCTGCCCGGCTACCGCCGTATCGACGACCCCGACGCCCGCGCACGCGTCGCCGACGCGTGGGGCGTGGACGCGGAGACGCTCCCGGGAGCCGGACCCAGCGCGACCGAGATGCTGAACGCGTTGGGCAGCGCCGACGGAGCGCGGGGTCTGTGGCTGGTGGGGTCCAACCCGGTGGTGTCCGCCCCCGACGCGGGGCGGGTACGCGAACGGTTGGCCGCGCTGGACCTGCTGGTGGTGTCCGACTTCGTGCTGTCCGAGTCGGCCGCGCTGGCGCACGTGGTGCTGCCGGTGGCGCAGTGGGCCGAGGAGACCGGCACCCTCACGAACCTGGAGGGGCGGGTGGTGCGCCGCCGCAAGGCGGTGGAGGCGCCCGCGGGGGTGCGCACCGACCTGGAGGTGCTGCACGCGCTGGCCGGCCGGCTGGGGCAGCCCCCGGAACGGTTCCCCGCCGACCCGGACACGGCGCTGGCGGAGCTCGCCTCCGTCACCGGCGGCGCCGCCGCCGACTACTCGGGGGTGGGTCCGCACCGGCTGGACAGCGGGGAGGAGCTCTACTGGCCCGCCCCGGCGGGAGGTGCCCCCACGCCGCGGGTGTTCCTGGACTCCTTCGCCCACCCGGACGGCCGCGCCCGCTTCGTCCCGGTCGAGCACACCCCGCCCGCCGAGACGCGCGACGACACCTACCCGCTGGTCGCGACGACCGGCCGGCTCATGGGCCACTACCAGACGGGTGCCCAGACCCGCCGGGTGGCCGAACTGGCCGAGGCCGAACCCGAGGCGCGGGTGGAGGTGCATCCGGACACGGCCCGCCACCACGGGCTCGCTGCGGGCGGCCTGGCCCGGGTCTCCTCGCGGCGCGGGAGCGTGCTGGCGCGGGTGCGGCTCTCCCCCGGAATCCGGCGGGACACCGTGTTCCTCCCGTTCCACTACGGCGGTGAGGCGGCGGCGAACAATCTGACCAACCCGGCCCTGGACCCGGTGAGCCGGATGCCGGAGTTCAAAGTGAGCGCGGTCCGGTTGGAACCGGCCGACGCGGGCGGAGAGGAGGAGCGGGGATGACCCGGACCAGGCACATCGTGGTCGTCGGCCACGGCATGGTGGGGGCGCGGTTCGCCGAGGAGGTCGCCGCGCGCGACCCGCGGGGCGAGCGGGTGCGGCTGACCCTGGTGGGGGCCGAACCCGAGGGCCCCTACAACCGGGTGCTGCTGTCCGAGGCGGTCAACGGGCAGCTGCGCCCGGAGGAGCTGGCGCTCCCGGAGGTGGCGGCGCCCAACGTCACGGCGCGCAGCGGGGTGGCCGCGACCGCGCTCGACCGGACCGCGCGGCGCGTCCACCTGGACGACGGCGGCGAGCTGGACTACGACGAGCTGGTGCTGGCCACCGGCGCCGACCCCGTCTTCCCGCCCGTGCGGGGACTCACCGACGCCGGCGGGCGGCCCGCCGACGGGGTGACGGCGCTGCGGGACATGGCCGACTGCCGCAGGGTGCGCGAGCTGTCCCGGGCCGGTTCCCCGCTGGTGGTGCTCGGTGGCGGCGTGCTCGGGTTAGAGGCGGCGCGTGGTTTGAACGAGGCCGGAGCCCGGGTCGCCCTCGTGGAGGGCGCGCCGTGGCTGATGCGCCGCCAGCTGGGCCGGGAGGCCGCCGGCATCCTCGCCGAACGTTTCCGCTCCCTGGGCGTGCAGGTGCACACCTGGCGAGTCGCGGAACGGTGGGTGCCCGGACGCGGGTTGGAGCTCGACGACGGCCGGACGCTGGCGGCGGACGGCGTGGTCGTCACCGCGGGGGTGCGCGCCCGCACCGGCCTCGCCGCCGACTCCGGACTCGCCGTCGACCACGGCGTCCCGGTGGGCGACACACTGGCCACCGCCGACCCGCGGGTGCACGCCATCGGGGACTGCGCCCAGCACCCCGGCGGCGGCGCCGGCCTGGTGGCGCCGGGCTGGGAGATGGCGCGGGTGCTGGCCGACCTGCTCACCGGAAGCGACCCGGGGGCGCGCTACACCGGCAGCCGCGACATCACCCGCCTGAAAGCCGCCGGTGTCGACCTGACCGCGTTGGGTGCGGCGGAACCCGGCGAGGACGCGGAGACCGTCACGGTCAGCGACCCGGGCGGCGGCCGCTACGCCGCGCTGTCGGTGCGCCACGGCCGCGTCGCCGGCGCGGTCCTGCTGGGGTTCCCGGAGGCCGCCGCGACCATCGGTTCGCTGTACACCGACGACGCCCCCGTCCCCGAGGACCGGTTGGCACTGCTGGTGGGCGGCGACCGGTCCGAGGCGGACACCGGCACGGACTCCGGCGGCGGGGACGCCACCGTGTGCCACTGCAACGCGGTGACGCGCGGCCAGCTGGAGTCGGCGTGGCTGGAGGGCGCCCGCACGCGCTGCGACCTCGCCGAACGCACCCGGGCCACCACCGGTTGCGGCTCCTGCACCCGCGACGTGGACGCGTTCGTGTCCGCGATGAGCGACCGGGACACCACCCCCGTTCCGGCCGCCACGTAGACCCTTTTCGGACAGGGCCGGAACGCGGGCGCGAAGGGAAACACCGGCGTCACCGCCCGCTAACGGCGACGAAACACCACTCGGGTTCGCTGGGACCCGGGTTGTACGGCACCCGGCCGCAGCGCCGCGTCCGGGACGAGCACGAGGAGATCCGACCACCCGTCGCAGGGAGGACCGCTCGCATGGGACAACTCGTCGTCATCGGAAACGGCATGGTGGCGCACCGCCTGGTGGAGGGGGTGTGCCGCCGCGACACGCACCGGCAGTGGCGCGTCACGGTGCTCGGGGAGGAACCCCGCCCCGCCTACGACCGGGTCGCGCTGTCGTCCTACGTCGAGGGCGCGTCCGAGGAGGAGCTGCGGTTGGCGGACCTCTCCGCCGACCCCCGGGTCGAGCTGCGCCTGGGGGAACCCGCCGCCGCCATCGACCGGGAGAACCGCACGGTCACCACCGCGGCCGGCGCGGTGCTGGACTACGACGCCCTGGTGCTGGCCACCGGGTCCTCCCCGTTCGTCCCGCCCGTTGCGGGCCGCGACCTGCCCGGGTGCCACGTCTACCGCACCGTCGACGACCTCGACGCGATCACCGCCGAGGCCGAGGCGGCCCGTGCGGTGTCCGACGCGGGTGTGGTGATCGGCGGCGGGCTGCTCGGGTTGGAGGCGGCCAACGCGCTGCGGCTGCTGGGGCTGGAGCCGCACGTGGTGGAGGCAGCTCCGTGGCTGATGCCGCGCCAGGTCGACGAGGGCGGCGGCGCCGTGCTGGGGCGGCTCGTCTCCGACGTCGGGGTGCGTTCGCACACCGGCACCGCGGTGGACGCGGTCGAGCCGGGCGACGACGGGCGCGCCTCCCGTGTCGTGCTCGGGGACGGGACGGTGATCGACACGGGCGTCGTCGTGTTCTCGGTGGGGGTGCGACCGCGGGACGCCCTGGCGCGGGAGGCCGGCCTGGTGATGGGCGAACGCGGCGGTGTCGCCGTCGACGGGGCCTGCCGCACCAGCGACCCGGCGGTCCACGCGGTGGGCGAGGTCGCCAGCGTCGACGGTGTCTGCTACGGCCTGGTGGCTCCCGGCAACGCCATGGCCGACGTGGTCGCGGACCGGCTGGTGGGCGGCGACGCCGTCTTCCCCGGTGCCGACACCTCCACCAAGCTCAAACTGCTGGGGGTGGACGTCGCCAGTTTCGGCGACGCCCTCGCCACCGCACCGGACGCGCTGGAGGTGGTGGTCAACGACGCCCCGGGGAAGCGTTACGCGAAACTGGTGGTGTCCGACGACGCCACCACCCTGTTGGGCGGGGTGCTGGTGGGTGACGCCTCCGCCTACGCCACCCTGCGGCCGCTGGTGGGGCGGGAGCTGCCCGGGGACCCGCTGGCGCTGGTCTCCCCCTCGGGCGGCGGCGCGGACGGCGTCGGGGCGGACGCGCTGCCGGACGACGCCCAGGTGTGCTCCTGCCACGCGGTGACCAAGGGGGCGTTGAACGCGGCGATCGGGGACGGCAACCACGACGTCGCCGACCTGAAGTCCTGCACCCAGGCGGGTACCGGGTGCGGCAGCTGCGTGCCGATCCTGCGCAAGCTGCTGTCCAGCGCGGGGGTGGAGCAGTCCACCGCGCTGTGCGAACACTTCGCCTACTCCCGCGCGGAGCTGGTGGAGGTGGTGCGGGCGACCGGCGTCACCACGTTCTCCGAACTGGTCTCCACCCACGGGCGCGGCCGCGGCTGCGACGCGTGCAAGCCGGTGGTGGCCTCCATCCTGGCGTCGTTGGGCAACGGGCACGTCCTGGGCGGGGAGCAGGCGGCGCTGCAGGACACCAACGACCACGTACTGGCGAACATGCAGCGCAACGGCACCTACTCGGTGGTGCCGCGGGTTCCCGCCGGAGAGGTCACCCCGGACCAGCTCGTCACCATCGGCGAGGTCGCCCGCGAGTTCGGGCTGTACACCAAGATCACCGGCGGCCAGCGCATCGACATGTTCGGGGCGCGCATCGAGCAGCTCCCGTGGATCTGGAAGCGCCTCACCGACGCCGGGTTCGAGTCCGGCCACGCCTACGGCAAGGCGCTGCGCACCGTGAAGTCCTGCGTGGGCACCACCTGGTGCCGCTACGGGGTGCAGGACTCGGTGGGGATGGCGGTGCACCTGGAGCTGCGGTACCGGGGGCTGCGCTCCCCCCACAAGATCAAGGCCGCGGTCTCCGGGTGCGCGCGGGAGTGCGCCGAGGCCCGCGGCAAGGACTTCGGGATCATCGCCACCGAGAACGGGTGGAACCTGTACGTGGGCGGCAACGGCGGTTTCTCCCCCCGGCACGCCCAACTACTCGCCTCCGACCTGGACGACGACACCCTGGTGCGCTACGTCGACCGGTTCCTGATGTTCTACATCCGCACCGCCGAGCGGTTGCAGCGCACCGCCGGGTGGATCGAGGACCTCGAGGGCGGACTGGACCACCTGCGCGACGTCGTCGTGCACGACAGTCTCGGCATCGCCGCCGAGCTGGAGGAGGCCATGGCCGCCCACGTGGCGGGCTACACCGACGAGTGGCGCGACGTGCTGGAGGACCCCGAGAAGCTCTCCCGGTTCGTGTCGTTCGTCAACGCGCCGGAGAGCCCCGACCCGTCGATCCGGTTCGAGACCGAACGCCAACAGCCGGTTCCCGCCATGAGCGGCCCCGTGCCGCTGGGGATGCCGGCCCCGCACGCGACCGTGGAAGGGAGCCCCGATGTCGGGTGACACGCTGCGACACCACCGGACCACCTGGGTCACCGCCTGCCCCTCCGACCAGCTGTCGCCGGAACGCGGGGTGGCCGTGCTGCTGCCGGGCGGTGCGCAGGCCGCGCTGTTCCGCACGTTCGACGGGCACCTGTACGCCGTGGACAACGTCGACCCGGCCACCTCCGCGGCGGTGATGGCGCGCGGCATCGTGGGGGACCGCGACGGGGAACCCACCGTCGCCTCCCCGCTGCACAAACAGGTGTTCTCCCTGCGCACCGGACAGTGCCTGGACGACCCGCGGCTGTGGCTGGCCACCCTGCCGGTGCGGGAACGCGACGGGACCGTCGCGGTGGCCGCCCCGGAGGAGCCGCCCGCGGGGAGCGGGTCGTGACCACCGCCGCACCGGAGGGAGCAGCCCGCCTCACCGCGTCCCCGGCACCGTTGGCGGGGTTCACCGTCGGGGTGACCGCTGCCCACCGCGCGGAGGAGCTGTCCGTACTGCTGCGCCGCCGCGGCGCCGAGGTCCTGCACGGTCCCGCGCTGCGTATCGCGCCGCTCGACGACGACCGGCGGCTGGAGCTGGCCACCCGGGAGCTGGTGGCGCGCCCGGCCGACGTCACGGTCGTCACCAGCGGGGTGGGGCTGCGCGGGTGGATCGAGGCGTGCGAGACCTGGGGGCTGGGCGAGCAGCTCGTCGCGGCGCTGCGCAGCTCCCGGCTGCTGGCGCGGGGGTCCAAGGCCACCGGGGCGCTGCGCGCGGCCGGGTTGCCGGAGGCGTGGTCCCCGCCCTCGGAGTCCTCGGACGAGGTGCTGCAGCACCTGCTCGCGCGGGGTGTCGCCGGCAGCCGGATCGCGGTCCAGCTGCACAACGGGACGCTTCCCGAGTTCCGCGCGGCGCTGCGCGCGGCCGGCGCCGACGTCGTCGCGGTCCCGGTGTACCGGTGCGGCGCGCCGCTGGACACCGGACCGCTGGACCGGCTCATCGACGCCGCCGTCGGCGGGGAGGTGGACGCGGTGACGTTCACCAGCGCCCCCGCCGCGGCAGGGGTGCTCGACCGCGCCGACGGCACCGGCCGCGGCGCCGACCTGGAGCGGGCGCTGCGGGGGCCGGTGCTGGCGGTGAGCGTGGGCCGGGTCACCGCCGGACCGCTCACCTCCCGGGGGCTGCCCACGGTGTGGCCCGAGCGGGGGCGAATCGGCGCCCAGGTGCGGCTACTGTCCGAGGAGTTGGCCGGCCGCGCCACCACCCTGACCGCGGCCGGCCGCACCCTGCAGCTGCGGGGAAGCGCCGTGGTGCTGGACGGGGAGGTGATCCCGCTGCACCCGGGTCCGGTCCGGCTGCTGCGGGAGCTCGCGCGCCAGCCGGGCCGGGTGCGCGGCCGGGAGGAGCTGCTTTCCGCCCTCGGTAGCCGGAGCGGGCCGCACGCGGTGGACACCGCGGTGATGCGGCTGCGGTCGGCTCTCGGGGACGCGCGGCTCGTCCAGACCGTGGTCAAGCGCGGGTACCGGCTGGCGGTGGACCACACGGCACGCACCGGAGAGGAGGAGTGGTGAGCCCGACCCTGCTGCTGGCCGTGCACGGCACCCGCCAACCGCGCGGTGTCGCGGCGGCCCGGGATCTGGCGCGCCGGGTGTCGCGGCGGTGGGACCTGCCGGTCCGGTTGGGGTTCGCCGACGTGCTCGCGCCGAGTGTGGGAGAGGTCGCCGCCGGTGTCGACGGCCCGCTCGTCGTGGTTCCGGCGTTCCTCGCCTCCGGCTACCACGTGCGCACCGACATCCCCGACCAGCTCGCCCGCCACGGCCGCGCCGCCTCGTCCAGGCGGGCCTTCGCCCCGGCGACCGGGTGGTCCTCGCCGCGGCCGGTTCGTCGGACGCCTCCGCCGCTGCGGAGGCCGGTGCAGCCGCCCGGCGTCTTTCCCACCGGTTGGGGACCGGGGTCCGGGTGGGCTACATCGCGATCGGCCGTCCCACCGTGGCCGACGTCGTCGCGGACGCACGCGCGGGGGAGAAAACGCGGGTGGCGGTGGCGCCGTGGCTGCTGGCGCCGGGACTGTTCCACGACAGCCTGCCGGAGGCGGGTGCGGACGTCGTCGCAGAGCCGCTGTGCCCCGACGTCGGTGTGGTGGACGCCGTGTTGGCCCGCTACCGGGAGGCCGCGGCCCGGCGCCCCGACCGTGGACCGTAACCCGCGGTGTTCCCGGGACACAGCAGTGTCCTATCCCCGGACCGCCTCACCCCTCCCCTCAACGACCCCGTGGCCGCCGCTGCCGTCATCCGGGAACCACCGCTCCTCGACCAGCGGACCGGCGAGGGGGACGACGATACTCACCAGCACGGCCATCCCGGCCACACCGGCCACCAGCGGCCACAACCGGAGGCCGAGCCTCATGTAGAGGGCGACCACGGCGATCAGAACGGCGCCGGACACGGCGGCCACCGGAGTCAGGGGCTGGATCAGGGTCTCACTGAAGGCCCGGACGCCAGGGGTGGACGGCTCGCTCAGGGCCGGAGCCACGATGGCCGGCGCCACCGGCGGGAGCAGCCCGAGCAGAGCACCCCTCCGGGGGTGGGGCACCCCGAACCTGCGCAGCAGCCACGCCACTCCCGAACACCCCGCGACGATCAGCCCCGCGTCGATGGTGAACACGACGGCCCGGAGGATCAGCGCCCCGGTCGGCGTGTAGTCGTCGTACAGGTTGGCGGTCTTGCCGTGTATGACGAGGAAGGCCAGGAGCGGAACCATCAGGGTGAACAGCCAGCTCAAGATCCCCCCGGCCGCGACCGCAGGGACGAACCACAACATCGGGAGGACCGAGGTCGAGGGGGGAACCCGCGCTCCGTCTGACTGGGGTGCGGCCTGAGCGCTTTCGCTCACGTTCCTCCCTCGCGGGGTCGCCGACACGGTCCTTTGATGGGACGCCGGGAACAGCCCCGCGGTTGTCCACACCGCGGTCCCGTGGGAGCGGACGGTCACCCGCGGCCGCCGTCCGGAGTCGCCTGTCCGCGCACCAACCGGTGACCGGACGGCGGCCGTTGCTGTGACACGGGAGCACCGCGGGTCAGTCGAGGCCGGTGACCATGGTGGCGACGCTGTCCAGGTAGGCCAGGGTCTCGTTGCGCGGCATGGTGGGCAGGTCGATCAGTATCCGTTCGACGTCCAGCCCGGCGGCGGCGGTGATGTCGGTGGGGTTGGCGGGCACGCCGAACACCGTGACCGGCAGCCGGCCCCGACCCTGCTGCTGGCCGCGTTCCCGCAGTTCGGCGATGCGGGAGGCGAGCGGTTCCGTCTCCCCGTTCCAGCGGGGGAACCACCCGTCGCCGTAGTCCAGCACCCGGTCCAGCACCGTGGGCGCCTCCCCGCCGACGAGGACCGGGAGGTGCGGCTGCTGTACCGGTTTGGGCCAGGCGTACATCGGGTCGAAGTCCACGAAGTCACCGTGGAACTCGGCCACGTCGCTGGTCCAGATCCGTTTGATCGCCCTCACCCGTTCGCCCAGCAGGGAGACGCGGGTTCGGGGGTCGGTGCCGTGGTGGCGCATCTCCTCCCTGCCCCACCCGGAGCCCACACCCAGCACGAACCGGCCGTCGCTGACCCGGTCGAGGGAGGCGGCCTCCTTGGCCACCATGATGGGGTCGCGTTGCACGAGCAGCGCGATACCGGTACCCACCACCAGCCGCCGGGTGGCGGCGGCCGCGGCCGACAGCGCGACGAACGGGTCCAGCGTGCGGTAGTACCGGCGCTCCAGCTCCTCCGCTCCCACCTCGCGGGTCACCGGGATGTGGCTGTGCTCCGCGGTGAACAGCGCGTCCAGCCCGCGCTGCTCCAGCGCCGGGCCGAGTTCGGCCGGAGCGATCCCCTCGTCGGTGATGAACGTGGACACACCGAATTCCATACGTGTCGAGCCCGGCGGTGGAGTTCTCGGGTCCCCGGACCGGGCCCTCCCCCCTTTCCGGACGCGCGGCTGTCTGGTCCGCCGCCACGACGCCGGGAAACGGCACGTCAGCGGCTCGGGCCCCTCTCCGGGAGGATACGGCCGTCACGCATGGTGGTGACCGTGTCGGCGGTGTCGAGGTACTCGGTGTCGTGGGTCACCATGAGCGTGGCGACGTCGTGGGTGCGGGTCACGTCGGCGATCAGTTCCACGATCCGCGCCCCGCGATCATGGTCGAGGGCGGCGGTGGGCTCGTCCACCAGGAGGACCCGCGGGGTTCCGGTCAGGGCGCGGGCGATGTTCACGCGCTGGCGCTCCCCGCCGGAAAGGTGGGCGACGCGCCGGTGCTGTTTGCCGTCCAGCCCCACCGTCGCCAGCAGCCTCTCGGCGGCGGCGCGGTGGGTACGCGGCGGCCGACCGCGCATGTGGTCGGTGACCAGCAGCTGCTCCACCGCGGTGAGGGACGGGATCAGGTTGGGCTGCTGGAACACGATCCCGATCCGGTTGAGCCGCAGCTGGGTGCGCGCCCTGTCGCCCAGGTCGGTGGCCTCGGTTCCGGCGATCTCCACGGTGCCGGTGTCGGGCCGGATCAGGGTGGCGGCGGCCGCCAGCAGACTGGACTTCCCCGAACCGGACGGGCCGACGAGGGCGTGCAGCTCGCCGGGGGCGGCGCTCAGGGACACCCGGTCCAGCGCGGTGACGGTGGAGTCGCCGTCGGGGTAGGTGAGGGTGACGTCGCGCAGGGTGATGCTCATCGGGATCCTCCCAGGGCGGTCAGCGGGTCGACCGAGGTGATGCGGCCGACGGCCAGGACGGCTCCGACCATGCCGAGCGCGGCCATGCCGGCGACCGGCGGGACGGTGGTGGCCAGGGTCAGCTCGAAGGGCACGGCTCCCTCCACCGCGGTTCCGACCGCCGCGGCGACCGCACCGCCGGTGCCGGTGCCCGCGGCGAGCACGAGCAGCGCTTGGGCCAGGGCGTCGCGCAGCAGGTAGGCGGTGGAGCCGCCCAGCGCCTTGAGGACGGCGATGTCTCCGGTGCGCTGGATCGTCCACACCGTGAGGAACGCACCGATGACCAGGGCGGAGATGACGTAGAGGAAGCCCTGGATCATCAGCAGCGAACCGTTCTCCGAGGAGAACGCCCCGATCGCCTGCAGGCTGTCCGAACGGGTCGCCGAGACCGTTCCGGCATCCTCGTCGACGGCGGCGGTCTCGGCCGAGGGCGCGTCGGCGGCGACCACCGTGCCGGCGGGTGCGTCCCCACCCCCGGCGGGGGCGAGATCGCGCCAGGTTCCCAGGGAGGTCCACACCACCGGCGTGTGGCTGTACTGGTCGTCACCGGCCACCCCGGTGACGGTGAGGTCCTCCCCGGCGATGGTGACGGTGTCGCCGGCGGCGAGGTTCTCCTCCTCGGCTATCGACCGCCCGATGACCACCTGCCCGTCTCCGGCCCCGTCCGGGGCGAGCTTCCCACCGGGGCGGGCGGCGAACACGGTGGCGCCGGTGGTCTCCCCGCCGTCGAGTTCCAGCCGGGTCTGGGTGATGCCCAGCGGCTCGGCCCACGCCACCCCGTCGGCGCCGCTCCACTCCTCCACCTGGTCGGCGGTGACGGAACTGTCCGCGAACGACTCGTCGGGTTCCTCGTCACCGGAGGAACCGAAGGCGATGTGGCTGGCGGGCAGGTTGGCGACGGCGGAGGTGGACTCGTTGGCCAGCCCCGCGGTCAACCCGGACAGCAACACGGTGAGCAGTGTGATGAGGGCGATGACCGACCCCATGAGCGCGAACCGCCCCTTGGCGAACAGGATGTCGCGGATGGCGACGAACACGGACGCGCCTCCTTCTCTTCTCGTTCGGCTACACCCACCACGATCGGGCAAAACACGCTCGTTGCCATCGGGCGCGGGGTTGGTCTCACGCGTCCGTGGGGTTGAGGCGAGAATCAACCGAACGGTTGATGTCCTGCGGCGAAGACCACGGCTAGGGTTGGATGCGCCGCCGAGCAACCGACCGCGGTCGGAGGGGACCGCGGCCCGGAGCCACTGTTGCCGTCACCGGCGACGAGGACACCGCCCATGCCCACCGCACACGATCCTCCCCAGCACGGCTACGCCGCGCCGCACACCGCCACCGTGCTACGGCTGCTGCGCGTCGCCCTGCACGCCGCTTTCGCCGTGCTCCTGGCGATCGCGGCGCTGCGGCTGTTCCTCGTTCCGGGCACCGCTCCCGGCGTCGCGTGGGCGGCGCTGGCGGGGGCGGTGGTACTGGCCGGCGTCTACGCCGCCGGACCGCTGACCCAGCCGAGGTGGCCCACCCGCCGGATGGCGCTGGTGTGGTTGGCGGCGGTCACCGCCGTGTGGGCGGTGTTGCTGCTGCTCAGTCCGGACTTCTCCTGGGTGGCGTTCCCGCTGTTCTTCCTGCACCTGCACCTGTTGGACCGCGGGCACGCGATCCTCGCGGTCACGGTGGTCACTGGCGCTGTGGTCGCCGCCCAAGCGGCGCACGCGCAGAGTTTCACCGTCGCCATGCTGCTCGGACCGGCCCTGGGCGCGGTCTTCGCGGTGGTGATCGCGCTGGGGTACGCGGCCCTGTACACCGAGAGCGAGCAGCGCCGCCGCCTCATCGAGGACCTGCGCCGCACCCGCAACGAGCTCGCGGAGTCGCAGCACACCGCCGGGATGCTGGCCGAGCGGGAGCGCCTCTCCCGCGAGATCCACGACACGCTCGCCCAGGGTCTGTCCAGCATCGTGCTGCTGCTGCGTTCCGCCGACGGGTTGGTGGAACACGACCCGCGAACCGCCCGCGCCCGTGTCGGGGAGGCGTGGCAGGCCGCCTCGGACAACCTCGCCGAGGCGCGCCGGTTCGTGCGCGACCTCGCCCCGCCGGCACTGACCGGGGACACCCTGGTGGAGGCGCTGGGACGGTTGTGCGAACGCACCGGCCACGAGTCCGGGATCGACTGCCGGTTCCGGGTGGACGGCGACCCTGTGCCGCTGCCGACCGGCTACGACGTCGCCCTGCTGCGGGCGGCCCAGGCCAGCCTGGCGAACGTCACCACGCACTCCGGAGCCGGCACCGCGGTGGTCACACTGGCGTTCCTGGACACCGAGGTGACGTTGGACGTCTACGACGACGGCGCGGGGTTCGACCCGGCCACGGTGGGGTCCGGCGCCGACGGCACCGGTTTCGGGATTCCCGTGTTGCGCAAGCGCGTGGCCGAGCTGAACGGGCGGGTCGACGTGGAGTCCGCTCCCGGCTCGGGCACCGTCGTCGCGGTCAGTGTGCCGCTCGTGGGAGAGGAGGAGGCGTGACCGGCGCTCCGCTGCGGATCCTGCTGGTGGACGACCATCCGGTGGTGCGCCGGGGACTGCGCGCGATGTTCGACGAGCGAGGCGACATGGCGGTGGTCGCCGAGGCCGGGGACGGACAGGAGGCGCTGGACACGCTGGCCACCACCGGGGTGGACGTCGTACTGATGGACCTGCGGATGTCGGCGGGGATGGACGGCGTGACCGCGACCCGGCGCATCACCCGGTCGGCCTCCTCCCCTCCGGTGCTGGTGCTGACCACCTACGACACCGACGCCGACATCCTCGCGGCGGTGGAGGCCGGAGCGACCGGTTACATGCTCAAGGACGCACCCAACGAGGAGCTCTGCCAGGCGGTCGCGGCGGCCGCCCGCGGCGAGACCACTCTCGCCCCACACGTGGCCGCGCGGCTCATGGGCCGCGTACGGTCCCCCACCCCCGCGCTGAGTTCCCGGGAAACCGATATCCTGAGGGCGCTCGCCCGCGGTCTCTCCAACCGGGAGATCTCGGCGGAGCTGTTCGTCAGCGAAGCGACCGTGAAAACCCATCTGGTGCACATATACGCCAAGCTCGGAGTGGACAACCGCACCGCCGCCATCGCCGTCGCAATGGAGCGCGGCATCATCAGCCCCCACTGACCCACACGGCACGGCCCCTCCCCTGGGGTCCGCAGCGAGTTCGACGTTGAGCCAATGCGCCCAACCAGCCACCGCCGTCGCAACGGAGCGCGGCACCACCAGCCACCTGGCAGCCCCGAACGCGGGTTCTGCCGCGGGCCCGCCTGTGCCGTGGGTCCGGTTTCCACCGCCCCGGACGTTCGCCTTCGGGGCCAGAAAGGAGACCATCCGAGATGACGTCTGCGCGCACCGAACCCGACAGCGCGGCCACGGAGGGCCAGCAGCGGCTTCCGGAACTGCTCACCCCCGTCTACACCGAGGTGCTGCGCCGCAACCCCGGCGAGGCGGAGTTCCACCAGGCGGTACTGGAGGTGCTGGAGAGTCTGGCGCCGGTACTGACAGCGCGTCCGGACCTGCAGGACCCGGAGCTCGTCGAGCGCCTCTGCGAACCGGAACGCCAGATCATCTTCCGGGTCCCCTGGGAGGACGACTCGGGCGTGTTCCGCACCAACCGCGGTTTCCGGGTGGAGTTCAACAGCGCCCTGGGCCCGTACAAGGGCGGACTGCGGTTCCACCCCTCGGTGAACCTGGGCATCGTCAAGTTCCTCGGGTTCGAACAGATCTTCAAGAACGCGCTGACCGGAATGAACATCGGCGGCGGCAAGGGCGGCAGCGACTTCGACCCGCGTGGGCGCTCCAACGCCGAGGTGATGCGGTTCTGCCAGTCGTTCATGACCGAGCTGCACCGCCACATCGGTGAGCACACCGACGTCCCTGCGGGCGACGTCGGCGTCGGGGGACGCGAGATCGGCTACCTGTTCGGCCAGTACCGGCGGCTCGCCAACCGGTGGGAGGCCGGCACCATCACCGGCAAGGGCCAGGGATGGGGCGGCTCGGCCGCGCGCACCGAAGCCACCGGCTACGGCTGTGTGCTGTTCACCGCCGAGATGCTCAATGCCCGCGGGGAGGACCTCCAGGGCCGTCAGGTGACGGTGTCCGGTTCGGGCAACGTCGCCATCTACGCGATCGAGAAGGCCCAGGAGCTGGGTGCCAACGTCCTCACCTGCTCCGACTCCGAGGGCTATGTCGTGGACGAGAAGGGCATCGACCTCGACGTCCTGAGGCAGATCAAGGAGGTGGAGCGCGGGCGCGTGCGGGACTACGCCGAGCGCCGTGGACCGTCGGCCACGTTCGTGCCCGGCGGCCGGGTGTGGGACGTGCCGTGCGACGTGGCCCTGCCGTCGGCCACCCAGAACGAGCTGGACGCCGACGCCGCCCGCACACTGGCCGGCAACGGCGTGCGCGCGGTGGCGGAGGGCGCCAACATGCCCACCACCCCGGAGGCGGTGCGTGTGCTGCAGCAGGCCGGGGTCGCGTTCGGCCCGGGCAAGGCCGCCAACGCCGGTGGTGTGGCGGTCAGTTCCCTGGAGATGCGGCAGAACGCCGGCCGGGACACCTGGACGTTCGCGCACGCCCAGGACCAGCTGGCCGGGATCATGCGTGACATCCACGGTTCCTGCCGGGAGACGGCCGAGCGCTACGGCGCTCCGGAGGACTACGTGACCGGCGCCAACATCGCCGGGTTCGAGCGGGTCATGGCGGCGATGGTCGCCCAGGGAGTGATCTGACGCTTCCGCCAGAGGACGGCCTCCTGGACCGCGACCAGGGGGCCGTCTCGCCTTGGGGGCGCGAGTGACTGCTTCCCATCCCGTGACCAGGGGGCGCCACGGGTGGAGTTTACAGGTTCTCGGCACGGACCTCGTCGAGGAACGCCTTCCACTCGGAGGCGGAGAACGACAGATGGCCAGCCTGGCGGTTCTGGGTGTCGCGCACCTGGACCATGCGCTCGTTACCACGGCATTCGACACAGTTGGCCCCATTGGCGCTGTAACTGCTCTTGTGCCAGCTAGTGATCATGAGAGCTTCCCTAGTACTTCCAATGAGTGCGTAACCGGTAATGACGCCGCCAGGGCAGATGTGAACCATGACGTGATTCGGTCATGAGTGTCGGATTCGTGTACCACGTTACCGTCAGCGTGGTCGCTGACGACTGCGCGTTCCCCGGAACGCAGCGTGAACACCATGAGTGGGGATGTCGGCACCATCAGCGCGGTTCCCTCAGGAACGAGATGGACGGAAACACGTTCGGTATCCGCCCATTTTAGGAGGTATTCCACCTGCGCTCGGCGGATGGACTCTGATACTCCGGATACAGCGGAGACAGGAAACACCGCGGTTACCTGCAGCTCCCCCAGCTCTGCGAGACGTCCGCACCGGAGCTCTACCAACCGGTCGATCTCGTCGGGAGAAGCGAGCGGAAGCCCCGCACGGAAGACGGCTCGCGCGTATTCCTCGCATTGAAGATAGCCAGGGACCAGGGATGGTGTGGCGATAGAGAGCTGCAGCGCACCACGTTCGATGGCGTCGAGGTCCCGCGCCCACGCGGGGAGCCCAGTGCCGGTCGTTGAACGCCGCCATGCCGCAACCAATTCCCCGTTAGCGCCCAAGGCAGCGTCCATACGTTCCGCATTATCCCGTTTTGGTAGCGAACCACCATTTTCCCACCGATTGACACTGGAATGCGCGGTTCCGCTTCGGGACGCCAATTGGAGCTGTGTAAACCCCGCTAACTCACGGAACCTCATTAGGGATTCGGCAAACAAGCTAGGAATCATGCACCGTACAGTATCGACAATATCCCATACTCGTACGGCAAATCCCATGATCTTGTGGAACGCTTTGGGATCACTGTTTTTGACTCCACTCTGGACGGTGTCGCCATCCAGGCGCCGACATCAAAAAGCCCCTGCGGGAGTACCAGCTCCCCAGGGGCGCGGCCACCGACTGGTTAGGAGTCGATGACGGTGCCCCAGTTTATTCGCACCCTCGCGTCCCTGTGGACGCTGCTCACGGTGCTGGCTGTCGCCTTGTTCCCGCCCACGCGCTACCGGGATCGCTACCAGCGGCTGGAACCGCGCGTCGCGGTGCCACTTGCCCCTCGCCGCCAGGCGGCGGCACGCCGCTTCACCGTGCCGTCACCACGGGCCGGGATCTCCCACCGAGACGTAGACAGTGGCATGGTTCCCCCGGCCGCGCTGCCGGAACCCGAGCTGCTCGATCCCGAGGAGCACAGCCCCGTCCGGCCCTACGTGACCCAGCACGAACGCCACCGCCAAGTTCAAGAAAGGGAAGAAGCAGCGCGGTACTGCCCGGCCTGCGGCGCTCCCACCACACCCGAGCCCGTCACACCGATCTACGGCGACGGTCTCGACGGTGTCCGCGCGGAACTCTCCCCGCTGGTGCGCCAGTGGCTGGCCCAGCGCGACCAGGAGAGCACGATGGGGGTGATCCGGTGAGTATCCCCAACAGCTGGCCCTCTCCCCTGCTGCGTCCGGGTGATGTGGCCGAGGCCTTCGGCGTGACCACCTCCACCGTCAACACCTGGGTACGCCACGGCCACCTGACACCAGTGCTGGTCACCCCGGGCGGGCACCGCCGCTTCCTGCCCGACCACGTCCAGGACCTGATAGCCGCCACCCACCACCAGGACAAGGCAGGTGGTGACACGTGAACCTCACCCCCACGAACGCCAAGAATTGCGCGACTTACTGGAGCAGCTCACCCAGGCCATGGAGGGCGGCGCTCTGTGGCCCAACCAGATCCACGACACCCTGCGGGAACTCCACACTTGCGTGGACACCTGGCTCGGTGACGAGACCGAGGACCACGCCCCCTAACCCCGCCCACAGGCCCCGCATCCGGCAACCCCCGGGGTGCGGGGCCACCGCTGTCACCGAGACCGAGAAAACCACGCGTGCGCCGCCCGCGACACGTCGTACACCCACGTCCACGTGGGAGCTTTCCCGCGTACCTATCTCCGAGGTGACAAAGGACTAACCCTCGGATTCCTCCCTCCGCCCATACCTGCTTCTGGCCAGGGGCGCTTTCGGCGCAGGTCGCCCGGTTCCCACCGGTCATGACGGTGGCTATACCACCCGTATCCGCAACGTTATCCCACCGTTTTGTCTCCATTGACCCTGGCATGGGCGCCTTTTATGGTCTAGACCACGTTGGCAGGCGGAGACCAGGGAGGGACGATGTTCGCCACGTCCGTACTCGCAACGGAGTCCGAATCGGGTCTGCCGCACGCGTTCCGTCACGACGGCCGCCAGCACGCGGCACCGCTCCTGTCAGCGCCCTTCCGGGGGCCGTCCGCGGCCCTTCTTCCGTGCATCCCCCACACCGCGCACCCCCTGGCCCCGGGCTCAGCGCGCATCGGCGAGCGAGCCGGAACCACCCCCACCGGGGTGCGCGGTTCCAACGAAAAGGAACTGGCATGACTGTGAAACGGAAACTCGTCGCCATCGCCGCCGGCGTCGGCGCCGCCCCCTTCGTGTTCGCACTGCTCCCCGCCTCCACCGCCTACGCGCACGGCTACATCTCCTCCCCGCCGAGCCGGCAGGCGCAGTGCGCCCAGGGCACCGTGGAGTGCGGCTCCATCCAGTGGGAGCCGCAGAGTGTGGAGGGCCCCAAGGGGCTCAAGAGCTGTAGCGGTGGGAACTCGCGCTTCTCCGAGCTGGACGACGACAGCAAGAACTGGCAGTCCACCTCGGTGGGCAACACGGTGGACTTCACCTGGAGTCTCACCGCCATGCACGCCACCAGGGACTGGCAGTACTTCATCGGTGACGACAAGATCGCCGAGTTCGACGGCCACGGGAACCAGCCGCCCTCCACGGTGACCCACTCGGTGGACCTGAACGGTTACAGCGGCGAGGAGAAACTCCTGGCCGTGTGGAACATCGACGACACCGCCAACGCCTTCTACGCCTGCGTCGACCTGAACATCAACGGCTGACCCCCGCTCTCCCCCGTTTCCTCCGGCCGCGGGCTGGCACTCCCCCCGGGTGCCAGCCCGCACCTCTGTCCGCCCGGCGGCGGGCGGACGCGTGTCCTCCGGCATCCCACCTTGACCTCAACCAAAGTTGAGGATCTAGGTTCTGGTGGCAGCGCTTCCCCACCGCGGGACAGCGGGATTACCGCTTCCAGTCGGGGAGCCGACCGCCGCCCACGAACCCGAAAAGCCGGTGACGCGCGATGAGCATGGAAACGACCGCCTGGAGCGCGATGTACAACGCGATGTTCGCGCAACAGGACCGCCGCCCCTTCTCCCGGGAAACCTTACGGCGCATCTGGACCTTCGCCCGCCCCCACCGGCGCCAGCTCGGCTGGTTCCTGGTGCTGAGCGTCCTCCTCGCCGGGCTCACCGTCGCCACCCCGATCCTGTCCGGACGCGTCGTCGACGCGATCGTGAACGGCGCCTCCGCGCGGCTTGTTCTGGGACTCGCGGCGCTGATCGCCCTGATCGCCGTGGCCGAGGCGGGCTTCGGTCTGGCGAACCGGTGGCTGTCCGCCCGCATCGGCGAGGGCCTCATCCTGGACCTGCGCACCGCGGTCTACGACCACGTGCAGCGCATGCCGGTCGCGTTCTTCACCCGCACCCGCACCGGCGCCCTCGTCAGCCGGCTGAACAACGACGTCATCGGCGCCCAGCGGGCCTTCAGCGACGTCCTCTCCAGCGTGGTCAAGAACGCCGTGACCCTGGTCCTCACCCTCACGGTGATGCTCAGCATCTCCTGGCAGGTCACCGTGCTCACCCTGGTGATGCTGCCGCTGTTCCTGCTTCCCGCCCGCAGGATGGGCACCCGGCTGGCGCGGCTGGAACGCGAGGGCGCCAACCACGACGCGGTGATGAGCACCCAGATGACCGAGCGGTTCTCCTCCTCCGGTGCCACCCTGGTGAAACTGTTCGGCCGCCCCAGCGAGGAGTCGGCGGAGTTCGCCACCCGCGCCCGCCGGGTACGGGACATCGGGGTACGCACCGCCATGGTGCAGGAGGTGTTCGTCATCTCGCTGACGCTGGTCTCCGCGCTCGCCCTGGCGCTGGTGTACGGCGTCGGCGGGTTCTACGCCCTGGCCGGACGGCTCGACGCGGGATCGGTCGTGTCCCTGGCGCTGCTGCTCACCCGGCTGTACGCGCCGCTGACCGAGCTGGCCAGCGCCCGGGTGGGCGTGATGAGCGCCCTGGTGAGCTTCGGCCGGGTGTTCGAGGTCCTGGACCTGGCCCCGCTCGTCGCGGAGAAGCCCGACGCCCGACGGGTTCCGGAGGGGCCGGTGTCGGTGGAGTTCGACCGGGTCAGCTTCAGCTACCCCTCGGCCAGCGAGGTGTCCCTCGCCTCACTGGAGGAGGTCGCCACCCTCGACACCCGCGGCGGTGAGGAGGTGCTGCACGACGTGTCGTTCACCGCCCAGCCGGGGCAGACGGTGGCGCTCGTCGGCTCCTCGGGCGCCGGCAAGTCCACACTGGCGCAGCTGGTTCCGCGGCTGTACGACGCCGACACGGGAGCGGTGCGGCTGGCCGGGGTGGACGTGCGCGACCTGTCGGCCGCGTCCCTGCGGCAGGTTCTGGGCATGGTGACCCAGGACGGCCATCTGTTCCACGACACGGTGCGCGCCAACCTCCTGCTCGCCCGTCCCGAGGCCACCGACGAGGAGCTGTGGGACGCGATGCGCCGCGCCCGGATCGACGAGCTGGTCGCCGACCTTCCCGACGGCTTGGACACCATCGTCGGGGAACGCGGCTACCGCTTCTCCGGCGGGGAGCGCCAGCGGCTGACGATCGCGCGGCTGCTGCTGGCGAGCCCGAGGCTGGTGGTGCTGGACGAGGCCACCGCCCACCTCGACTCCGCGTCCGAGGCCGCGGTGCAGGAGGCCCTGGCCGAGGCGCTCGCCGGACGTACCGCCCTGGTCATCGCCCATCGGCTGTCCACGATCCAGTCCGCCGACCTCATCCTGGTGATGGAGCAGGGCGAGATCGTCGAGCGGGGCACGCACACCGAGCTGCTCGCCGCCGGCGGGCGCTACCAGGAGCTGTACCGCACCCAGTTCGCCGCCCCGGACACGGCGGAGCCGGAACCCGTGAGGTGACGGTGCCGCGAGGCAGGTGCCGAACCAGGAACCAGCTCCGGGCTCGTGGGCTGTCCGCAGGTGCCACGGTAGGTTTCCCGGCCAGCGCGGCGTGCGGCGGTCCCGTCGCGGCCGGGCAGCCGGGCCCGTCGTTCCGACCGTGGCGCCGGCTCTGATTTCGTTGGGACCAGCGCCCGCCGAACACGGGCGGCAGCCACCCGTCGGAGAAGAAAGAGACACGATGACAGCCACACCATCGTCCCCGGCCGGGATCAGCGTCCCGGACACCGCCCTGGCGGCCGAGGCCACCGAGCTGGTCCGCGACACCACCAGCGAGCTGGTGTACCACCACTCCCGGCGCGTCTACTGGTTCGGGAGCCTGCAGGCGCGCAACCGGGACCTGAGTTTCGACCCGGAGCTGCTCTACGTCGGGGCGATGTTCCACGACCTCGGGTTGAACGAGCGGTTCCACGACAGCGGGCGTCGGTTCGAGGTCGACAGCGCGGACGAGGCGCGGCGGTTCCTGCACAGCCACGGGGTCGCCGAGGACCGCGTCCGCAGGGTGTGGACGGCGATCGCCCTGCACACCACGCCCGGTATCCCCGAGCACATGGAACCCGAGGTGGCGCTGGTGACCGCCGGTGTGGAGTACGACGTGCTCGGCATCGGCTACCACGACATCAGCGCCGAGGAGCGCGACGCGGTGACCGCGCTGCACCCCCGGCCGGACTTCAAGAACCGCATCCTGCAGGCGTTCACCGAGGGCATCGCCCCCAAGCCCGAGACCACGTTCGGCAACGTGAAAGCCGACGTGCTGGAGCACTTCGTCCCCGGTTTCCAACGCGGGGACTTCGTGCGCACCATCCAGGACTCCCCCTGGCCGGAGTAACCGGCCGCGCAACCGTGCGGGGTGGAACCGGTTCCACCCCGCCGGGGCAGCTCGGCCTCCCGCGGTGACGGCACGCGCCGCCGTGCGGAACCAGTCACGGCCGCACACGCACAACGGAGCAACCATTGCGTGTAACACGAACTGTATTACCGTAAGACTCACTATCCGCACTGACGCCGTTGTGGAGCGGGCACTGGACTCACTGTCACACGAAGGGTATTCGCGCTCGGAGGCAGCCCGGATGGCGATCCTGGAGGCGGAGCGGGCACACCGCCGGGCACGGCTTCGGGCCGAGGCCGAGGAACTGCGCAACGCCCCCGAGGACGCCGCCGTCTCCCGGGCGCTGGCCGCAGAGATGGACGAGACCCGTGCGTGGTGACCTCTACCGGCTCAAAGCGCCGAAGGACGCGCGCGGCCATGAGCAGTCCGGGACACGCTACGCTGTGGTGCTCCAGTCCGATGACCTTCCGCTGTCCACATGGATCGTCGCCCCCGCATCGACCGGCCGCCGGGCGGCCTCTTTCCGCCCCGATATCGAGATCGACGAGCGCCCCGGCCCGAATCATGGTCGAACAGACGAGCGTGGTCGACCCCCAAGCCCGGCTGGGAGAATTCGTCGGCCGACTCGACCATGCCGAGATGCGAGCCGTCGACACGGCCCTGCAAACGGTCCTGGGGCTCGACTGAACGACGCCGCCAACCGTTTCTCGTCCGCCCCTCCGGTTCCCACCCGGAGGATGCGGCAACGGGAGGCCGTCGAGCTGTTCCCCGGACTGGACCCGGTGGAGCCGGGTGCGGTGCCCCTACCGGCGCACGCGACCGGAGTCACTTGTAGGTTCCGGCCTTCCAGTCGCTGTCGTTGTAGAACACGAGGTGGCAGTTCTCCGCGACGCAGTTCCACTGCTGGTAGGTGGTCTGGTGCTGGTAGGCGGTCGGCGAGTAGCTGTGGACGAGTTCGTGGCCGGCGCTGCACATGTAGGACTTTTTCGCCGCTACCACGCCATCCCGGTAAAGCGTGCGGTCGATGTGATTGTTGTTGTTATCGGAGTTCTCCTCGGCCAGCATCCACGCGGTGACATTCTTGGGAGAACTGTAGTGCTCCTCTCCCAGGTTCCTGATGACACCGGGACTGCTGCATCCTCCCTCTCCCGTGGGCACCTGCCACCCGAGATAGGGACCGATGCTGTCCGCGTTCGCGGCAGGTGCCCCGAACGAGACCACAGCGGCCACCATTCCCCCGGACAGCGCCATCGCGAGCGCGTACTTTCTCGCTGTCCTTCGCATGGGAATACCGCAGAGAAAATCCCATCAAGGAATAACAGAAACACATCCCTTTTCCGATTGTTGTCCGGAGATCCGCTGGTTGATTCTCCGCGCGAGACCGTCCTCGTGTCGGTTCCGCGTACGGGAAAGGGCGCCGTGGGGCGTGGGATGCCCCGGTCTCACCCGGCCGGGGAGCCCGGTTCCTGTTCTTCTCCCTCCCCACCGGTGGTGAAGCCGACGAACATAGTGCGGCGCAGCGCCGTGACGTGCCGGTGGGTTATCCGCACGGCATCGTCGGGCGCGCCGCCCCGCAACGCACCCACCAGGTCCCGGTGGTCCCGGTTGGACTGGTGCAGCACGTCCATGCGGTAGGGCAGGAAGTACTCGTGCAGCTGCCCCAGCACCTCGGACAGCTCCCGCTGCGCGTGCGCGACACCGCTGGTGTCGGCCACCAGGTGGTGGAACCGGGTGTCCAGCTCCCGGAACCGCGTCCACGTGGTGGTGGCGTCCATGTCGTCCACCAGCTCCTGCAGTTCCCCCAGACGCTGGGGGGTGGCGTGCAGCGCCGCGAGGTGGGCGGCGCCGCACTCGAGCAGCAGGCGCTGGTCGATGAGCCGGTGCACGGTGGCGGTGTCGGCGGTGTAGGCCGCGACCTCACGCACCACCCCGGTGGGCGGGTCCGCGGCCACGAAGGTGCCGCCGCCGCGGCCGCGCCTGCCCTGCAGCACCCCGTCACCCGCGAGTGACTCGAACGCCCGCCGGACGGTCACCTCACCCACCTCCAGGGCACTGGCGACCGCGGAAATGCTGGGCAGCCGCTCACCGGGCGCGAGAAGACCGAGGTCGACCGCCAGGGCGATGCGCGCCCGCACGCTGTCCTTGGCGCTCAACCGGCGAATACCCGCCAGCGGCACGGCGTTCAGCGGGTTGGCCGCGGGTGTTCCCGGCTCTGAGGATCCGCTCATGCACGGGACGCTACCGCTCGGATGTGCCCTCGCGCGCGGTCCCCGTGGTGCCCCGGTGCCGCACCCCGACGAGCGTGCCGAGAGCGAAGGCCGCCACGGGAACCGCCGCCACGACGGTCGCCAGGACCGCGGTCCCGTCCACGACCACGTCGAAGTTGGACAGGATCAGCCACAGGCACCCCAGCAGACTGGCGATACCCAGGGACGGCGCCAGGCGGGTCTGCCACAGCCGGCGGTCGGCGCGGTGGTGGACGGTGAAGAAGACGAGCACCGCCAGGCAGGTCAGCAGCATGAGGGAGACGATGCCGAGGGTGGCCACCCCGGCCATCGCGGAGAAGATCTCGGTGAGCGGCTCCAGCCCCGCGAGCGCGAACACGAACAGCAGCGCGGCGGCGGTGCAACTCTGCGCCACCGAGGACACGTGGGGCGACTGGTGGCGCGGGTGCACCCGCGCGAGGGCGCGGTGCAGCACGCCGCGCCCGGCCAGCGTGAACTGGTACCGCGCGACGACGTTGTGGAAGGACAGCACGCAGGCGAACAGGCTGGTGATCAGCAGGACCTGCATGACGTCCCGGCCCGCGGCCCCGAGGTAGGTTCCCGCCGTGTCGAGCATGAGGTTGTCGGGGTCCGCCTGCGCCGCCCGGGAGACGCGCTCGGCGCCCCACCCCTCGATCATGGCCCAGCTCGACAGGGTGTAGAAGAGCCCGATGATGACGGCCGCCAGGTAGGTGGCGCGGGGGATGGTGCGCTCCGGGGAACGCGCCTCGCTGCGGTAGACCGCCGCCGCCTCGAAACCGATGAAGCCGGTGAGGGAGAACAGGACGGCGATACCGACCGCACCGGTGAACATCGCGTCGGGGGTGAACGAGGCACCGCTGATGCCGCTGGCGCCGCCGGTCCCCAGGATCACGCCGTCCATCAGCAGCACGATGGCGATCTCCGCCACCAGGGCGACCCCCAGCACCTTGGCGCTGAGGTCGATGTGGTGGTACCCGAGCACGGCCACCCCGACCAGGACCAGCCCGGTGTAGACCCACCACGGGAGGTCCGGCCCGCCGTAGTGGTGGACGAGGTTGCTGAGGGAACCGCCGAAGTAGCCCCACACCCCCACCTGGATGGCGGTGTAGGTGACCAGGGCAAGGAACGCCGCGCCCATGCCCGCGACCGCGCCGAGGCCGCGCTCGACGTAGGCGAAGAACGCGCCGGCGCGTTCGACGTGGGGTGTCATCGCGACGAACCCGACGGAGAAGAGCAGCATGACGGCCGAGGCGACGACGAACCCGACGGGGGCGCCGGCGCCGTTGCCGTTGAGGATGGCCAGGGGCACGTTGCCGCCGATGACCGTGAGCGGTGCCGCGGCGGCTATGACCATGAAGACGATGCTGGTGACGCCGAGCCTGCCGGTCAGGTGGCCGGAGCGCGCGTCGGGGTGCTGTGTCTCGGCGGTGTCGGTGTGGTCAGACATGGAGGTCACCGGTCCGTACGGGTCAGGGAGTCGTAGAGGTCGGGTCGGCGGTCGTGCAGGTAGGGGTTGTCCCGCTGGCCGCGCGCCACGGTGTCGGTGTCGACGTCGGCGAGGAGCAGCGCCGGTTCCTCGCGGGAGGACGCCAGGAGTTCCCCGGTGGGGGCGGCCACACTGCTGCGACCGACGTAGTGGGTGTCGCCCTCCGCGCCGACGCGGTTGGCGTAGGCGAGGTAGAGCTGGTTCTCCCACGCCCGCGCGGGGATGACGGTCTCGGCGACGAACGTGAACGGCCGCATCTGGGCGGTGGGCACCGCGACGAGGTGCGCCCCGGCGAGCGCGGCGGCGCGCGCGGCCTCGGGGAACTCCACGTCGTAGCAGATCAGTGGTGCGATCCGTACACCGTGCAGCTCGACCAGGACCAGAGCCTGCTCCCCCGCGCGGAAGTAGCGCTGGTCCAGCTCGCCGAACAGGTGGGTCTTGGTGTAGCGGGCCGCGACCGCGCCGTCGGCGCGGACGAACACCGCGCGGTTGGCGAGGCCGGGCCCGGACCGTTCGGGAAGTCCCGCCAGCAGGGCCAAGTCGTGGCGGCGGGCGAGTTCTCCCGCCCGCGCCGCGAGCGGCTCGCCGGCCAGGCGGAGGACCGCGTCCCCGATGTCGTAGCCGGTGAGGAACAGTTCCGGGGTGATGAGGAGGTCGGCTCCCTGCCCAGCGGCACGGGCGGCGGCCCGGTCCAGCTCGGTGAGGTTGGCCTCCACGTCGGCGGGGTGCCCGGCAGACTGCAGGCAGGCGATGCGGATGTGAGCCATGGCACGAAATTAATCATTATGATCAATTTATGCAGCATATTGTGTCTCATGTCACACTGATTCTGGCTGCCGGGAAAACGCGCAGGTCCCGCCGCGGTCCGCGCGGCCCACAGCGCGCACGGCGGCATGGCGGGACCGGCAGCCACCGTGTACCCTCCGGAGGCGATGGGTTCTCTGCAGATCTACGAGTGAGGCACCAGCGGACCTGAGTCCGCGCGCGTGCGCCTGCGCCTCCGGAGGGCGGAACCGCCCCCGTCGAGGCCGCCACGTCTGTCCTCTCCCGCTCTTTCCCCGTCCCCCGCACGGGACGAACCCGAAGGGATCACTGTGTCTCGCCGTCTGCACATCGCCATGGTCGGTATCCCGGCCACCAGCCACACCCTGCCCAGCCTGGAGATCATCCGCGAGCTGGTCGCCCGCGGCCACCGCGTCACCTACGCCAACGACCGCACGATCGCCGACACGGTGACCGCCACCGGTGCCGAACTCGTCGCCTACACCTCGACCCTGCCGACGGAGGACAATGCCTGGCCCGAGGACCCCATCGGCGCCATGGACGTCTTCCTCGACGACGCGATGGCGGTGCTGCCCCAGCTGCGCGACGCCTACGGCGACGACCGGCCCGACCTGTTCCTGTACGACATCGCCGGCTACCCCGCGCGCGTCCTCGCCGACAACTGGGGAGTACCCGCCGTCCAGCTCTCCCCCACCTACGTCGCCTGGGGCGGCTACGAGGAGGAGGTCGGCTCGGTGCTGAGACAGCTCCCCGGCGCGGACGAGCACTACGCGAAGTTCTCCGCGTGGCTGGCCGACAACGGCGCCGCCACCACCGACCCGATCGCCTTCACCGGCCGTCCACCGCGGGCGCTGGCGCTCATCCCGCGCGCCATGCAGCCCAAAGCCGACACTGTCGACCCCGACGTGGTCTCGTTCGTCGGGCCGTGTTTCGGGGACCGCGGTGACCAGGGGGACTGGACCCGCCCCGCCGGCGCCCGGAACGTACTGCTGGTCTCGCTGGGGTCGGCCTTCACCCGCCAACCCGAGTTCTACCGCCAGTGCGTGGCCGCCTTCGGCGGGCTGCCCGGCTGGCACGTGGTGCTGCAGATCGGCGCCTACGTCGAGACGGCCGAACTCGGCGAGATCCCCGACAACGTGGAGGTGCACCACTGGGTGCCGCAGCTCGCCATCCTCGGCCAGGCCGACGCCTTCGTCACACACGCCGGAATGGGCGGCAGCAGCGAGGGGCTCCACTCCGGCGTGCCGATGATCGCGGTGCCCCAGGCGAGTGACCAGTTCGACAACGCCGACAGGCTGGTGGAACTGGGGGTGGCCCGCCGCGTCGACACGGAACGGGCCACCGCCGAGACCCTGCGCACTGCCCTGGTTGAGCTGACCTCCGACCCGCACGTGGCCGACAGGCTCGCCGAGTTCCGCCGCGAGGTGCGCGCGGAGGGCGGCACCCAGCGGGCGGCCGACCTGATCGAGGGCATGGCGGACTGAGCCGCCGCGGCCGCCCCGGCCGGGTGACCGGTCGGGGCGGGCCGGCCGCGCTCACCCGCCGGAGGCAGAACCCCCGTCTCCGGCGGTCTCCTCCCGGTCCTGTTCCGTCTCCCCGCCACGCACCCGGGTTCCGACGTCGAGCTCGGCGCGTTCGGCCGCCAGGCGACGCAGCGCCTCCTCGCGCGAGACCCGCTGGCGCGGGGTCGCCAGGCTGACCGCCACACCCGCCACCACGGCGGCCGCAAGCGACGGGAGCACCGGGTTGCCCCACAGCGCCGACCAGGACTCGCTCGTCTCGACGGCCAGAGCGGCGGCGGAGCCTCCCGCGATGGCGGCGAGCCCGCCCTGCCACGTGGCGCGGCGCCAGAATTTGCCCAGAACCGCGGCGACCAGCAGCCCGGTCAGCACGGTCGAGATCATCAGGGAGATGTAGTCGATGATGGTGGTCGCCGCCAGCGCGCACACCAGTGCCGCCGCGAGCACTCCCACCAGGGCGACGCGGGAGTAGCCCACCATGCGCTCCGCCCGGGGCAGCCTGCCGGTGACCAGCTGGGCGACGTCGCGCAGCAGGATGGTGACGGCGGTGATGGCGTCGGAGTCCCCCGAGGACATGGTGGCCGAGAGCCCGGCGATGAGCAGGAACGCGCCCAGCCACACCGGGAACACCGTGGTCGCCAGGTACGGGAACGCCATGTCCGGGTTGTCCAGGCCGGGTTGCATCGCGCGGGCGGCGAGGCCCGCGATGGCGGGCATGACGGCGAACGCGGCGAACAGCACCCCCACCAGGGCGAAGCCGCGCCGCACGGTGCGCACGCTGGCCGCCGAGTAGATCCGCTGGCGGTAGGACGGGGTGGCCAGCACCCCGACGGCGATGACCAGGGCCTGGGACACGGCGGGGATCGGGCCGAGCGCCTCCACCCCCAGCATCGAGGTGGCCTCCCCGGGGACGCTGCTGTTGATACCGGAGAACCCGCCGGCCGCTACCAGGGCGAGCGTCGCCAGGATCGTGAACCCGACGAACAGGATCGTGCCCTGCACCGCGTCGGTGACGACGACGGCGAGGTAGCCGCCGATGACGGTGTAGAGGCCGAAGCCCAGCGCGACGGCCACCTTGGCGGTGGTGGGGTCCATGCCGGTGAGGTAGGACAGGTACAGCGCCCCGCCGAGGATGTGCGCGCCGAGCCAGCCGACCTCGGCGACGAGCATGGTGACGGCGACGACGCCCTTCACGGCGCGGCTGGCGCCGTAGTAGTAGCTCATCTCCTCGGAGAACGTCATGAAGCCGTGCCTGCGCACGTCGGCGAACAGCCACAGCAGCGCGAGGACACCGGCGGCTCCGCCGATGCCGTAGAGGGCTCCGGCCCATCCGTTCTCGTAGGCGAACCCGACCGCTCCGAGGCTGGAGCCGGTTCCGACGAGGGTTGCCAGGGTGGTGCCCAACAGGAGGGGGGTGCCGAGCCGCCGCCCGGCGAGGAGGAAGTCCTCACCGCTGGTGGTGCGGCGCGCGACCCACACGCCGACGCCGAGCATCACCACGAGTGAGGCGAGGAAAGCGAGCAGGTAGCCCGCGTGGGAACCGGCGAACATGCGCTGCCTCCAACGCTGTCGCCCGGTGCCGCCGTAACTCGCCGGCGGCACCGGTTGGGGGGTAGTGGGAGGAGGGTGAGGGGTGTCAGGCGGGGCGGTACAGGACCGCGTCGACCTCGATGGCGAACCCGGGAAGGTCGGCCTGCAGCGTGGTGCGGGCGGGCGGTTGCGTACCGAAGTACTCGCCGAACAGCTCGTTCATCGCCACGAAGTCGTCCAGGTCGCGCAGGTACACCCCGACCCGGACCGCGTCGGCCAGGGTGGCGCCGGCCGCCTCGGCGACGGCGGCGAGGTTCCCGAACGCGGCCCGCGCCTGGTCGACGAAGGGCCCCTCCACCCGGGTCCCGTCCGGGCGGGCGGGGATCGCCCCGGAGCAGTAGACGTACTCACCGGCGATGACGGCCTGCGAGTAGGGGCCGCCGGGAGGGGCGGCCCCGGAGGTGGTGACGACACGTTTGGCCATCGGGCAACTCCTTGTCCTGGATCGGTTGGTGTTCTCGGTTCCGGCGGGTCAGAACAGGGTGCGGACTGCGTCCACAACCCGCTCCCTGTGGTCGAGCACCGGAAGCAGGGGCCACTTGTCGAAGGTGGTGCAGGGATGGGACAGGCCCAGTTCGACCGTGTCTCCCACCTCCGGCAGGTCCGCCTGCGCGCTGACGAAGGCGTGGTGGTCGTTGAGCTCGGTGACGCGCGCCCGCCCGTCGAGGGGCAGGCGGGAGCCGTCGCGCCGGAACGCGCGCGGCACGGGCAGGTCGATGTCGTAGGGCACGTCGCGTTTGCCGACCGCGAGCAGCGCCAGCCCGGGTTCCGGACAGGACAGCACCCGGGCGAAGCACGACAGGGCGGGGCGCAGCGGGTCGCTGGCCGCCTCGGAGCGCAGCGGCGAGCTGCGCTCGAAGGACAGGTCGTCGTGAGTGATGTAGCAGCCGGAGCGGACGACGGGGCGCACCGGGCGCGACAGCGCGGGAAGTCCGGTGAGGGCGGCCGCCGCGAGGTCCGGGTACCCGCTGCCGCCCGCGGTCACCAGCACCTCGTCGGTGCCGGAGAACGCTCCCCGCTCGTCGGCCCGGATGACGACGGCGGTGAGGTCGGCGAGCCAGTCGCGGGCGGTGGCGGGGGCCTCGGCGTCGCGGCGCTGCGGCAGCACCCCCTCGTAGCCCTCGATCCCGGCCAGGTGCAGCCGGTTGCTGGCGGCGACGCGCAGCGCGAGGGCGACCGCCTCGTCCACCCCGCGCACGCCGGTGCGCCGCCCGGGCACGCCCAGTTCCACCAGCACCGGCAGGGGGCGCTTCGCTCCCTCCAGGTGGCGCTCCATCAGTTCCACGCCGGCGTGCGAGTCGACGAGGCAGTACGGCTCGAACCCGGGCTCGGCGAGGGTGCCGGCGAGCCAGGAGATCTGGACGGGATCGAGGACCTCGTTGGCGATCAGCACGCGCCCGACGCCGTACCGGCGCATCACGCGGGCCTGGGCGGCGTTGGCGGCGGTGATCCCCCAGGCGCCCTCGGCGAGCTGGGCGGACCACAGGTGCGGCGACATGGTGGTCTTCCCGTGCGGTGCCAGGCTGACCCCGTACTCGGCGCCCCAGTCGTGGAACCGGCCGAGGTTGTGGGTGAGCGCGTCCTCGTGCAGCACCACGGCGGGCAGCCACAGGTCGTCCAGGTGCCAGGCCGAGTCGCGGACGCCGGCGGCGCTGGTGGGGCTGGTGGGCAGCGCGCGCGTCTCCACGGGCGCGCTGTCGAGGGCCGCCAGCCCTTCGGCGGGCAGCCCGGACCCGGCGATCCGGGACGGGGTCGGGGCGGTGTCGGTCACTGGTGTCCTCCCGGTCGGGGAAAGGGTTCGTCGAAGTCCTCGGGGTTGTCCAGGCGCGGAACGGCGTCGCGGAGCCGCTCGTGGCGCCGGGTCTCGGCACCGCGTTGCGCGGGGCTGAGCGGCACCCAGGGGGGCGGCGGTTCCCCCGCGCTGGGCGGGAGCGGCCGGCCGGCGACGTAGGTCGCGGTGGCTTCCAGCCGCAGCGGCGCCTCGCGCGTGTCGCCGTGCACGTCCACGACGGGGAACCGGCCCTCCTCCATGGTGAACACGGCGATGTCGGCGGCGGCGCCGGGGGCCAGCGTCCCCGCGTCCAGGCCGAGCACCCGGGCGGGGCGCGCGGTCGCGCCCTCGACCACCCGGTACAGGTCCTGGCCCGCGGCGAGCATCTTCGTCATCACGGTGGGCAGGTCGAACGCGGGGCCGTGTGCCGAGCGGACGTGCAGGTCGGAGGAGACGACGGGGGAGATCCCGGCGGCGAGTTCGGTCTCCAGCACGTCGAAGGCGAACGCACCGGACCCGTGGCCGAGGTCGAACACCACGCCGGCCTCGCGAGCGGCGCTGGCGGCCTCGCTCAGCCGCCCGCCGGACACCAGGTCGGTGGGGCAGCCGGAGGCGCAGTGGGTGAGGATGTCGCCCTCCTCCAGGTAACCGACGATGTCGGCGATGGTGGGCGGGCCGTAGCCGACGTGCACCATGAGCGGACGGCGCAGGCGCCGTGCGAGGGCGGCGGCGCGGCGGAGCGGCTCGATGCCGTTCGGGCCGACCGTGCGGGAGTCGATGCGGGCCTTCACCCCGCGGACCAGGTCGCCGTGGTCGGCGGCGACCGTCGCGGCGGTGTCGGTGTCGAGGTGGTCGAGAACGTGGTGCTCCCCGGTCTCGGCGACGAGCCCCAGGCCGGAGACGTTGATGAGGGCGTGTACGCGCACCCGCGCCTGTTCGGCGACGAAACGGCGCAGCCCGGCCATGCTGTACGCGCCGGCGGACCCGGCGTCGACCCAGGTGGTGACGCCGGTGCGCCAGGCCACCGGGTCCGGGTCCATGCCCCAGTAGGTGGCGCCGTGCCACACGTGGGTGTGCATGTCCACCAGGCCGGGAGTGACCAGGCGGCCGGTGACGTCAACGGTCTCGGCGGCGGCGTCGGCGGGCAGCCCCGGGGCCACCTCGGCGACCCGGCCCGCTCGCACGGCGACGTCGGCGGTTCCGTCCCGCCCGGAGGCGGGGTCGATGACCCGGCCGCCGCGCAGCAGCAGGTCCCACACCGCTGACCACTCCCCTCCACATCTGATGCTGCGCTATACGCAGCATCGTTGCGCATGTTTCAGCATATTGAGTAGCATCCTGCGGAACAGACGGTCAAGATCGAGACGCGGCGCCGCTGCCGGGAGGTCGCAGGTGAGGACACAGCACGGGCAGGCGGTGGACGCGGTGTGCGTCGGCGAGACCATGGCGCTCCTGGTGCCCGACCCGCCCGAGCCACCGGACACCGCCGCGACGTTCCGCCGCGACATCGGGGGCGCGGAGTCCAACGTGGCCGTGCACCTGGCGCGGGCCGGGAACCGGGTGGCCTGGCACAGCGCCCTCGGTGACGACGCGTTCGGGCGCCACATCCGCGCGCGGCTCACCGCCGAGGGGGTCGAGGTCACCGGCCGCACCGACGCCGAGAGGCCCACCGGCCTGTACCTCAAGGAGCTCGACCCCGGCGGGACCCGGGTGCGGTACTACCGCCAGGGCTCGGCCGCCTCCGCCCTGGACAGGCCGGACGCCGACCGGGTGTGGCAACAGCGGCCGCGCCTCGTCCACACCACCGGCATCACCACGGTCCTGTCCGACTCCAGCCGGAGACTGGTGGAGGAACTGCTGCCGGCCCGCCCCGACCGGGGCGAACCGGGCGGGGTTCCCGGGGCGGACGCCCCGCTGCGCAGCTTCGACGTCAACTACCGCCCGGCCCTGCACGGCCCCGCGGAGGCGGAGCTGCTGCGCGAGCTGGCCCAACGCGCCGACGTGGTCTTCTGCGGCCTGGACGAGGCGCAGATGCTGTGGGACGCGCGCACCGTCACCGAGGTACGCGACACGCTGCCCGACACGGAGCTGCTCGTGGTGAAGCGGGGCTCCGACGGCGCCACCGCCCACCGGGCGGGGCAGTGGTGGCACCGGGACGCGCCCGACGTGACGGTGGTGGAACCCACCGGCGCCGGGGACGCGTTCGCCGCCGGGGTGCTGCACCGGCTGCTGGCCGGGGACGAGGTGGGGGCGTGCCTGGCGGAGGGCAACCGGTTGGCCGGCACCGTGCTCGAACTGCGCGGGGACGTGCCGCCGCCCGCCGGGGAGGACGCTTCCCGTTCCCGTCGGCAACGGGAGTGTGGCAGTGTCAACGCCCGGCAGCACCCACGCGACCAGTAGCGGGAGGCCCCGTGTCCAGCAGTGTCGAACGCGCCCTGCACATCCTGGTGGAGCTGGCGTCCGGCCCCGCCACCATCAGCGAGCTGGGCCGGCGGCTCGACGTGCACCGCACCACCTCGCTGCGCCTGCTGCGCACCCTCGAGGACGAGCGGTTCGTGCGCCGTATGGACGACGGCCGGTACCGGATCGGGCCGCGGATGACCACGCTCGCCCAGGCGGCCCTGGAAGGGCTGGACCTGCGCGCCGCCGCGTCCGGTCACCTCCGGGAACTGGGCGACAGGTGCGGACACACGGTCCACCTCAGCGCGCTCGACGGCTCCCGGGTGGTCTACGTGGACAAGGTGGAGTCGCGCCACGCCATCCGGATGTACTCCCGCATCGGCGCCTCCGCTCCCCTGCACGCCACCGCCGTCGGGAAGGCGCTCCTGGCCCGCCTCCCCACCGACGAACGCGACCGGCTGCTGGGTGAGGAGCCCTTCCCGTCCTACACCGCCAACACCCGCACCACCCGCGCCGCCCTCGACGAGGACCTCGCCCGCGCCGCCGAGCGCGGGTGGGCGCTGGACGACTTCGAACACGAGGAGTTCATCCAGTGCGTCGCCGCCCCGGTGTTCGACGCGGCCGGGCGGGCCACCGCCGCCGTGTCCGTGTCGGTACCCCGCATGGTGGTGGACCGGGAGGGGCTGCTCGCCCTCGCCCCGGACGTTTCCGCGACCGCCCGCGCCGTCAGTGAGGAGTTGGGATGGAACCAGACGTGAACGGCACCCGGCCCGCCGCGCACCAGCCGCAGCGGGTGCCGCTGTCCGGGTGGGAGGCGTTCTTCGGCACCGAGTTCGCCCGCGTCCCGGTGGTGGTGATCCTGCGCGGCGCCTCGCCCGACGGGGCCGTGGCCGCCGCCCGCCGCGCCTGGGAGGCCGGGGTCCGGCTCGTCGAGGTCACCCTGGAGAGCGACAGCGGCCTCCCCGCCCTGGATGCGGTGGTACGCGCCGCACCCGACGGCCTGCCGGTGGGCGCGGGAACCGTGGACACCCCGGAACAGCTCGCGCGCGCCGCCGACGCGGGGGCGCGCTTCGGTGTGGCGCCCGGGTTGAACCCGGAGACGGTACGGGCCGCCGAGCGGCACGGCCTGCCGTTCCTGCCCGGGGTGGCCACCCCCAGCGAGGCCGGTGACGCCCTGCGCATGGGGGTCACCACGGTGAAGGCGTTCCCCGCCTCCTCCCTCGGCCCGGAGTGGGTGCGCGCACTGGCGGGCCCCTACCCCCGGTTGGGTGTGGTCGCCACCGGCGGCGTGACCGCCGAGACGGCACCCGCCTTCCTGCGTGCCGGAGCCGTCGGCGTGGGGATGGGCCGCTCCATCACCGAACAGGGCGGGCTCGACGCCCTCGTGCGGGAGGTCGCGCCGGGGTGACGCGGGACGGGCGGCCTTCCGCTCTCCCCGCACCGCCGCGCCGGCCGCCGCTCCCGCGGACAGCAGCGGCCGCCCGTCCCACTCCCCCGAAAGTGCGAGTGGACGCGGCACGAACGCGCGATGTCCCACGACCCTCCCGGTCCCTAGCGTTGCCACGTCGGAGGAAAACGCGAACGACCGAGGAAGGGCAATGCGACTACCCTGTTCGCTGACGTGGCCACGCGCCGAGGAGCCGCGGCGCCGGTGGCGCGTGGAGGGCTGTGTGACCGCGTGCGTGACCGTCCTGCTGCTCGGGCTCTTCTGCCCGGTGGCCACCGCCCGGGAGGTGCGGCCGAGCCCCGGGGAGGTGGACCGGTTCGTCGAGCGGCACCTGGAACGCACCGGCCTGCCGGGCGCCACCGTCGCCATCACCAAGGGTGACGAGATCGTCCACACCGCCGGATACGGCCACGACTCCAACGGCGACCCGTTGACCACCGAGGCCCCGATGCGGATCGCGTCGCTGAGCAAGTCGTTCACCGCCCTGGCCGTCATGCAGCTGGTGGACAGCGGCCAGGTGGAGCTGGACCGCCCCGTGCGCGAGTACGTGCCCCGGTTCCGGCTCGCCGATGAGCGCGGCGCCGATATCACCGTCCGTCAGCTGCTCAACCAGACCTCGGGCATGTCCGACAGCACCTTCCCGGTCGCCTCCCGCCCCCAGCAGCCCGAGTCACTGAAGGAGGCCGTCGCGCAGCTGCGCGACGCCGAGCTCACCGCCGCCCCCGGGAGCGAGTGGAACTACCACAACCCCAACTACCAGGTCGCGGCGCGCCTGGTGGAGACCGTGAGCGGGACGCCGTTCCCGCGCTACCTCGACCGGGAGGTGTTCACCCCGGCGGGGATGGACTCCACCCGCGAGCGGGGGCCGCCGAGCCCGACATCCCCAGGGGCCACATCCGCGCCTACGGGATGAGCATCCCCATGCCCGAACCCAGGCACTTCAGCGCCGGCTCCGGCGGGATCGTGTCCACCGCCGACGACATGGCGCGGTGGCTGGTCCTGCAGAACAACGCGGGACGGACGGGCGACGGTGAACGCGTCGCCTCCGCGGACGCGGTGGAGGCGACGCACACGCCCTCGGCCGACGACGGCAGCTACGCCCTGGGGTGGATGAAGCGCGAGTCCGACCCGGGGGACCAGGCCCGCTCGACGCAGGTCTGGCACGGCGGGGCGATCTCCACCTACTCCTCGTACCAGTTCCTGGTCCCCGAGACCGGCTACGGCGCCGCCGTGCTGTTCAACAGCGGGATCGCCCTCAACGAGGCGGACACGTGGGCGCTGGCCGACGGACTGCTCGCGATGACCGAGGGACGGGAACCGGAACGGCACGAGTCCTCGCTGTGGAAGGTGGACGCGGTGTTCGGCGCGCTCACGGTGGCCACGGCGGCTCTCGGGGTGTGGGGCGTGCTGCGCCGCCGGAGGTGGGCGGCCAACCGGACGTGCCGCCCGAGGTGGCGGATCCCTCTCCGGTTACTCCCGTACCTGGCCCCGCCGGCGCTGCTGGCGGTGTTCCAACCCGCGGCGGACTTCCTCATGGGCGGGCGCGACGCCACCTGGACCCAGCGCTTCTACGCGATCCCCGCCGAACTGACCTTCCTCGGTGTCGCGGCGCTCGCCTCCCTGGCGGTCCTCACCGCCCGCCTCACCACCCTCGCCCGGCAGCGGCCCGCACGGGGTGAGAGGAGCGGCACGAGCGTCGAGTAGGGGTAGGGACGCCGGGGGCGAGCCCGGGGCCCGCTGTTCCGGTGGAGCTCACCGGTCCGCCCCCGCACGCGGGGCGTCGCGCCGGATCGGCAGGAGCCGCCAGTACGTGGCGCAGCGCCACGCCCACTCCGCCGGCCCGAAGCCGAACGCTCGCAACCACAGCGGGCTCCATACCAGCTGGAGTGCCAGGACGGCCGCGGCCAGCGCGGCGGCGGTGCCCCAGTGTTGCGACCCCGGCAGCCCCAGCGCGTTCCCCAGCGGAACGAACAACAGTGTGGCGCTGAGGTAGTTGGTCAGGGCCATCCGCCCCAGGGGCGCCAGCGCCGCCGACACCACCGCCCCGCCCCGGGGGAGCAGCGCCACCAGCAGGAACGCACTCGTGTAGGCGGTGGACAGGGCGAACGAGTACACCAGTCCCACACGCCGTCCCACCGCCTCCGGCACTCCCGCCGCTACCAGCCCGTATGCACCCGCGGCCGCGACCGCAGCCACCACGAGCACCAGAACCAACTGGCGGCGGCGCTCTCCCAGGCTCTCCGGAACCCCCAGCTCAGCCAGGGCGAACCCCAGCGCGAACAGCCCCGGAAGCAGCCCGAACCCGCCGACACCGGCCGCCAGGCCCAGCAGGGTGAGCCCGATCCCTGCCACGAGGGCGAGGCGGGGCGGGGCGAAGCTCAACGGCAACAGCACCACGGCACCGGCGATCGCGAACGGGAGCAGCACCTCCCCCGGTTGCAGCTGGACGTGCAGGGCTCCCAGGGCGGCGAGCACGGCCAACCGCCGCGACAGCAACACCCGCGGCCGGGCGGAGCGCCCGGCCGCCGACCTGAGGAAGATCCCGAAACCCGCCCCGAAGAGGGTGTAGAAGACCGGGTAGAAGCTGCCGTGCACGAACAGTCGGAGCCCGGCCGGCTCCCTGGCCACCACGTCCAGCATCCCCATCGTCTGCGGAATGTTGAC
Organism: Haloactinospora alba; assembly: GCF_006717075.1. NCBI lineage: Bacteria > Bacillati > Actinomycetota > Actinomycetes > Streptosporangiales > Nocardiopsidaceae > Haloactinospora > Haloactinospora alba. Next base: position 3,727,293 of record NZ_VFQC01000001.1, read on the forward strand.
GAAGATGATCCCGCACAGGGCGAACCCGCGCAGCGCGTCGAGCGCGCGGACACGGGTACGGGTGCGCGGGGAGGCAGCGTTTTGCACCATACGGCCACCCTTCCGGCGGAACCCGACCCACCGCATCCTCCACGAGGACCGGGCCGTATCCCTCCGTTAGGAGGGGGTGCCGCGGCCCGGAACCGACTTTCGTCGCCGTCGACGCACCGTCCGGAAGGGGGCGCCGTTCCCGGGACCGGCCCATCGGCTCGGGAGTCCCCAATGCCGGAGAGCACCCCGGCGGTCAGCGGAAACGCGAGGAGCCCCGTCCGGCGGACGCGTGCGCGGCCAGCGTCGCTCGCGACGGACAGCGTCCGCCGACCAGGGCCGCGCCCGGCGCCGGTGGAACAGCGCCGGGTCACGCGGAAACCGTTTATTCCACCGAGATCGGTTACCAGGTTTGACGCGGGAAACGCACTCGGTTGCAATATCCACAATTGCGCAACACACTCTCGGGAAACCCGAACCGAACCACCCGCCCCACTCTCACCTCGGACACCCGGAACGAGAACAACGCGAAAACACGAATACCGGCCTGTTTCCCTTCCGGATCCCCCATCGGCCGCACTATCCGTTCCGCGGCCGACCGAAGGAGGAATCGCGTGCCTCTGTCATCCCCCCGCCCCACCCCCGCACAGCGCACCGGGCTACGTACCCGCGCCACCCGCCTGCTCGCCGCGAGCGCCCTGACCCTTCCGGCCGTGTTCGCCGGTACGGCCGGGACCGCCGCCGCCGACCCCGGCGCCCCCGACATCGAGTCCCAGTGGGCCGGCGCCACCATTCCCGAGAACGAGGGTGGGGAGATCTCCCCCGACCCACCGCGCGCCGCGGCACCCAGTGGCCCCCAGGGAATCGACGTGAGCCACCACCAGGGCACCATCGACTGGTCGGCCGTCTCCGGTTCCGGAATCGACTTCGCCTACATGAAAGCCACGGAAAGCACGGGATTCGAGGACAGCGAGTTCGACCGGAATTACGTCAACTCCTACCAGAACGGAATAATCCGCGGCGCTTACCATTTCGCCCGGCCGAACCATTCCGGCGGGGTGCGACACAGGGCTATTTCATTCTCGGGTGTGGCGGGTGTAGCTGCTGGTCAGGGGAGCCTGAGAAGGTCAAGGGGACGGGTGAAGCACTCGTAGCTCACCCATCGGTAGGCCGCGGGGATACTCGCGAACCCCAGCCCTGCCAGCACCCCGATCGCCACATCGCGCAGCAGCGCCATGTTCTGCGGAGCGTTGCCTGTGCGCACCCGTGAGGCGTCCTCGCCCAAGCTCACATCGCGGATGTGGTGGCGGGCCTCGATACCCCAGTGCCCGCGCACCAGGCTCGCCAGTTCTGCGGCCGTGACGCTTTCGGCCGGCAGGCTCGTGACCAGGTAGGCGTAGCTGCGCCGGACTCTGCCCGTACAGGACTCGCGCACCCATCGATGAATACGCATCACCTGACAGGCGTGGGGAAATGCGATGCGCGGTGCGGTCAGCACCTTGGCGGTGCGCACCTCGACCCGCCCGTGGGCGTGCTCACGGGCGGCCTCCAGCACCGGCGCCTGCGCCCAGGGCAGCGCTTTGGCCTGGGAAAGCAATGTGGGCTGGTTCGCCTTGACTGTCAGCAGGTACTCAGCCCCGCGTGCGACGAGCCAGCGGGCAGTGCCGAGTTGGGTGTGCAGCGCATCGGCGCTGATCACACACCCCGTGATGTCGACGTCGGCCAGCAGGTCGGCCACGGCGGCCATCTCACTGGCCTTGTCGTCCACGCGGACCTGGGCGACGGTGCGTCCGGCCGGGGTCATCGCCTGGAGCAGATGGGCGGCCGCAGCGGTGCGGGTGGCCGAGCCGCGCAGGCTCTTGCCGTCCATGACCAGCACCGCGATCTCCTCGGCGGTGTGGAGCCGGGTGAGCGTCTGCGGGTCCAGGGCGGTGAGGACGCGGCGGATCGTGGCGGGGCTGGGCGCCTGGCGGGTGCCCAGGGCGGGGTCGGTGATGCGGGCGCCGAGCCGGGCGAGGGTGTGCTGGGGCGCGTTGGCGGCCCACTGGCCGATCGCGGCCAGGCAGCGGGCGCCGGCCAGCACCGCGCACAAACCGGTGAGGATCACGCAGCTCAGCGGGTGGCGGCGTCCCCGCCGGTCGCGGGGATCACTGTCCTCGGCGGGCAGGATCGGCGTCGCGGACGCGGCCAGGGCGGACGAGGGCATGGCAGACTGAAGGCGCAACGGAGTCCCTTGGAAGTCAGAGATGTGAGAGTCCCTGCTCTTCTAGCGGGCTCCGTTGTCGTGTGTGCGGGCTTCTTCTGGATCGCTACAGGGCTGTGACCGGCTCCGCCATCATCCGCACCCGACTTTGAAACCGCCCTGGGGTGCGACAGGCGCGTTTCTTCGTCAACAACGGCGGAGGGTGGTCCGGCGACGGCCGGACACTGCCGCCGGCCCTCGACATCGAGCACAATCCCTCCGGCGCCACCTGCTACGGCAAGAGCCAACCGGCGATGGTGGACTGGATCCGCGCCTTCAGCGACGAGGTGAAACGGTTGTCCGGGCGCTACCCGGTCATCTACACCACACAGAGCTGGTGGTCGCAGTGCACCGGGGACACCGGCGCGTTCAACCGGACCAACCCGCTGTGGATCGCGCGCTGGAGCAGTGACCCCTACCCGCTGCCGAACTGGCCCTCCCACACCATCTGGCAGTACACCTCCACGGGAAGTGTCCCCGGCGTCAGCGGCAATGTGGACCGCAACGTGTTCAACGGTTCGCGGGAACGGCTCGCGGCCTTCGCCGAGTGCTCCAACGAGAACCCCTGCTGAGGGTCTCCGGAACCGCGGCGCGGCGCCGCGCACGCCGGGCCAGCGCCCGGTTTGCGGCGCCGTGCCGCGTACCGGATGCTGGCGGCATGCTGTTCCGAGACGCGACACCGGACGACTGGCCGGCGATCTGGTCCATCCTGCGCCGCGTCGCCGCCGCCGGCGACACGTTCTGCTGGGAGACCGACATCGGCGAGGACGAGGCCCGCCGGCTGTGGTTCAAGACCCCGCCGGGGCGAACCGTCGTAGCCACCGACCCGGACGGCACGGTCCTCGGGACGGCCTACCTGGTTCCCACCCAGCGGGGACCGGGGGCGCACGTCGCCAACGCGAGCTTCGCCGTGGACCCCGCCCGGGCCGGCAGCGGCGTCGGCCGCGCGCTGGGCGGGCACGTCATCGAACAGGCGCGCGCCGACGGCTTCCGCGCGATGCAGTTCAACGCGGTCGTGGAGACCAACACCCGCGCGGTGGCGCTGTGGCGCTCCCTGGGGTTCGAGGTCCTGGCGACCGTGCCGGGGAGTTTCCACCACCCCACCGCGGGCTACGTCGGCATGCACATCATGCACCGGCGGCTGTGAGGCCGCCGGGGAGCGTCAGGACGGGGAGAAGGACGGCATCGGGAACGCCACCTCGATGTCGTTCCGGTCGAGGGAGCGTTTCAGGTGCTCGCGCAGCGAACGCCCGAGCGCCCACTGCTCCCCGGGGCGGGTGCGGGCGATGATGCGCACGGTCATCGCGCCGTTGGCGATACCGACGACACCGCTGACCTCGGGGCGGTCCAGCAGCTGGGACTCGAACTCGGGGGTCTGGGAGAAGTCCGCGATGCTCTCCTCGATGACCTCCCGGGCGCGGGAGAGGTCCACCGAGTAGGCCAGCGGCAGTTCCACCACCGCGTTGGCCCAGTCCTGGTTCATGTTGCACACCCGCATGATCTGGCCGTTGCGGATGTGCCACAGGCCGCCGTCGAGGTCGCGGATCTTGGTGATGCGCATGCCCACCTCCTCGACGGTGCCGACGGCGTCGCCCACGTCGATGACGTCGCCCACGCCGTACTGGTCCTCCACCATCATGAACATGCCGGACAGGAAGTCCTGCACCAGCCCCTGGGCGCCGAAGCCCACGGCGAGACCGAGAACGCCGGCGCTGGCCAGGATCGGGCCGAGGTTGATCCCGACCTCTCCCAGTACCATGACGAACGCGATGCCGTAGATCACGAAGGAGGCCAGGCTCCGCAGCACCGAGCTGAGCGTCTCCGCGCGGGCCTCCTGGCGCGGGTCGGCGGCTTTCTCCGGGTGGCTTATGACGTTGCGGGCGGCCTTCGTGTTGCTGAGGCGCTGCCGCGAGCTCACCATCCGTCTCACCAGTTGGGTGATGAGTCGCCCCGCCACCGCACGCGCCACCACGGCGAGGATGACGATCACGATGATGCTGGTGGCGCCGCCGAGCATGGCGCCGCTGTTGTCGGTGATCCAGTCGACGACCGGCCCCGCCTGCTCGACCGCTGCCGCCTTCTCCAGTACTAACGGCAGTGGAATGCTGACTGTCGGCACGAGTGATTCCCTTCCTCGGTTCGGAACGCGCCCCCTGTCTCGCCGCGCGCCGTGGCCGGCCCTCCATGGGCGTAACGCCGACTCTCACCCACGCGCCCGGTCGCGCTCCGTCGCGCCATGGTGCCATACGCAACGACCCGCCCGACCAGGAATGATCTATCCGACCGGCCGGGATGTGACACGGTGTTTCCCCCATGTCCGGATGATTCCGCTCACACGGGTCCGCCCCGGCAGAGGGCCGGAGGAGGGGTGCCCAGGGCGGTCGGCGGGAGGTCACGCCCGTTGCGCCGCCTCCTCGTAGGCGGGCAGGACCTCGTCGGTGGGCCCGTCCAGCACCACCTGGCCGTGGTCGAGCCACACCACCCGGTCGCAGGTCTCCCGGATGGCGGAACTGCTGTGGCTGACCAGGAAGACCGTGCTGGCGTCGGCGCGCAGTTCCCGGATGCGTTCCTGGGACTTCTGCCGGAAGGAACGGTCCCCGGTCGCCAGCGCCTCGTCGATCATCAGCACGTCGTGGTTCGCGCAGGAGGCGATGGCGAACCGCAGGCGGGCCGCCATCCCCGAGGAGTAGGTGCGCATCGGCAGCGAGGTGAAGTCCCCCGTCTCGTTGATGCCGGAGAAGGCGACGATGTCGTCGTAGTACTCGCGGACCCGTTCGCGCGGCATCCCCATGGCCAGGCAGCCGAGCACGATGTTGCGCTCCCCGCTCAGGTCCGGCATCAGAGCGGCGTTCACCCCCAGCAGGGAGGGTTGGCCCTCGGTGTAGACCCGGCCGCTGTCGGGCGGGAGCAGCCCGGCCACGGCCCGCAGCAGTGTGGACTTGCCCGAGCCGTTCGACCCGACCAGGCCGAGGGCTTCCCCCCGGTAGGCGGTGAGGCTGACCCCGCGCACCGCGTGCACGTGGGAGGAGCGTTCGGCGGACGGCCGCCGCAGCATCCGGGACAACGCCGCCGCGGCACCCCCGCCGCTGGGCCCCGTGGGGCGGGTGCGGTAGCGGACGTGCACCTCGTCCAGGACGACCGTGGGCGAGCTCTCCCCGTCCTGCCGGGGGGCGCCCGCCGGCAGGACGGCGTCGTGTTCAGGCGTGGCCATAGTCCTTCTCCGCTCTCCAGAAGTACACGAACCCGCCCACCGCGGCGACCAGTGCCCAGACCAGGGCGGTGACCCACGCGTGGGGCGGCAGGTCCGCGGCGGTGAAACTGTCGATCGCGGCGAACCGCACCAGGTCGATGTAGACCGCCGTGGGGTTCACGTCGAGCAGGGCGTGCACCGGTGCCGGCGCTCCCGCCGCCATGACGTCGATGCTGTACATCACCCCGGAGGCGTACATCCAGGTGCGCAGGACGAACGGCATCAGCTGCGCCAGGTCGGCTATCGCGCTGCCGAGCCGGGCGAACGCCAGCGCGAGCCCGGCGTTGAACAGCGACTGGAGCAGCAGCGCGGGCGCCGCCAGCAGCCACGACCACTGCGGAACCTGCCCGGTCGCCAGCAGGACCACCGTCAGCACGATCAGCGACATCAGCATCTGCCGCAGCTGGGTCAGGGTCACCGCCAGCGGCAGGGCCGCCCGGGGGAAGTGCAACGCGCGGATGAGGTCGAGGTTCCCGGAGACCGCGCGCACGCCGCGCAACACTGAGGACTGGGTGAACGTGAACACGAAGACGCCGGTGACGAGGAACGGGATGAAGTCCTCGACGCCGCGGTCGGTGCCGAGCAGCAACCCGAAGATGAGGTAGTAGACAGCGGCGTTCAGCAGGGGGGTCAGCACGTGCCAGAACTGGCCCAGCCGCGCCCCGGCGTACTTGGTGGTGGCGTGCGCGTGGGCGAACTCCCGGATGAAGTCCCGGTAGTGCCAGAGCCGCCGGACGTACTCCCCGATGCCGGGACGGGCACCGGTGTCGCTGAGGTTGTGGCGCGCCGCCAGTTCCGCCGCGGAAGGTTCCGCGCGGGCGTCGGGGCCGCTCGTTGTCGTCTGTGTGCTCACCGCGTTTGCCTTCCGTCCCGCGATCACGACAGAACGATACCGTTTCGTCGAAACGAAAGCGTATTCCGTTCGAGGACGGTACGCAACCGTTTCGTCGCTGCGCTATGCTGACCGCATGACAGACCCGGACCCCTCCAGCTCACGCCGTGCCCCCGCCGGGGCGGCCGTGCTGCAGGAAGGGGTCACGAACGCCATCCGGGGGGCGGTGTTCGCCGAGCTCGCCGCCGTCGGCTACGGGCGCATGTCGATCGAGGCCGTCGCCAAACGGGCCGGGGTCGGCAAGACCGCCATCTACCGGCGGTGGGACTCGAAGCTGCGCATGGTCATCGACGTGGTCTCCGCGGTGACCGTGCACGCCATGCCCGTGCCGGACACGGGGACACTGCGCGGCGACGTCCGGGCCCTCCTCGACACGGCGGCCCAGGCGCTGCGCCACCCGCTGGCCTCCCAGATCGTCCCCGACCTCCTCGCCGAGGCCGCCCGCAACCCCGACATCGCCCGGACCCTGGAAGCCGCGATCCGCGACACCCAGCACGACATCAGCAGCGTCCTCGTCTCCAACGCGGCCCAGCGCGGCGAGGTACCCGCCGGCACGGACCCCGAACTCGCCCTCGACCTGGTGCTGGGACCGCTGTACTGGCGGCTCGCGGTGACCCGCACCCCCGTTCCGGAGGACTACCTCGACCGGCTGGCGGCCTCGGCCGCCGCCGCCATCGCCGCCTCCGGCGCGGGAAGCTGACGCCGGAAAACCGCTCCGGGCCCGCCCGCGCGCCGTTCACCGCCCGCGGTCACTCCTGGGCGGGGTCCTCGCCGGAGGACTCCAGCATCCGCACCAGTTCCGCGCGTGCCGCGTCCACATGCTCCTCCGCTGCCGCGGCCAACCGCCCGGTATCCCGCTCGCGCAGCAGGGTGACCAGCTGCCGGTGCTCGTCCACGAGGATCCGGCGGTACTGCCGGCCGCCCAGCCGGATGCGGACGAGCTGGAACAGCCGCACCTGCGAGCGCAGCGCCTGCCAGCTGGAGCGGAGCCTGCCGTTGCCGGCGACGTCGTAGATCGCGTCGTGGAACCCGATGTCCCGGGCGAGCAGCACGTGGCCCGGCTCCCCGGCCTCCAGCCCCTCGGCCATGGCGTCCACCCGGCTGTCCAGGTCCGCCAGGTCCTCCTCCGTGCGGGTGCCGGCCGCCGTCACCGCGGCGAGGCGGTCCAGCGCGGCCCGCACCGCGTACAGTTCGTTGGCCTCGGTGACGGTGGGCTCGATGACCCGGGTCCGGCGGTGCCAGCCGCTGTGGACCAGTCCCTCGCCCTCCAGGATCGCCAACCCGCCGCGCACGGAACCGCGACTCACGTCCAGGTCGGCCGCGAGGTCGACCTCGCACAGGGCCTCGCCGGGCGCGAACGACCCGTCGAAGACGGCCTCCCGGATGCGGTCGGCGGCCTCGTGGTTCAGCCCGCGCCGACCGGCCCTGCGTACCGCTGCCCCACCCGAAGAACTCATGTCCAAATGTTGACATTTAGACATAACCGGGTCAATGTGAGACGCGCATCCGGCCACAGGATTGGAGTATCCCGCTGTGACAACGCATCCGCCCCGGTTCCACCTCGCCGTCCCCGTGGACGACCTCGACCGCGCCCGCGCGTTCTACGGAGACACGCTGGGACTGGCCGAAGGCCGCTCCGCCGAGACCTGGGTGGACTGGAACTTCCACGGACACCAGCTCGTCACCCACCTCGCCCCGGACTTCCCCCGGCAGCCCGCGGGGAACCCGGTCGACGGCCACGACGTCCCCGTCCCCCACTTCGGCCTGCTGCTGACCCCGGAGGGTTTCCACGAACTCGCCGACCGGCTGCGCGCGGCCGGCACGAACTTCGTGATCGAGCCCTACCTCCGCTTCGCCGGCGAGCCGGGCGAGCAGTGGACCATGTTCCTGCACGACCCCGCCGGGAACGCGTTGGAGTTCAAGGCGTTCGGCGACGACTCCCAGGTGTTCGCCCGATGAGCCGCGGCGTACTCGTCACCGGAGCGGCCAGAGGTATCGGCAGGGCCGTGGCCAACGCGTTCGCCCAGCGGGGCGACCGGGTCGCCGTGCACTACGGGACGCGCGCCGCCGACGCGGCGGCCACCCTGGAGGGACTCGAGGGGGACGGGCACGCTCTGGTGTCCGGCGACCTGTCCCACCCGGAGGAGGCCCGGCGGGTGGTGGAGGAGGCGTCCGCGGCACTCGGCGGGGTGGACGTCCTCGTGAACAACGCGGCCGCCAACCCGCCCCACCCCCTGCCCGATACCTCCTACGAGCAGTGGCAACGGGAGTGGCAGCACGTCATCGGGGTGAACCTGTTCGGCGCGGCGAACGTGAGCTACTGCGCGGCCCACGACATGATCGCGCGAGGGTCGGCGGGGCGCATCGTCAACGTCGGCTCCCGGGGAGCGTTCCGCGGGGAGCCGGACCATCCCGCCTACGGCGCCAGCAAGGCCGCACTGCACTCGCTGGGGCAGTCCCTGGCCGTCTCGCTGGCTCCGTACGGCATCGCGGTGGCCTCGGTCGCGCCGGGGTTCACCGCCACCGAGAGCGTCGCCCACCGGCTCGAGGGCGCGGCGCGGGCGGAGGTCGAGGCCCAGAGCCCGTTCGGGCGGGTCGCCGGCCCCGACGAGGTGGCTTCGGCGGTGCTCTACCTCGCCTCGCCCGAGGCGACGTGGAGCTCCGGGGCGATCCTGGACGTCAACGGCGCCTCCCACTTGCGGTGAGCACCGGTCTCCCCGCCGCTGTCCCGGCACGGCACTGGCGGGGAGACCGGCGTCCGGCCTAGTGTGGACGCCGGTACGTGCCCGCCCGCGCCGTCCATACGCGGGCTTCCGACGAAGGAGCACGCATTGGCGCTTCTCGCCCGCACCCTCGGTGCCGCCACGGCGGCGTTCGGCGCCGCCACCGCGCTCCGCCCCGAGCTGGTCACCGTCCCCGCCGGCCTGACCGACCGGGACGGTGCCACCGACCGGCGCACCCGGGTCCTGGTCTCCCTGATCGGTTTCCGCGACGTCGCGGTGGGCACCGCCATGGTTGCCGCCCCGCGCGGGCCGGCGCTGCGATGGCTGGTCGCCGTCCGGGCGGTATCCGACGCCGGGGACGCGGTCCTGCTCGGCAGCCGTCTGCCCCACCCGGCGGCCCGCGCCGTCTCCGTGGCGGCCGCCGGCGGCTGGGCCGCGCTCTGCGCCTACAGCGCCCGCGGCGCCCGCGAACCGAACCCCCGGTAGGGGACTCCGGATCAGGGTTTGCGGGCGACCCCGCACCGGTCGGCCACGTCGCGCGGGGTTCCCACCTCGGTGGGATCGGGCCGCCAGAACGGGGTGGGTACCGCGCCCGGTTCCACCAGCTCCAGCCCGGCGAAGAACCGGTCGATCCCCTCGGGGGTGCGCAGGTGGTAGGGCACGGAGCCGCTCTCGTTGTACTCCTCCTGCGCGGCGATGTTCGCCTCGTCGGTGGTGGTCCCGTCGCTGAGCACGAGGTAGCTGCCGCTCGGCAGGGCGGAGACGAGGCGGTCCAGGACCGTGGCCGCCTCGCTGTCGGTGAGGTGGCCCAGGATGCCCACCAGGACCAGCGCCACCGGGCGGGTGAGGTCGAGAGTGGCCGCGGCGGCGTCGAGGATCGCGCGGGGGTCGCGGATGTCGGCGTGGACGTAGTCGGTGGCACCCTCCTCACTGCCCACCAGCAGGGCCTGGGCGTGGGTGAGGATCAGCGGGTCGTTGTCCACGTAGACGACGCGGGCGCTGGGATCGGCCGCCTGGGCGACCTGGTGGGTGCTGTTCTGGGTCGGCAGGCCGGTGCCCACGTCGAGGAACTGGGAGACTCCCGCCTCCCGCACCAGGTGTGTGACGGCGCGCGTGATGAAGGCGCGGCTGGAGCGCGCGATGTCCACGATGTCGGGGAACGTCTCCCGGAACTGTTCCCCGGCGTCGCGGTCGACCTGGTAGTTGTCCTTGCCGCCGAGCCAGTAGTTCCAGATCCTGGCCGAGTGCGGCACCGTGGTGTCGATGGCGGAGGCCGCTTCCTCGGCTCCGGCGGGGGTGTGGTCCGGCATGGCTCTCCTCGTCTCGGGAATGACGGACAATCCACCCCACAACCTCGGTCCCGGTTCCGCAACCGGCCAGCGCAGACCCCGGTCCGGCTCCTCCGGATGATCGTCGGGAGGGGCCCAGCAGGTCCCAGCCGTGCTCCTCCCACCCGGGGACGAGACACTCGCGCGGCGTTCCAGGGCCTCACACGGGTTCGAGCGGGCGCCGCTCCCCCGCCGGCAGCTCCACGCCCACCGTGTCGCCGGGGCGCACGTCCCCGCCGGTGACGACGACGCCCATGATCCCGGCCTTGCGGACGACGTTGCCGTCCGCGTCGCGTCCCAGCACCGCGCGCATGAGGCCGGGTTGGAACCGGTCGAGCTGCGAGCAGGGATTGCGCAGGCCGGTCACCTCCACGACAGCCGCGCCGCCCAGACACAGCCGGGTGCCGGCGGGCAGCCCGAGCAGGTCCAGGCCCCGGGTGGTGACGTTCTCCCCCATGTCGCCCGCCGCGACGGCGAAACCGGCGGCGCGCAGCTCGTCGTGGAGCTCGGCGTGGATCAGGTGCACCTGCCGCAGGTTGGGCTGGTCGGGGTCGCGCGCCACCCGCGAGCGGTGCTGGACGGTCTGACCGGCGTGCGTGTCGCCCACCGCGCCCACACCGGCGGTGAGGCGGATACCGTCCCGGTTCTCCTTGCTGAAGACGTGCTCCGCGCTCAGACTCACCGCGGCCACGATCGCGCTCATGCTGCCCTCCGTATCCGTCGGCCCGCTCCCGGAAGGGGCCGCTACGCCGGGATCAGCCCAACACGGGACACGAGCGGGCGGGAAGCCCCCGAACGGGCGGGCGTTCGTCACTCCTCGGAGGTGGCGGCCTCCAGCCCACCGGCGCGGGAGGGTTCGTCCTGACCCGACGTGGCGTGCTGGCGCGCCAGGTCCGCCTCCTCCGCCTCGGGCAGCACCACTCCGCGCACCGTGCGCAGTCCGGTGAGCAGCTGTTCCAGGCACTGTCCGGAGAGCTGGCCGGTGAACCAGTGCTCGATGGCGGCGAGCACCTCCGGCATCAGCGCGGCGAGTTTGTCGCTGCCGCCGTCGAGGAGCCGCACGTAGTGCACGCGCCGGTCGCTCGGGTGGGGCTCCCGCGCGACCAGGCCGCGGCGTTCCAGCCGGTCGACGACCCGGGTCATACCGCTCGTCGAGGAGGCGGTCTGCCGGGCGAGGTCGGACATACGCAGCGAGGACTCGGGGCTGCGGGCGATGCGCATCAGCACGTCGAAGTCGTGGCCGGAGATGCCGTGCGCGTCGAGGACCGGGGTCAGCCGCGCGGTCACACCGGCCTGGACGTCGACGAGGAGCTCCATCGCGGTGACGCGCGGATCGTTGCACTGGCTGGTGGGACACGGGTCGTCGCACGCGGTGCTCGGGCATGGGGTGTCGCTCATCCGTCCAGAATAGCCCGCGTTTCTTCCTCGTTACACCAAATTCGTAGACAATAGTTGCAGTGCGTACTATTGTTCTGCGTACTGATGATCGGGAAGCAACAGGAGGACGGCATGAGAGCGCAACAGGAAGAAGCGGCGACGGCCGCGGCGAGCTCCCAGGAGACCTCCCGGCAGGGACGCGCCGCGAACATCGCCCTGTGGGTCGTACAGGGGCTGCTGGCCGCGGGGTTCGCCTTCGCGGGCGGGTCCAAGCTCGCCGGTGTACCGGCGATGGTGGAGACGTTCGACACGATCGGGCTGGGACAGTGGCTGCGGTACCTCACCGGCGCGCTGGAGGTCGCGGGCGCCGTGGGGCTGCTCATCCCCCTGCTGAGCGGGCTGGCCGCCCTCGGGCTGGCGGCCGTGATGGTGGGCGCCGCCATCGCCGACGTGGCCCTGCTGGGCCAGCCCCCGTTCGCCGCCTTGGCCCTGCTGGTACTCAGTGCCGTGGCCGCGTGGGGTCGGCGGGACCGCACCGCGAGCCTGGCCGCCCGGCTGCGCGGAGAACGCGGGTAGCCCGCTCCCGCGGGCGAGTGCGGGTGCGGCACCAGGAGGAACCGCGTTCCGACACCACCGGGAACGCGGCGCTCGCACCGAACACGGACCTGCGGCACGCCCGGCGGAAGGACCGCGCCGGGCGTGCCGCGGTCTCAGTCGGCGGTCTTGGCGTAGTCAGAGTCCTCGCCCCTGAACTCGTACACCACGCAGGGTTCCGTGCTGGTCACCCAGGCGTCGTGGCCCGGACCGATAACCACGACATCACCGGCGGTGATGTCCAACTCGGCGCCGTCATCCATCCGGATATGCAGCGCACCCGCTTCCACGAACAGCCTGTGCGGGAAGCGGCAGCTCTCCGTTCCGGCCAACGGCCGCACCGACTCGGACCACCTCCAGCCCGGCTGGAACACGGCCCGGGCGAACTCCATGTCGGCGACCGTGACGAGTTCCAGCCTGCCCCGGTCGAACTCGCGGACCTCGTCCGGAACGGCCATGGACTTCTTACTGAGGTCAGTGGCTGTGAGCATGGCAGCCTCCCCGTTTCTCGAACCGACTCTCCTCGCGGAACGTCTCTTCCGCAGGGCCGGAGAGGGGGGCGGCGCGCAACCGCGCCCAGTCTCACGGGGTTGACATTCTCCCGCCAGCGTAAACCCGCGGTGCGCTTCATCACAGGGGTAGGCCCGGTCGGGAACCAGGGCCCGTGGAACACCGCTCCCCGCCAGTCGGCCCGCGTCCCGGAACTCTTCTCAGCGCCGGGTTCCGCCTGACGGGCGCCGGTTCCGCCGCGCGGCGTGCCCACCGAACAGAACCTAGGATCGGAAGGGACACAGGCCGAGCGAGGAGTCCCGTTCCAGATGAGCAGTTCCGGTTCCGCCCGTCGCCCCACCATCGGGGACGTCGCCACGGCCGCCGGCGTCTCCCGGACCACCGTCTCCCACGCGTTGAACGGCCTGGGCAAGGTGGACCCCAACACCCGGGACCGGGTGAAACGGGTGGCCTCCGAACTGGGTTACCGGCCCAACCTGCGGGCGCAGCGGCTGCGCACCGGGCAGGCGCGGACCATCGCGCTCGCGTCCTCCATGCCGCTCGCGGTCGCCGGCGGCCCCTCCCGGCTCGGTTTCTACATGGAGGTGGCGGCGGCGGCCGCGGAGTACGCCCTCACCCAGGACTACTCGCTGGTGCTGGTGCCGCCGTCCCGCTCCGCCTCCGACGTGGGGTCCGTCGACGTCGACGGGGCCATCCTCGTCGAACCGGAGCAGGACGACCCGGTGGCGGCGCAGCTCCACGAGCGGGGGCTGCCCTTCGTCACCATCGGCCGCCAGATCGGTGCACCCCCCGGCATCCCCTACGTCGACCTGCACGGCGGCGCCGTCGCCGAGCTGCTGTTGGCGCACCTGCGCGAGCAGGGCGCCCGCCACCCGGCCCTCATCACCGGTTCGGGCACGCGCCACTCCTACGTGGACAGCCGCTCCCGCGCCACCGACGGCGGCCACGCCGAGACGCTCACCACCGCCGCGGAATCCGGCGGAGAGCAGGCGGGCTACGAGGCGTGCTCACAGCTGTTGGACCGGCACCCCGAGACCGACGCCGTCTGCGTCCTGGTGGACGCGTTCGCCGTGGGGGCGATGCGCGCCCTCGCCGACCGCGGGTTGCGGGTGCCGTCCGACGTCATGGTCGCCACCCGCTACAACGGGATCCGCGCGCAGACCTGCGACCCCCCGCTCACCGCGGTGGACCTGCACCTGGACGTCGCCGCCGCCGAGGCCGTGGAACTGCTGCTGGCGCGGCTGCGCGGCGAGGACGACGCGGCGGCGGCCGAGACCCCACCGCCGCGCCTCGTCCCCCGGGCGTCCTCACTGCGCCTCACATCCCCAGCATGAGCACCACCCCCGACACCAGGGCGAAACCGAGCACGAACACCCGCATCCGGGAGGCGTCGATGAACCGGTGGGCGAACCGGCTCACCACCACACCGGCCACCACCGCGGGAAGGATCAGCAGCGTCGGCCGCAGGAGCTCCGTTCCTCCCTGCCCCGTGCTGAGCAGCATCGCCAGCGACACGACCTCGCCGACGAGGAAGCACAGCGCCACCGTGGCGCGCAGCTCGCTCGGCGGCCGGTGCTGGTACACCAGCGCGAGCGGGGGGCCGCCCACCCCGGTGGTGGTCTCGGTGAGGCCGGTGATGACCCCCGCGCCCATGTAGGCCCCCCGGCCCGGGGTGAACGCCGGGGCCGCGACGCTGGCCAGCGCCGCCAGGACCGTGGCCAGCCCCACCACCATCCCCAGGTGGCGTTCGGGGATGACGAGCAGCAGCAGGGAACCGCCGGGTGTGGCGGCGATCCGCGCGACCGATATCCACGCGGCGCCGCGCAGGTCCAGCGCGCCCCGTTCGCGCAGCATTATGTAGAGGTTGAGGGGGATCATCGCCGCCAGCAGCATCACCGGCAGCAGGCCCGGGTTCAGGAGGCCGGCCACCGGCGCCACGATGAGCGCGAACCCCAGACCGCTCGCCCCCTGCACGAACGCCGCCACGGCGACCACGGCGGCCAGGAGAAGCAGCGCGCTCGCGCTCATGCTCGCTCCCCCCGGCTCTCGGACGCTCGCCCGCGGAAGGGGCGGTGGTGTGTGGACACCGGGTGGGTACGGGTGATGGGCGCCTCCTCCACCACCCGCTGCCCGACCTCGGCGGCCCGCTCCACCAGCTCCGGCCCGTCCCAGGAGCGCGGCCATCCCCGCCACAGGCACAGCCGGCCGGCGACGACGGTGGCGGTGATCTGGTCCCGCCCGGCGAGCCGGACCAGCTCCCACGGTGTGTCCCAGGACGGGCGCATCTCCGGTCCGGTGATGTCGAGCAGCAGGAAGTCGGCCGCTCTGCCCTCTACGACCTCGCCCGTGGCCCCGCCCAGGCCGACCGCCTCCGCGGAGAGCCGCGTCCCGTGGTCCAGCCAGGTCCATCCGCCCCCGCAGGAGGGGTCGCCGTCGGCGAGCCCGTGGGTGAGGCGCTGGGCGAACTCGGCGGCGTCGACCAGCCGGAACGCGTCCCCGCGTGTTCCGTCGGTGCCCAGGCCGAACCGGATGCCCTGTTCGGCCATGGCGCCGGCCCGCGCCACCGCGTTCCCCTTCCACGCGCTGGCGACCGGGTTGTAGCTGACCGCGGCTCCGCTGTCGCGCAGCAGTCCCAGCTCGCCCGGGGTGAGCAGCGTGGCGTGCGCGGCGAGCAGCTGCGGGCCCACCGCCCCCACCGCGTGCAGGTACTCCAGCGGGCGCATCCCGTGCTGGACCAGGGAACGTTCGACCGCCGCCAGGTGCTCGTTGACGTGGACCTGCACCACCGTGCCCGCCTCGGCCGCCATCCGGCCGGTGGTGCGCAGCGTCCGCTCCGTGGCGACCTCCGGGATGGAGACCGCCAGGGTGGGGTGGACGAGGTCCGCACCGGTGTAGCGGGAGAGGTGCTTCTCCGCTCCGGCGAGGACCGTTCCGGTGTCCACGGCGGTCTTGCCCTCCGGGGACAGGTCGTTGCAGACGAGCCCCAGGACGCACCGGATTCCGGTGTCCCGCGCGGCCGCCGCGAGAACGTCGGTGTCCACCGGTGCCCGGGTGCCGGCGTCGGTGACGGTGGTGAAACCTCCCCGAAGCGCCTCCAGGCAGGCGAGTTTCGCCGCGAGGTAGGCGCTCTCCTCGTCGAGGGCACCCTCCAGCGGCAGCCACACGCGGCGGAAGATCTCGGAGGGTTCCCCGAACGCCAGGGAGGTGCCGAAGCTCTGGGTGAGGTGGTGGTGCGCGTCGACGAAGCCGGGCATGAGCAGCTGGCCGTGGAGGGGAACCGGGCTCAGGTGGGGGTAGCGGTCGCACAACAGCCGCGCCGGCCCGACCGCGTGGAAGCGGCCGTCGGCCACGACCACGGCGTGGTCGCGCACCGGCCCCTCCGGCAGCAGGAGGAGTTCCGGAAGCAGAAGGCGGGTTCCGTCTTCCAGGGATTCGGGGTTCAGGGTGTGCATCATCCTTCTTTCTGGTTGCCGCGTCGCTGGATACCGGTGACGGCGTCTAGGTCCTGTTTTTGGGCGCTGTTCGTCGCGGGCGGCGCCTCCGGTGCCGCCCGGCACGGCCGGTCAGGGAGGCGGAGCGGACCCTCCGCCGACCGGCGGGAACACCGCCGGGCGGTGTGCCGGAGCGGCGCGCAGCAGGACAAGCGTCCGAAAACAGGACCTAGACCTCCGCCGCCGGCGTGGGGGTTCTCCGGGAGGCCAGACGGGGGCGGACGTGGTGGAAGAGGGCGTTCAGCACGGCGGCGGTGATCGCGCCCACCGCGACGCCGCTCTCCAGCAGTATCCGCGCGTTGTCGGGGAAGTTCGCGTACACGTCCGGGACGAGGATCGGGAGCAGTCCCAGGGAGAGGGCCACGGCCGCGATGAAGGTGTTGGTGTGGTCGTCCAGGTCGGCGCGGGCGAGTGTCTGGACGCCCAGCACGGTGATGACGCCGAAGACCACCATCGCCGTCCCGCCGACCACGGCCGAGGGGATGGTGCTGATGAGGCCGGTGACGGGGGCGCAGAAACCGATGAGGATCAGGATGAGGCCGGCGGCCACGGTGACGAAGCGGCTGCGCACCCCGGTCACCCGGACGATGCCGATGTTCTCTCCGCTGGTGACCATGAGGGGGAGTCCGAAGACCCCGCCGGACAGCGAGACGATCGCGTCGCCGCGGATGGTCTTGGGGGCGTCGCGGCGCGCGTCGACCTCCTTGCCGACGGTCTCGGCGTTGATGACGGTCTGGCCGGTGGCCTCGGCCATGGAGGCGAGGCTGTAGATCAGCAGCGGCAGGGACGCCATGAGGCTGAACTCGGGGGCGCCGAACGGGAGGGGCTGGGGCACCTGCAGGAGCCCGCCCGAACCTCCCGGGGCGGTGCCCACGGCGCCGAGCGCGAACGCCAGCGCTGTTCCCGCCGCCATGCCCAGCATCACCGCGAGCTGGCGCAGCACCCCGGAGAAGACCAGGTAGAGCAGCACGGTGAAGCCGATGGTGGCCATGCCGAGCAGGAGGTTGCGCGGGTCGCCGAACTCGGCGGTTCCCGGCTCTCCGGTGACCAGGAGCGCGCCCACTTTCACGAGGTTCACGCCCACGATGGTGATCATCGTCCCGATGACGAGCCTCGGGAAGAAGCGCAGCAGGCGGGAGAAGAGGGGGAGCACGACGAAGTAGAAGACTCCGGTGATCAGTACCGCGCCGGTGGCGGTCCGCGGACCGTGCTGCTCGGCGATGGCCAGGAACAGCACGAGGGGCGCGCCGCCCGGCAGCATCACGAAGGGCAGCCGCGCCCCGAGCTTCCACGGGCCCAGCGACTGCAGCAGGGATCCCAGCCCGGAGAGGAGGAAGGCGGCCGACAGGAGGTTGACGGTGAGGTCGGTGTCCAGGCCGAGCGTGGCGCTGACGAGGAAGACACTGGAGATGGGAGTGGCGGCCATGACCAGGACGTGCTGGAGGCCGAAGAGGAGCATCCGGTGCAGGGGGCGGTACTGGTCGACGGGATGGGGGGTTGCGGAGGTGGTTCCGGTGGTCATGGTCGAGCCCTCCGTTCGGCTCGCGCCAGGGGCGCTGGGAAACTGACCTTCCGATAGCGTCCTGTTCTGCGACAAATCGATTTGGCCAAATCGATTTGGTAAGTATGTGGCAGCCCTCACCCCCACGTCAAGGAGGGGAAAGGGACCCGACGCCCGGTTCCGACCGCGGGAGGGGCTCCCCGGAACCTGGGGAAACCAGCGCCCAGCCCGGGACACCCCCGTCAGTCGCACCCCGAGCGCGTGCGACGCGATCCGGTGAACAACGCGGACGGCACCCACCGCACCGCAGCCGTGCCAGAGGCCCCAGACGAAGGCGCGCGCTGGACCACCCGGCGACGGCCAGGCCACACTTCAGCGACTCGGTGCGGACCGCCCGCCATGGAGGAGCACCCGTGTTCCGGCCCCACGGCACCCGCCGACTAACACAGGAAGAAGAAAAATACAAAACCCAATGGAAAGCAGACGCCACACGGAAATAGGACGGACTTGAATCACAGAGGGAAGAATATTTCCAATCGTCACCTGAAATATCCGAACTTCAAAATAAAACCATACAACCACACCGAAGAAAAATAGCATCGCACACAACACCGACCGCAAACCCAACAACAGAACCAAAAACCACACGCCAACCAACAAAAACAACCGGATGGATTCGGCACAAAAACAGAAGTATTGTTTTTGACAGGGATCCGTGCTAGAATAAAATCACCCGACCGGAAAACGAAAACCAGAGGACCATCAGGAAAAGAATATTCTCGACAAGATGAACCTCCCGATGGATCGCTCACCCAAGAGAAGCACCCGCAGTTCCGGAGAGAGGGAAACGAACTGCCCGGCGAAGCACAAGAACCACAGTCGCCCACAATTCACTCCTGTCATCACCGAACAACACTGCCGTATCCCACTGGTCCGCCTCGTCGATGGGAAACACGATGACCGGAACACACGACGGACAGTTCGAGGGCCGAACCGTACTGGTCACCGGCGCGGCACGGGGAATCGGGCGCCTGATAGCCAAGAGCTTCGCCGAACGCGGAGCACATGTCATCATCAACTGGTTCCATGCCAAGTCCGGGGCCGATTCGACGCTTGCGGAGATCACGGACTCCGGGTACTCAGCGGAGCTGGCACGCGCGTCCGTGGCGAAACAGGACGACGTCCGTTGGATGTTCGAATCGATCCGCGAACGGCACGGCGGTCTCGATGTCCTGGTCAACAATGCCGCCGTCGGATCGTTCCGTCCAGTGGACGCGCTCACGGAGAAAGAGTGGGACCGCGCTCTCAACACGAGCTTCCACGGCCTCCGATGGTGTTGCCAGGAGGCGTTTCCCCTGATGACCAGCCGAGGCGGCGGCACGATCGTCAACATGTCGCCCATCGGCGCGCGGTTCGTGATCGGTAACTACGCGAAGCCTGGGCGTGGCGAAGGCAGCGGTCGAAGCGTACACACGCTATATCGCAAGCGAGTGCGCCACACGCGGCATCAGGGCGAACACGGCCTCCGCCAGCTTCGTGGATGGCCCGATCATCGACCGGTTTCCGGAGGCGGACAAGCTGCGGGACACCACAACCAGAGCCGCACCCCACGGGAAAGCTCGTCCCCGCCGAGGACCTCTGCTCCGTCGTCCTGTTCCTGGCCTCGGAAGAGTCCCGGAGCCTGACCGGACAGACCATTCTCGTGGACGGTGGACTGTCGACAGGATCGGCGTTGCTCTCCCTCTCACCGCATGGACGACCATGAGAGCGGAACGCCCCTTTCCACCGGCCTGCTCTTCGCCCCGAGGTAGCAGTCGTTCCAGGATCGATAGCACGGAGAAGCGCGGGACGCAGCAGAGGCGCAGGGAAGAGCTCCCGACCGGTCATCCCAGACCGCCCCTGATGACTCCGAACACCACTACGCTGATTTCACACCCCCGCACCGGCATTCCGGAAACACCCGGAACACGGATCAGAGCACCAGCGAACGAAAGAATCCAACGGGGTTCGGAAAAACGGAAAAGCGTGACGCGCGCTTTCCGAAAACAACAGGAACAGCGCAGACCACGTGTTACGGATACACGGTCCGCCCCGGGCGAGCGAGGTAGGTGTGACCAGATCTGGGGTGCCGGATTGCAGAGCGGATTCCTCCCCGTCGCCCGTCTCTGCACCCAGCCACAGCAGCGTGTCGCCTACCTGACCACAAGGGAAAACCACCCCACCGCACCTTCACGCTCCTGGAAGGTCGTAAGTGATGTCAAAAACAGACAACGATCGCTCCTCATGCAAGGAAAATGCACCTCACGTCACGCCCGCACCACAAACCGAACCAGAAACCACAGAGGAGAACGAGCACACGACCGGGGCGGACATTCTCGTGGCGGAGCTTGAGGCCTCCGGGATCGACACCGTCTTCGGTATTCCGGGCGGTGCGATACTTCCCGCCTACGATGCCCTTCGGGAGTCCGGGATCCGTCATGTACTCGTGCGGCACGAACAGGGCGCTGGGCACGCCGCCCAGGGATACGCCCGGTCGATCGGGCGCCCAGGCGTCTGCGTCGTCACCTCCGGCCCTGGGGCGACCAACCTGTTGACGCCGCTGGCCGACGCGCACATGGACTCGGTGCCACTGGTCGCCGTCACCGGCCAGGTCCCGCGGGAAAAGATCGGAACCGACGCTTTCCAGGAGGCCGACATATGCGCCAGTGCCGCCCCCTTCACGAAGCACACGATCCAGATCACCTCCGCGGACCGGATTTCCGGAGCCGTCATCGACGCCCTGCGCATCGCTTCCACGGGACGGCCGGGGCCCGTGCTCCTGGACATCACCAAAGACGCGCTGACCGAGCGCGCCACGCGTGAACAGCAACAGCCTCCCTCCACGAACACCGTGCGCCCCCCGGCTCCGGAACCGGCCGGGCTGGCCGGAGCCGTCTCGCTCATCAGGGAAGCGAACCGCCCCGTGGTGTACGCCGGAGGGGGTGTCCGTACGGCCGGGGCGGAACAGAGCCTGCTCGAGCTTGCCGAGCTGACCGGTATCCCCGTGGTGACCACACTGATGGCTCTCGGCGTGTTCCCCGAGGACCACCGGCTTCACCTGGGGATGCCCGGCATGCACGGCACCGTCACCGCCGTCGGCGCGCTCCAGCAGAGCGACCTTCTCCTCGCGGTCGGCGCCAGGTTCGACGATAGGGTGACCGGGGAACTGGCCTCGTTCGCACCCCACGCACGCCTGGTGCACATCGACATCGACCCCGCCGAGATCGGCAAGAACCGAAAGGCCGACGTCGGGATCACGGCGGATGCCGACACCGCTCTCCGGGAACTCACAGCACGGCTACGCACCCGGGAAACCCCCGACCTCACCCCCTGGTGGCGAACGTTGGAACGCTACCGGGCCCGCTATCCGCTCGGCTACACCCCTCCTCCGGACGGAAGGGTCGCGGCCCAGTACGTGATGGAACGCCTCAGCGCCCTCCGCGACGCGGACACGGTGTTCACGGCCGGTGTGGGACAGCACCAGATGTGGGCCGCCCAGTTCATGACGCACACCAGTCCCACGGATTTCGCCACCTCGAGCGGGCTCGGGACGATGGGCTTCGCCGTCCCGGCCGCTCTGGGAGCGAAAGCCGCGCGCCCCCGGAGCACCGTGTGGGCGATCGACGGTGACGGGTCCTTCCAGATGACCGGCCAGGAGCTGGCCACGTGCCTCACCGAGCGCCTCCCCGTCAAGGTCGCGCTGATCAACAACGGAAGCCTGGGCATGGTCCGCCAGTGGCAGAACCTGTTCTACGACCAGCGCTACTCCCACACCGACCTCGGCACCCACCACAGTGTCCCGGACTTCGTCCGGATGGCCCAGGCACTGGGGTGCGCGGCCTGGCGCTGCGAATACCAGAGCGACGTCGACGCCGCTCTCGCACACGCGTCGCGAATCGACGACCGGCCCGTCGTCATCGAGTTCGTCGTTCCCGCCGACGCCATGGTGTGGCCCATGGTCCCGGCCGGGACCAGCAACGACGCCATCATGGCCGCCCGTTCCATGGCTCCGGTCTGGGAACCGGTCTCGGAGGACGCCGAGGAACCGCGGGACCGGAGTTCCTCTCCCCCCGAGACGCCCTCTGAACACACCGTCAGGATCACGGCCCACACACCGCACTCCCTGCTGCCACAGCTGGTCGCCGTCCTTCGGCGTTTCCCCACCCTTGCCGTCCGTCACCTGCGGACAACAACCGCGGCCGGCGGCGAGACGACGGTCACCCTCGGCGTCTCCGGTGCCGAGAGCCCCCTACGTCTCCTGGCCGAACGTCTCGCTCACCTCGTCGAGGTGGCGGACGTGACCGTCGTCGACTGACACAGCGGCCGCTACGGCCACAGGCGCGCACCCGCGTCCCGTACTCCCACGCACCATCCGATGGAAGGAGAGTGCTGCACCATGTCCCAACCGGAGTCAATGACGGCTCTCGTACTCGGCCACAACGACGTGTCTCTGGAACGCCGACCCGTGCCGGTACCCGGGCCGAACGACGCGGTGATCCGCACTAGCGCCTCCATGATGTGCATGTCCGACGTGCACACTCTCAGCGGCGCCATGGCCCTACCCCTGGGGCGGATTCTCGGCCACGAGAGTGTGGGCCGCGTCCATCGTCTGGGCGAGGCCGTCACCGGGTTCCGCGAGGGCGAACGCGTCGGTGCCAGCGCCATCACCCCCTGCGGCCAGTGCGCCTACTGCCAGTCCGACGCCCCGCAACAGTGCGGGGGCGGGGTGGGCGGGTGGAAGTTCACCGCCCAGCAGGACGGCTCCCTCGCCGAGTACTTCCTCGTGCCGGACGCCCGCTACAACCTCGCTCGGATACCCGACACGATCACCGACGAGCAGGCTCTCTACGCTACGGACTCCCTCAACACCGGTATCGCCGCCGCCGAACAGGCCGCCATCCGGCCCGGTGGAACCGTCGCCGTCTTCGCCCAGGGAGCCGTTGGCCTGTCCGCGACCATCGGCGCGCGCCTGCTGGGAGCCGGCCTCGTCCTTACCACGGCGACCCGGAACGAACGGGCGCGGCTCTCCCGCCTCTTCGGGGCCGATCACGTCATCAACCCCTACGAGGAGGACGCCGTCAACAGCATCCGGGACGTCGTCGGCGAGGACGGGGTGGACAGCGCCGTAGAAGCCCTGGGAACCCACGAGACGTTCGAGCAGTGCGTACGCGTCACCAAAGCGTCAGGGACCGTCGTGAACGCCGGGTACCAGGGGTGGAAGAGTACCGCCCCTCTCCCCGTCCCCATCGTCGCCTTCGGTTTCGGCCTCGGTGGGAAGAGTATCCGGTCCGTACTGTGCCCCGGGGGCGGCGAGCGTCTGACCCGGCTTTTCCGCCTGATCGGTAACGGGCGTATCGACCCCACCCCCATGACCAGTCACCGCTTCCGCTTCTCCGAAGCCGACAGAGCCTTCCGGACACTCGCCAACCGCGAGGACGGCATCCTCAAACCACTCATCACCTACTGAACCGGTCGCACACGGCGAGGCCCGATCCGTTCTCTGGTCCCGTCATGGCCAGCGTCCCGCAAGCGAACACCACACGAGCACCACGACACGTGAGGTTTACCGGATATGAGCATCACAGCGGGTGTCCTGGGAACCGGTTACTCCCTTCCGCCACAGGTCCGCCGCAATGACGACCCCGTGTACCAGGCCCTCAACACCCAGAGGAACGCGCAGGGTGTCATCGAGTCCGCGGTGTTCCGGGGGCTCGACCGTCGCCGGTTCCTCGCGCCCGGCGAGCGCATAGAGACCCATGTGGTCACCGCCGCCCAACGGGCTCTCGACCAGGCGAACACCGCCACGACGGACGTCGACCGGCTCTACGGGTACGTCACCGTCCCGGAGTACGCCACTCCCAACACCCTGTACCACGTGCACCACCTACTCAGCCTTCCCAGTGACGCCATGGTCGTGCCGGTCAACAGTGAGTACAGCAACTTCCTTCTCGGGCTCGCCCACGCCGCCGAAGCCGTCGAGTCCGGCCGCGCCGACAACAGCCTGGTCGCGTGCGGCACCGACTGGAGCCGCCACATGGACTACACCAAGGGCCACGCGGTGAGTATCGGCGACGGCGCCGGAGCCGCGCTCGTCGGTCCCGCCGACCGCTTCGTCATGATCGACCACGCCACTCGTACGCTGAGCAGCCAGTACCACGGGCTTAACCTCAGACACAGGCCTCTGCAGCTCAACGGCCTGTCCTTCCTCCCCCTCGATCCCGAGACGAACCTGCCGTCGATGACGTACGAGATGACGCAGACGGGGGTGGAGGACCTCGCCGGCGTGATCAAGGACGGTGTGCCGACCCTGGTGAACGAACTCCTCACCCGCAACAACATCCCCGCCGGGAGCATCACCCTCATGACCCACCAGGGCTCCCGCATCCTGATGGACCACTGGGAGGAACGCATCGCACCCGGCTGCTACCTCGACACACTCGCCGAGTACGGCAACATGACCGCCGCCACCTACCCGGTCAACCTGGCGCACCACTTCCGGTCCATCACCACCGACCACGTGGTCATCGTCGCCGTGGGATGCGGCCTGCACCTCACGGCGGTGGTGCTGCGAACGTGAGACCCACCGTCTCGGGACACGGCACCGGCCCCGTCCGGACCGGCACGGGCTGGTGCGGGGCCGGCCCGCCGCACAGCCCAGCGCTACGGGCGGGGGCGGAGAGGGATGCCGACTGGTACCGCCGGGACGCCGGACGGCCCCTCCCCCGCCGCCCCGGCCGAATACGGTCCCGTTCCCGTGTTCACCCCTGGGCGCCTCCGTTCACGGGCCGCTGTCCGGGAGCGTGTGCTCAGGCCCGGGCGAGGACGACACTGGCCGCGGTGTGGGAATGGATCCCCCCGGTGTCGTCCGTCGAGCTGGCGAGGTGAGCGCCCACCAGTGCCCGGAGCGCGCGCTGGAGCGCGGGTTCCAGGGCCGCGACCTCCGAGCGCACGGCGGAGAAGTCATAGACGCGACACACGTCCTCCGCCCCTCCCGGGAATGCCGTCGGCAGGCTCACCTCCTCAACGCTGACGCTCCCGAAACCGGCCTGCGTCACCAACCGCACGACCTCGTCCGATCCGACCGACCAGGGTTCACCGAACCTCTCTGCGGCGTCCTCCCCCAGGATCTCGGCGACAGCGCTGTGGAGAGCGTTGAACAGCGGGTTGCGCTCCAGGCCGAGCCAGGTGACGACCCCGATGCGCCCTCCCCTCCGCAGTACCCGCCGCATCTCGGACAGGGCGGCGCCACGGTCCGGGACGAACTGCAGGACCTGCTGCACCGTGGCCACGTCGAAAACGCCGTCCGGCAGCTCGAGTGGGGCCGCACCGCACTCGACGTACCGGACGGGCGCACCGTCCGGTCGCGGTTTCTCGGCGGCGAGCGTGAGCATCGCCTTGCTGATGTCGGTGCCCACCACCGACCCCGTGGGCCCCACGGCGGAGGCCATGATCCGGGCGACGCTTCCCGGCCCGGTACCGACGTCGAGAACGTCCTCTCCCTCCTCCGGAGCGAGACGGCCGGCGAGCAGGCATCCCCAGGGATGGAACACCGAGGGCACCAGAACGTCCTGGTAGGGACGCACCTCACTCGTGTCGACGTCCGCGAACGCGGCGCCCCACTCCGAGTCCATGGTCGCCTCCGTGCGCGTGTCCCCGCTCCCCGCCGGTGGCGACGGGCGGGGAACCAGCTCCCGCAGTTCGTTTACCAGCGCGTCGATGTCGGAGGTGCTGTTGTAGAAGTAGAGGGACGCCCGGACGGTGGAGGACTCTCCGAACCGGGAGCACGCCAGCTGCGCGCAGTGGTGCCCTGCCCGGAGAGCGATCCCGGCGTCGTCCAGTCTCGTCCGCAGCGTCCGGGAGTCCACCCCGTCGAGCACGAAGGACACCACGGGTGTGCGGTCGGTTCTCGACTCCGAGCCGATGAAGCGCAGGCCGGGTATCCCGGACAGACTGTCGAGCGTGTGGTCCAGCAGTTCCCGGTCCCGGGCGGCGATGCTGTCGATGCCGACGCGCTGGAGGTACTCGACGGCGGCACCGAGCCCCACCACCTGGGCGATCGGCGGCGTTCCGGCCTCGAACTTGGACGGCGGGGGCGAGAGGCGCATGTCCTCCTTGCTGACCCACTCGACCATCTCGCCACCGCTCAGGAACGTCGGAAGCGCCTCGAGCAGGTGCCCGCGGCCCCAGAGCACGCCGATCCCGGTCGGGCCGCACATCTTGTGCCCGGAGAAAGCGACGAAGTCCGCGCCGAGCGACCGCACATCCAATCCCACATGGGGCGCGGACTGGGCGGCGTCGACGACGAGGAGCGCCCCGACCTCGGCGGCCCGGGCGGCGACCGGTTCGATCGGGTTGATCGTGCCGAGGACGTTCGACGCTTGAGTCACCGCCACGACCTTCGTCTCCGGCGGGATGGCCTCCCGCAGGTCCGACAGGTCGAGCCGTGCGTCGTCGGTGATTCCGAGGTAACCGATGTCAGCCCCCGTGCGCTGGGCCAGTACGCGCCACGGGATGAGGTTGGAGTGGTGCTCCATCTCAGTGACGACGATCCTGTCGCCCCGTCCCACTCCGTGGGGGGCGTCGGCCCAGGCCAGGGTATGGGCGAGGAGGTTCAACGCCTCGGTGGTGTTCTTGGTGAACACCACCTCGTCCCGGCTGTGGGCCCCGATGAACGCGGCGACCGTGTCCCGGGCTCCCTCATAGCGGTCCGTCGCCTCCCGGGCCAGCGTGTACGGCCCCCGATGCACGTTGGCGTTCCCGGAGGCGTAGAAGTTCGTCATGGCGTCGATCACCGACCGCGGTTTCTGCGTGGTCGAGGCATTGTCCAGGTAGGCGATCGTTCCGCTCCCCCGATCCGATCTGAGCAGGGGGAAATCCTCACGCACGGCTTCCGGATCCAGCATTTCTCCTCCAGAGAGACTGCCCCTTCCACCTCCATTGTCCAGCTGGAATATCAGGAGCAACCAAAATTTATTGGTGCTGCGGATACACACTCCGATGGTGCGAAAAATCTTGTACGCATTGTGTGAGGATTTCTCCTGACCGGTCGCGGGGATGGGGCATCGGGGATCGGATCATTGGATGAGCACCACGCCACCGGAGAGAGCCAAGCGACAGGAGTTGACGATGGTACAGCTGCCATCAGGGAAAAGGATCGAGCATCTCCGGCGAAGCCAGGGACTGCCCAGGAGAGTTCTCGCGGAGCGCGTCGGACGCAGCGAAGAATGGCTGCGTCAGATCGAGCGGGGGAAACGGGAGCTCGACAGTATCTCGGTACTGACGAGGCTCGCCGAGATACTTCCCTTCGACAACATTTCCCAGGTCGTTGGCCCCGTTTCCGAAGCGGCACCACAGCGGGGGTCCGGCTCCTGGGCCACGGAGATCATCTTTCCGCCCTCCGACCAGCCCGGTGAGAACCCCATGACGGACAACGCTCTGCACACTGCCTGGGACGCCTGGCAGTTCTCTCCGAACCGGTACACGAACACGCGTAAGGCGCTGTCCGGCCTGCTCGGCTCGGCCGGAAGCGGCACAGCCGAGAACATGGCGGAGTCCTATCGCCTCATGTCCTCCGTGCTCCGGCACGAAGGGGCTGGGGATCTCGCTCTCCTGACGGCCGAGATGGCGTGCGAACAGGCACGAACGACGCGCCAGCCGCTTCTGGTCGCCGCGGCGCGGGGAAGCCTGGCGGAGGCTCTCGGCTCGGCCGGGCGGTCGCGAGAGGCGCGGACCGTCGCCCGCTCGACGGTCGACCTACTGAACGACGTGGACGAGAAGGATGCGGTGCGGCTCTCGGTGGTGGGAACGGCGCACCTGACGGCGGCGCTGGCCGCGGCTGCCGAGGGGGACCACAACGGTGCCGAGGCCCTCGCGGACCAGGCCTCCGCCGTCGCGGACCTCATCGGCGAGGAACGGAACGACCTGAGGACGTCGTTCGGGCCGCTGGATGTCAGCGCCCACGCGGTACGTATCGACGTGCGCCTCGGCAGGTACCGGCGAGCTCTGAGGACAGCGGACCGGACCGACATCCACAGGATGTTCTCGCGGGAGCGCCGAGCGCGGCACTTCATCGCCGTCGCCGCCGCCTACTCGTTCGAACGGGACGCGCCGGGCGGGGTGTTCGCGCTGTGCAGAGCAGAGGAGGCGTGCCCCGAGGAGCTCCGGTTCCACCCGCACGTCCCCGCCATCCTCGAACGGTTGATGGAACTCGAGTGCGCCACGGTCCGACCCGAGCTTCTGCGGATCGCCCGGCGGAGCCGGGCGGACACGTGAACCGCTCCCCTCTGTGGGCGGTACGATCACCGCGGCCATCGGGACACGCTCGTACGACCGGACGGGTAGCGGCTCGTTTCTCGGGTGCACACCCGGACCGGCCGTCTGGCCCGCGCGTAGGAGAGCACGGAACGCCTCCGGTCCCGGCGCTGCGGTCGCACCGAGCGCCGCACCGGGCAACCGGCCCGGTGTTTCCCGGCCGGTTGCCCGGCTCACCGGACGGACACGCCTCCCGCCGGGACACACGCCTTCGGCCGGAACCTCGGGCAGCGCCCACGTGCACACCGGCAGGGTACGGAACGCCCCGTAGGGCCAGGGGTGGTGTCAATGGCCCATACCGAACCCCCCCGTCCACGGGGAGGACGGCTCCGGTGACGGCTCGGGCCGATTCTGTGGTGAGAAAAGCGACCACCTGCGCAACCTCGTCGGCCTCCACGAACCTCCGCTGTGGCACGCGGTCCAGTAACCGCTCGCGCTGCCGGTCGGAGAGGTCCTCCGTCATCGCTGTCCGCACGGGCCCGGGAGCGACCACGTTGACCGTGATGTTCCGGGCACCGATCTCACGGGTGAGGGAACGTGCCATACCGAGCAGGCCCGACTTGGCCGCGGCGTAGTTGACCTGGCCGGCGCTCCCCGCGAGGGCAACGGCCGAGGAGACGAGAACGATCCTGCCGTACCCGGAGCGCAGCATCCCGGGGAGCGCGCGGCGTACCGTGTGGAACACCCCGGTCAGGTCGGTCTCGACGACGTCAGTGAAATCCTCTGGTGTCATCCGTGTGAGGAGCTGGTCACGCCGTATCCCCGCGTTGGCGACCAGTACCTCCACCGGCCCGTGCCGCTCCTCGGCGCGCTGGAACGCCGTGTCGACACAACCGGGATCGCCCACCTCGCAGGAGAGCGTCAGCATCCCCATGCGCGGTGGTGGGTCGCTGCGACAGGTCACCGCCACGCCGTGTCCGGTCTCCTCCAGCGTACGGGCCACGGCCAGGCCGATTCCCCGCGTGCCTCCGGTCACGAGAGCGGACCTGCTGCGTACGGGCTCCATGCCGTTCTCCTAAGGCAGACGCGCGACCTGAGCGGCCCAGGTGATACCGACCCCGAACCCCAGGAGCAGCGCCAGCTCGCCCGATCCGGCCCGTCCCGAGGACACGAGATCCTCCAGGGCCAACGGGATGGAGGCGGCCGAGGTGTTGCCGTCCGCCGCGATGGAGCGGGCCACGGTGACGTGGTCGGGGAGGTCCAACTCGCCGACGAACCGGTTGGTGAGCCGACCGTTCGCCTGGTGGGGAACGAAAGCGCTGATGTCGCTCCACGTCAGGTCCGCCAGTGAGAGGGCCTGCCGGGCGATCGGCACCATTCTCGACCCGAACCAGCGGGCGAGTGCGGGGCCGTCCATGCGCACGTGTGAGGGGGTGTGCCCGTCAAAACGTCGCGTGGGGTCCGGGGACAGGACGAAGAGTTCCTCCGCTGTTCCGTCGGACCCCCAGGCCACAGGGCCGAATCCGGGTTCGGCGGCCGCGCTCACCACCGCCGCTCCGGCTCCGTCCGCGAAGATGCTCGCCGTGTTGCGGTCGGTGGGGTCGATGACGTCCACCAT
The DNA here is from genome assembly GCF_006717075.1 of Haloactinospora alba. Lineage (NCBI taxonomy): Bacteria > Bacillati > Actinomycetota > Actinomycetes > Streptosporangiales > Nocardiopsidaceae > Haloactinospora > Haloactinospora alba. The sequence continues at coordinate 3,757,136 of NZ_VFQC01000001.1, forward strand.
CCGTTCCACCGCGACGACCAGGACGTTGGTCGCGCTTCCCGAGGCGATGTGCCCCACGGCGCTGGTGAGCCCCATGCCGAAACCCGCGCACGCCGCGTTGATGTCGTAGGCGCCGGCCCGGTCCGCTCCCAGCTCCCGCGCGATCGCCGGGGCGAGGGCCGGGATCTGGCGCGTGTTGGTCATGGTGGCCAGAATCAGGCAGTCGATCTCCGCGGCGCCGATGCCACGGTTGCCGAGAGCCTCGCGTGCGGCCGAGGTGCCCATACCCACGAGGGATTCGGAGGTATCGGCCTGGTGGCGGGAGGCGATGCCGGTCCGCTGCTCGATCCAGTCGGGGGCCACGCCGAGACGGGGAGCCAGCTCGGCGTTGTGTACGACCCGGGAGGGCCGGTAGGAGCCGAGAGCGGTGATGGCGCAGGGGTGCCCAGCCGCGGGCCGCCGGATGGTGGGGGCGCGCCCCGGTCCAGTGTCGGGCGTCCTTTCCCTCACTCTTCCCCTCCTCCCGCATGCCGGCGGACGTACTCGAGCGCGAGCCGAGGGGTGCGGAAGTCCTCGAACACCTCGGCCGGAACCGGAACGCCGCAGGACTCAGCGGCGCGTTCGGCCAGTTCGACCAGAGCCAGGGAGTCCACGTCGAGTTCCAGGAACGACGTGTCCAGGTCCTGTTCGGTTATTTCTATCTCCACTCCGTCGCAACTGTTGGCGATACGGTTCAATCCGGTCAGGGTGAGCTTATCCATGGAACTGCAACCTCTCTGCGCTACTCTCGCTCAGTGCTCGCACGGTCGCGTTTTATGTGCTCGACCATTCTCGTGAGCGTTTTCTCCGCTCCGATCTCGTCGAAATGTATTCCTTCCTCGAACGAGTGGGGGTCCCCCAGGTTGTCCAGCACCCACTCGACTGACTGTCGCCATAGGACCGGGTTCGTCAGATGCCCGGAGAGATGCTGCCGAAGAAGGGAGGGAATGTGCGGCCGGGCCGTCAGGTTCGCCACTACCGGAGTGTTCCCGGTGAGGAATGCGGTTTCGGAGAGGGACCTGGCGAAAGGGGAAGTGGCATCGGACATGTGGTGGGTGTGAAAGGCGCCGGTGATGGGCAGCCGGGTGGCCAGTTTCGCCCCGGCGTCGAGGAGAACGGTACGGGCCTGTTCGATCTCGGGAGCGGGGCCCGCGAGAACCGACTGGTAACGACTGTTCAGGTTGGCCGGTTCGACCCTGTTCAGCCCCGCACGGTGGAGAACCGACATGGCGCGCTCCAGGTCGACCCCGACAACGGCGAGCATCGAACCGGGCTGCCCCGCGGTCGCTTCCGCCCGCGCACGGACCAGTTCCAGCCCCGTGTCGAAGCTCAGGAAACCGGCGGCCTCGAGAGCGTTGAACTCGCCCAGGCTGTGTCCGAGGAACAGCCGCACGTCGCCGGCGCGCGGATTCTCCAGGCGGTACGTGAGGGCGTTGACGACGTAAACGGCGGGTTGGGCGAAACGCGAGTCCGCCAGTTTTCCCTCCGGGTCGGACTCGCACAACTCGGCGACGGAGTAACCGAGTATCCGGTCCGCCCGCGCCAGGAGGTCCGGGAACTCGCGGAACGCCCTTTTTCCCATTCCCCGGCGCTGCGCGCCCTGTCCGGGGAACATCAGCACCCTGGTGTTATTACGACGGTCAGCTGAGGTGTCCATCACTCCCGGGACTCCAGGTTCGCCAGCATGCCGTGGAAGTAGTCGACGTCCAAGGCGGGTACGGAATTCCTGTCCGTGTGGAACTTCCTGGCCGAATCGGAGGCGGCATGGGTGGTCACACCGTTGCGCGGGCTCGGCAGGAATCCGGGAACGGCCTCGGCGAGCCGGGTCATGGGGTCGTTCCCGCCGTAGTGGGACCGGATCCCGTCCAGCCACCGCGCGAAGGGAACGCTCCGGAGATGAGGTCGACAGGAACGTATCTTCTCGAAGTACGTGTCGAGCGGCATCGGTTCGGGATGGGTCGTGTGGAAGGTCCCGCCTCTGGACCCGTCGGTCCGCGATATGTCGGTGATACACCGCGCCGTGAAGTCAGCGCAGCTCACCGGAAGCATGAATTCGTGCTCGGGCGTCGCTCCCACTCGTAAACTGGCCAGCGTGATCTGCATGAGCCAGTCGGAGGGGCTCAACAACCGGTTGGCGCTGTCACCGAGTATGGCTCCGGGACGGTAGACGGTGGCGGGAAGTCCACGCGCTTGCGCCTGGGAAACGAGCCGCTCCGAGACCCATTTGCTCTCGTAGTAGCCTATGTTCAGCGGGAGCGGAGGGGTCGGGTCCTCCGTGACTACCCCGGTTCCCTCCCCGTAATTCCTCATCATCACACCGAGCGTGGATATGTGGTGCAGAGGGATACTCCGCCGGTGTGTGGCGAACTTCAGCACCTCGAACGTACCGTCCACATTGCTGCCCTTGAGGAAGGGATATCCGACGATGAGGTTCACCCACGCGCCGCAGTGGTAGATGGCGTCGACCGACTCGGCGAGGGAATCGTACTCGCTTTCCGAGAGGCCGAAATTCGGCTTGGCCATGTTCCCCGGAACCACCCTCAGGCGCTCGTGGGGCACCGGGGCGACTCCCCGGTTCTCCAGGGATGCGGCCAGCCGGTCGCGCGCCTCACCCTCGGACCTGCCACGCACGAGGCAGTACAGCACCGCGTCCGTGTCCTGGAGGAGTTCGGCCATGATGTACCCGCCCAGATAGCCCGTACTCCCTGTCAGCAGGATGTTTCCGGGCGGGAAGGCGGGATGGTCCCCCTTGGGAGCGACACTCTCGGGGAGAACGGCGTCCTTCCAGTAGTGGTTGGGACGGCCCTCTTCATGGGACTGTCCCACGTGATCCGTTTCTTGCATAACACCGACCTGTCCAGCAAAGGAGAGGTTGTCGTAGATTGCATGCGGAACAACTGGCACACCGGACCGATCCCCGCCGGCGCATTTGGTTCACAAACCCTGGAGCAGGGTCGCATTCCGATCATACTTACCGAAGCACCCCCTGGAACAAAAACACAAAAAACTTCCTAAAACCCGCACCGCGAAGCAAGACCAAGCAAACGGAAAAGCAACCGTGTGTGCGACATTTCCAATCCCTGAATACACACGGGAAACATGAATTCCCTCGAAGAACGACAGAAACTCCCGCAAGAATTTATGCTTCTTCAACCCAAAACTCGCGGAACGCGTCGCACCCATGCGGTTCTGGATCGAGAGCGGAACCGGTTCCGCAGCCGTACTGCTCTCCCGGCGCGGATCACCACACGAGTGGGTGGGCCGCTGTCGCGACCGTTCCGGCAGGCCCCTTCCGGATCCGGATCCCGAAAAACCGGATGACGCCGGTTCGGGAAGGTATCTACGTTCGTCCGTATGGACGAGGATCTCGACACCGTCGTCGCGGCTGAGCTGGGACTGCTCGACCCCGACGTGCGAGGCGGCGCCGAGGCGGTACGGGCGCTGCTGCACGAGGGCTTCCGGGAGTTCGGAGCGCTGGGCGCGGTGTGGGACCGCCAGTCGGTCACACTGGCGACGGCCACCGACACCGCAGAGCGCATCACCGCCCGCGACCTCCGCCCGGCCCGCCTCGGTCCGGACGCGGTCCTGCTGACCTACACGACCCGGTCGGCACACGCCGCCTCGGTGCTGGACCTCCGTGTGGCTGCGCGACAACGGCACCCGGCAACTGCTCCACCACCGGGGAACACTCCTGCCGGGACCGGGGTGAGCCAGCGTTGGCAGCGGGAGGGCTCCCCGGGCGGGCGCGTCACAGAGCGGCAGCCTCCTCGGCTTCCTCCGTGTGGTCCTCGTTGCGCACGGCCTCGAGGTACTCGGACACGGCGTCCCGGTTGCGGGTCAGGTGCTTGATGCGCTCGGTCATCCGGTCGCGTTCGTGCTCCAGGGTGGCGAGCATCTCCGGTGTCGCGTCGGAGAAGTGGATGACGCGGGGTTTGTCGAGACACGGGAGGATCTGCCGGATGATCCGGGTCGGCAGCCCCGCGTCGAGCAGCCCTCTGATCTGCATGACCCGGTCCACGAACCGCTCGTCGTAGTCCCGGTAGCCGTTCGGGGAGCGCTTGGCGGCGATCAGCCCCTGTTCCTCGTAGTAACGCAGCAGCCGCCGCGATGTCCCGGTGCGCTCCGCCAACTCTCCAATACGCATGTGACCCACCCCACGCGCTCCGTGATTGACCCTCACATCAATGTGAAGGTTCCAATCTATCGCCATGTCGATCAACAGCACACAACAACCACCCGAGAGCCGGGCCGCGAGCCACAGGCTTCCCGTAGCCGCGCTTCTGGCGCTGGCCACCGCCGTGTTCATCACCATCCTGACCGAGACTCTCCCCGCGGGTCTACTGCCCGGAATGAGCGCCGACCTCGACGTCAGTGAGTCCGCCATGGGGCAGGTCGTGACGATCTACGCCCTCGGAACCGCCCTCACCGCGATCCCCCTCGCGTCGGCCACAGCGGGCTGGCCGCGCAAAAGGCTGCTGTTGACCGCGATGGGAGGGTTCGCCGTCGCCAACACGGTCACGGCGCTGTCCACCGACTACCTCCTGATCATGGCGGCGCGCTTCGTCGCCGGGGTCGCCGCGGGGCTCGCCTGGGCGATGCTCGTCGGCTACGCGCGCCGCATGGCACCCGAGCACCTCCAGGGCAGGGCGATCGCGCTCGTCATGGCCGGAATCCCGGTCGCCCTGTCGTTGGGGGTACCGGCGGGGACCTTCATCGGCACGCTCCTCGGCTGGCGGGTGACGTTCGGGCTCATGACCCTGCTCGCCGTCCTCGTGGTCGGGTGGGTCGTCGCGCTGGCCCCGGACTATCCGGGGCAGCGCCCGGAGGGCCGGACCTCGGTCCTGCGCGCTCTGACCATTCCGGGAGTGGTGCCGATCCTGTTCGTCACCCTGGTGTTCGTCCTGGCCCACACCATCCTCTACACCTACATCGCCGCGTTCCTCGGCGGGGCCGGTATGGGAGACGCTGTCGACCTCGTGCTGCTGCTCTTCGGCGCGGCCTCCATCGTGAGCATCTGGGCCGTCGGCGCTCTCATCGACCGCAGGCTGCGGGCCCTCACTATCGCGGGTGTCCTCCTGGTCGCCGTGGCCGCCACGCTCCTGGCGGTCCTGGCCGACTCCCCCGTCCTGGTCTACGTGGCGGTGACGCTGTGGGGCCTGGGCTGGGGAGGTGTTCCCACCCTCCTGCAGACCGCCGCGACCAACACGGGTGGCGACTCCGCCCAAGCCATGCTCGTCACACTGTGGAACGGTGCCATGGCCAGCGGCGGAGTCGCCGGCGGCCTCCTTCTCGACGCGTTCGGGAGCACCGCCCTCCCCTGGAGTGTTCCCGTCCTGCTGGCACCGGTACTGCTCACCGTGCTGGCCGCCCGCGCGCACGGGTTCCCCCGGCCACGCGTCAGCGCAGCCGAATGAGCTCCCATCCCGACGCCCGCGCTGCCGCCGCTCAGGAGATCGCGGCAGCGCGGGCGTCGGGTCGGTGTCCTTCGGCGACCACCGTGGCCGGTGTCCTGGCCCGGAAGGGCTCAGGCGGCCGCCTCGGCGACGGCGGGCTCGCGTTTGCGCCCCGGGTCGCTGGGGTCGTTCAGCACCGTCGACAGCGCCGCGACCGCCAGGTACAGGCAGCTGAAGACCACGGCGACACCACCGCCGCCGACCAGGGGGTAGAACACGGTGACCACCACGGGGCCGACGAAGGCGGCGCCGCCCGCGCCGAGGTTGAGGATCGCCAGCGACGCGCCCTTGTCCTTGTGCTGGACCATCGATGGCATCAGCGCCGACAGCGGGACGAAACCGGCCAGCAGCACCCCGTAGACGCAGCCCAGCGCGAGTGCCACCGCGAAACTCTCGGAGGTGACGGCCGTGAAGTACCACAGCGGTGTGGCGACGGCGCAGCCCACGCACCCGAAGACCATGACCGTGCGGCGCCAGCCGAAGTAGTCGCCGAAGACGCCGAAGAACAGGTTGGCGGCGATGTTGGCCCCGTAGGTGGTCGCGGTCAGCGTGGCGATCTGGGCGACGGTGAGGAAGCCGTCGTTGCCTCCGGCGCTGCCGAAGGTGAACGGGAACATCGCGAAGAAGCCGTATTGCGGCGCGGTGTTGACGACGCGCACCAGCCCGCCGGCCAGGGTGCGGCGGTCGCGCCAGAGGATGTCGATGCCCTCCAGCAGCCGTCGGTAGCTGGTGGGGTTGGCCACCGACGCGTCGGCGATGGGTTTGAGGCCGTTGGGCTCGCGCACCGCGAAGGACCCCAGCGCGCCGCCCACGGCGACCAGCACCAGCGAGAGGATGAGGGTGTCGTACAGGGACATGCCCAGCGGCCCGATGACCAGTGCCGCGACGCCCGCGCCCAGGGTGGGCAGGCCGCCGGTGAAGGCGAACCAGAACCAGCCGGCCACCGAGCCGCGCATGCGCTCGGGGCTGGTGGTCTGGGCCCAGACCAGGAAGGCGAAGGCGAACAACGGGTAGGCGAAGCCGCGGATACCGTAGACGGTGACGATGAACGCGAAGTTCTGGGTGGGGATGGCGGCGAACAGGAAGACCGCCTCGAAGACGACCCACCAGGCCGCGCCCAGCCACATCACCCGGCGCGGCCCCCAGATGGCCGAGAGGGTGCCCGACAGCCAGGAGCCGACCATGACGGCGACCCCGTAGATGGTCACGGTGGCGAAGCTCGCCTGCTCGCCGTCGAGCCCGCCCCCGTCGGGCCGCTCCAGGTAGTCGGTGAGGTAGCTGATCTCCACGCCGTCGCCGATCATGTAGATCAGCACGGCGACGAATCCCCAGAACAGCGGCTTGGGGATGCCGATCCGTTCGATTCCGCGCAGCGGCGGGTCGGGCTCGGCCGGGCTGGAGGGTGGTCGCTGCGGCTGGTGGGAGGTCGCCGTCTCGTCCATGGTCTCTCCTCGCTGGGGTGGGGTTCCGGCCGCGGCGTCCCGCCCCCGCGACCGGGTCCGGCAGCGGGTCGGGGCGCGGGGCACGGGGTCGGGACCTGGACGCAGCGCGCGAGCCGCGGGGCCGCACCGGCCGTGAGGCACCGCACGTGATCCAGGCCTCACCTACATCACAGGAGAGAACATAGTTAGTGTTAAATTAACGCGCAATACGTTATTCAGTTTTCCGTCGGCGCGACGTCCACCGCCGTGCGGTCACGCAGCTCGGCGAGCAGCTCGGGGTCGACGCCGTCGTCGACGATGACGCGGTCGTAGGACTCGACGGACGCGAGGTGGTGCAGCGCGGTGCGCGGCATCTTGCTGGAGTCCATGAGCAGCACCTTGGTCGCGGCGGCGGCGAGCATCGCCCGCTTGACCACGACGATCTCCTGCTCCTGGTGGTAGGTCATCGCCGCGGTCATGGCGGAGGTGCTGATGAAGGCGGTGTCGACGCTGATCGAGGAGATGGCCTCGGTGCAGGGCAGGCCGTTGAAGGAATCGTGGGTGCGCGAGTAGTCGCCGCCCAGCGCTATCAGCCGGACGTCCTTCATGGTGCGCAGCTCGTCGATGGTGCGGCGGTAGTTGGTGACCGCGGTCAGCGGCGACAACGGCTCCAGCAGCGCGGCGAGCTGCAGCGCGGTGGTGGAGTCGTCGAGCATGATCGAGCCGCCCGGTTCCACGTGCTCCACGGCGCGGGAGGCGATCGCGCGCTTCTGCTCGACGCGCGCGTTCAGGCGGTACTCGGCGTCGCTCTCGAAGACCGTGGAGGGCTGGGCGGACACCCCGCCGCGGAACTTGCGCAGCAGGCCGCGCCGCGCGAGCTCGTCGAGGTCGCGGTGCACGGTCATCACACTGACGCCGGTGAGCTCGGCCAGCTCCACGGCCGTGGCCGACCCCTGGCTGGCGACGAACTCGGCGATGGCCTGCTGGCGGGCTTCCTGGGGACGGGCATCACCGCGTCGGGTACTCATGAGACCACTGTCCTCGAACTCCGGATCGCTGGTTGACGGGCGGGCCGCCTCACGCGGCGGCTGGCACTGCCCGTCAGACGGTATCGGAGCCGCCCCGCGCCGTTGGGGATAACACTGGGGCATGGATAAATCACGCGTCCAATGTTAATTTAACGCCATTGATGTCATGAAGGTGGATGAGAGGACGCGATGAGCAACACACTCCACGCGGTGGTGTTCGACCTCGACGGCGTGCTGGTCGAGAGCGACCACCTGTGGGAAGAGATGTGGTCCGACTACGCCGCGCGCCACGGCGCGCGGTGGAGCTCCGAGGACACCGCGACCGTCCAGGGCATGAGCTCCCGCGAGTGGGCGCGCTACCTCAACCGGCTCTCGGGCGCCGCGGAGTCCGACACCGGCACCGAACACGCGGTCGTCGACGGCATGGTCGCGGCCTTCGACCAGGGACGCGTCGAACTGCTCGACGGCGCGCGGGAGAGCGTGGCGGCCGTCAGCGCCCGGGTGCCGGTCGCCCTCGCCTCCTCCGCACCGCGCCGGCTCATCGACGCCGTGCTGCGCGGGCACGGCCTCGCCGACCACTTCACCGCGACCGTCTCCAGCGCCGAGGTCGCCCGCGGCAAACCCCACCCCGACGTCTACCTGGAGGCGGTCGCGCGGCTCGGCTTCCACGGCGGCGACTGCGCCGCCGTGGAGGACTCCTCCAACGGCATGCGGGCCGCCCACGCCGCCGGTATGACGGTGGTCGCGCTGCCGAATCCCGCCCCCGGCTACCGTCCGGCCCCCGACGCGCTGGCGCTGGCCGCGGAGGAGGCCCGCGACCTCGCCGATGTCCGCGAACGGCTGCTGCGGCTCCTCGGCCGCCCCGCCACCCAGGGGAGCAACTGATGTCCGAGGCCACCGACGCCACCACCTTCACGTCCTCCTGGGTGGAGGGCCTGGTCAGCTCCTACTCCCGTCTGGTCGCGCCCGTGCCCGACGCGTACGGCGTGATGAGCGCCCGCTCCCCCGAACCGGGCCGGGTCAGCGTCGTCATCGGCGGAGGCTGCGGCCACTACCCCGCCTTCGCGGGCCTGGTGGGTCCGGGGCTCGCCGACGCGGCCGTCATCGGCGACGTGTTCACCAGCCCCAGCGCCGAACAGGTCCACCGCACCGCGCGCGCCGTGGACGGCGGTGCCGGAGTGCTGTTCGGCTTCGGCAACTACGCCGGCGACGTGATGCACTTCGGCCTCGCCGCGCGGCGGCTCGCCGCCGAGGGCGTCGACTCCCGGACCACCCTGGTCACCGACGACGTCGCCAGCGGCCCCGCCCACGACACCGCCACGCGCCGCGGCGTCGCCGGCGGGTTCCTCGTCTACCGGATCGCCGCCGCCGCGGCCGCCCGCGGCTACGACCTGGACGGTGTCGCCCGGGTGGCGGAGCGCGCCAACGCGATGACCCGCACCTTCGGCGCGGCCTTCGACGGCTGCGCCCTGCCCGGCCAGCGGGAGCCGCTGTTCACCGTGCCGGCGGGCACCATGGAGCTGGGTCTGGGCATCCACGGGGAGGCCGGACTGCGCCGCGTCCCCGCCCAGGACCCCACCGGACTGGCCGACACGCTGGTCGACACCCTGCTGCCCGAACTGCCCGCCGGCACGAGCGGCCGCACGGCGGTGCTGCTCAACGGGCTGGGCCGGACCCCCTACGAGGACCTGTTCATCTGCTACCGCCAGGTGCACCGCCGGCTGGCCGGCGCCGGCCTCACCCCGCACCGCCCCGAGGTGGGCGAGTTCGTCACCTCCCTGGACATGGCCGGGCTGTCGCTGTCACTGCTGGTTCTGGACGACGAGCTCGCCGACCTCTACGACGAGCCGTGCCAGAGCCCCGCCTACACTCTCGCCCCGCAGGCGGCCGCCGCTCCCCCGCCGACCGACGCCGTGCCCGGGCCACGCCCCGCGCACCGTCCCGGCACGACCACCACACCGCACACCGGCGACGGGGCGGCGGGCGGCGTCGCGGCCGAGGCGCTGGCGGCGGCGCTGGCCGCCGTCGAGGCCCGGGAACAGGAGCTGGGCCGGCTCGACGCCGTCGCCGCGGACGGCGACCACGGCCGGGGCATGGTGCGCGGGCTGCGCGCGGCCGTCACCGCCGCCCAGGGGGCCCAGCCCGGGGACACCGCCGCGGCGGTCGGCCAAGCGCTGCTGCTGTCCGGTACGGCACTGGCCGACGCGGCCGGCGGCGCCTCGGGCGCGCTCTACGGCCTGCTGCTCACCGAGATCGGCGGCGGGATCCTGGACGCCGGGGACGCGCCGGTCACCACGGAGCTGCTCGCCCCGGCCGTGGACGCCGCGTTCCACGCCGTGGGAGAGCTCGGCGGCGGCGCCGTCGGAGAGAAGACCATGCTCGACGCGCTCGCGCCCTTCCGGGACGTACTGCTCGGCCACGCGGACGCCGGCACGCCGCTGGCCACCGCCTGGGCCGAGGCGGCGCGGTCGGCCACCTCCGCCGCCCGCGCCACCGCCGACATCCCCGCCAAACGCGGACGCGCCGCCCGCTTGGGCGAACGCGGCCAGGGCCACGCCGACCCCGGCGCCACTTCGCTGGCGCTGATGGCTTCCGCCGTGGCCGGTGTGCTCAACGACCACTGCCCCGCCACCGGTTCCGCACCCGTCCCCGAAAGTCGGTGAACACATGAGGATCGCCGTCGCCGCCGACAGCGCCGGAGTGGCGCTGAAGAACGAACTCCGCGACCTGCTGCGCGAGGACACGCGCACCACCGAGGTCCGCGACCTCGGCGTCCCCGACGCCGACGACGACCGCGCCTACCCCCTGCTGGGGATCGCGGCCGCCGAGGCGGTCGCCGCGGGCGAGGTCGAACGCGCCGTGCTGGTGTGCGGCACCGGCATCGGTATGTGCGTCTCGGCCAACAAGGTCCCCGGGGTGCGCGCCACGGTCGCCCACGACTCCTACTCCGCCGAACGGTCGGTGAAGTCCAACGACTGCCAGGTGCTCACCATGGGAGCGCGGGTCCTCGGCCCCGAACTGGCGAAACGGATCGTCACCGAGTGGGTCGGGCACAGCTTCGACCCCCGCTCGGCCAGCGCCGCCAAGGTCGCCCGCATCAGCGAGTACGAACAGGCCTGAACCACACGGCACTGCCTCCTCCGAGAACCCGGACAACCCCCCGGCAGGGGCTTGGATAGACGCGAACGTGAACAGGAGCCGACATGCGCGTACTGGCCGCGGGCGACCACTTCGTCAGCCCTGACCTGATGGCGACCGCCCTGGAGGAGGAGGTCCGAGCCGACCACCTGCCGCCGCCGGAGACCACCCGGCTGCGGCTGCCCTGGCCCGTCGAGCCGTTCGGCCCCGTCGGCGGGGTCGAGGAGGCCAGCGGCACCGAGGAGGAGGTCATCGAACAGCTGCGCGGCGCCGAGGTCTGTATGACTCAGATGGCCCCGGTGACCGCGACCGTCCTGGAGGACTGCCCCGACCTGCGCCTGGTGTCGGTGTGCCGGGGCGGTCCCGTCAACGTCGACCTGAAGGCGGCCACCCGCGCCGGCGTCGCGGTCACCTACGCGCCCGGCCGCAACGCCACCGCGGCCGCCGAGTACGCCATCGCGATGATCCTCGCCGCCCTGCGCCGGGTTCCCGGCGCCGACGCCGAACTGCACGCGGGCCGCTGGCGCGGCGACTACTACGCCTACGACCAGGCCGGGGTCGAGCTGCGCGGCACCACGGTCGGGTTGGTCGGCTACGGCGCCATCGGGCGGATGGTCGCCCGCATCCTGCGCGCCTTCGACGCCGACGTTCTCGTCAGCGACCCTTACACCGAGGCGTCCACCGCCGCCGAGGACGGGGTGCGCCTCGTCGAACTGGAGGAGCTGCTGTCCCGGTGCACCGTGGTCAGCCTGCACGCCCGGCTGACCGAGCAGACCCGCAACCTGATCAGCGCGCAGCGCCTCGCGCTGCTGCCGCGCGGCGCGGTGCTGGTGAACACGGCACGGGGCGGCCTGCTCGACCACGAACCCCTGCCGGAGGCGCTGCGCAGCGGGCGCCTGGGCGCGCTCGCGCTGGACGTCCACGACGTCGAGCCGCCGCCCGACGACTGGCCGCTGCGCGGCCTGCCCAACGTGGTGACCACCCCGCACCTGGCGGGGGCCACCCGCCAGACCGCCGAACGCGCCGCGCGTATCGTCGCCGCGGAGGTGGGGCGCTACCAGCGCGGCGAACAGCCCCGCCACCTGGCCAACCCCGAGGTGCGGGAGGTGCGCGCATGATCATCGGCGTCGACGTGGGCACGACGGTGACCAAGGCCGCCGTCTTCGACCGCGACGGCCGCGCGCTCGCCGAGGCCGACGAGCCCACCACCCTCCACCGCCCGGGCGGCGCCCGGGTCGAACAGGACCTGGACGAGGTGCTGGCCACCGTCTCCTCGGTGGTGCGCAGAGTCGCGGCGACCCAGGCGGAACCGGTCACCGCCGTCGCCCTGACCGGCCAGGGCGACGGCCTGTGGCTGCGCGACGCCGACGGCCGGCCCAGCCGGCGCGCCATCTCCTGGCTGGACGGGCGCGCCGGGCCGCTGGTGCGGCAGTGGTACGAGGACGGCACCATGGCGCGGGTGCACAAGACGACCGGTCAGGGCATGTTCCCCGGCGCGCACGGGCCGCTCCTGGCGGCCCTGGACCGGGAGGAGCCCGAGACGCTGCGGCGTTCCGCGGTGGCCGGGTACTGCGTGGACGCGATCGTGCAGCGCCTCACCGGGGAGGTCACCGTGGACGCCTCGGACGCGTCCCTGCCCTTCCTGGACGTGCGCGACCGCACCTACAGCACCGACGCGCTCGCCGAGTGCGGCGTCTCCCGGTGGCGCGGGCTGCTGCCCGAACCCGCCGCGCCGAACAGCCTGTTCTCCCTGGGCCGCGAGGGGGCGCGGCTGCTGGACCTCCCGGAGGGCACCCCGGTGACCGGCGGACCGTTCGACCTGCCCTCCTGCCTGCTGGGCAGCGGCCTGACCGAGGTGGGCGACGGTCTGCTGACCGTGGGCACCACCTTGGCCTGCCAGGTCGTCGCCGACGAGGTGCGTGTGGACTCCTCGGGCGAACCCGCGGGGATGTGGCTGTGCACCGACCTCCCCGACCGGTTCTCCCGCGCGATGCCGGCCATGGTCGGCACGGCCAGCCTGGACTGGCTGCTGGACCTGCTGGGGATCGGCATCGGCGAGGTGGAACCGCTGCTGGAGGCCAGCCCGCCCGGCGCCCGCGGGGTGTCGGCGCTGCCGTTCCTGTCCGAGTCGGGTGAGCGCGCCCCCTTCGTGGACCCACGGGCGCGCGGCCAGCTCACCGGCGTCAGCCTCGGGACCGAACGCGCCGACATCGTCCGGGCGGTCTGCGAGAGCATCGCCTACGCCGCCCGCCACTGCCTGGAGACAGCCGGACTCACGGGACGTCTGGCCGCCTGCGGCGGCGGCAGCCGGTCCCGGGCCTGGATGCAGGTCTTCGCCGACGTGCTGGGCCGGCCGGTGGTCCTGCCCTCCGACGACGCCATGGGGGTACGCGGCGCCACCGCCGCCGCCTGGCGGGCGCTGGGTGACCCGGTCGACACCTCCCGCTGGCTGGGCCAGGGAACCCGGGTCAACCCGCGCCCGCACCTGCGGGACCAGTACGAGGAGGGCTACGCCCGCTACCGCGCCCAACTGGACAGCGCTCGCGCCCTGTGGAGCTCCGACGCCCCGGCGTAGGGGTGCGGCAGGAAGGCCCCGCACACGACGAAGGGCCAGGCTCCGGATTCTCCCGGATGACCTGGCCCTTCGCTGTTCTGAGCGGATGACGGGGATCGAACCCGCGTTATCAGCTTGGGAAGTCGCTGACCTACGAAGCGGCCGAGCTGGCACAGCGCTGAGCTGGGCCACGGCATGGACGGTGCCGCTGTTTCCCCGTGGTTTCCCTTCAGGCGCAGTCGCGCCGGGCACGTAGCGGGCACAGTACACGGCGGGTCCGGGCCATGGGCACCCCTGCTTGTCTCAGCAACGGGCTGTCGGACTGAGCTCCCCGCCCCTTCCCCCTTTTTGTTCGCCCTGTTGTTGCCGTGAGCACGCCGTAAGCGGCACGGGCGGTCAAGGATGACGCGTAGCGTCACCGCGTAGCGGCGCGAACAGCGTCCTTGACGGCCCGTGCCGCGTCGGCATGATGGATGGCGGCAACAGGGGAACGCCGCCCTGGCGCGTTCGTTGGTGCTGGCAGCACCGGGCGGTGTGTCACTCTTGCCATAGGCCGGTGCTGGGGGCCGGTCGGGACCGGGCGGCAGCCCGCAGCTCGACCGGCCCCCACCTGTAGGTCAGCGGCGGCGCGAAGCGCCGCCGCCTTGATCCTATAGAGCCCAATTCGGCAACGATGTGGGGATTTCTGGTTGATCAGACTGTGTTCCTGCGTTCCCCGCTCTGGTGTGGGGACTGCCTCTGGAGAATCGGGTAGAACCGTCAACCATGGGCGATGAACAGCTACGCGCGATCGGGGAAGAGTTGCGGGCGCACCGTAGGGATGCGGGATGGTCCGGACGTGTACTGGCCCGACACGCCGAGGTCGGACAGGCTACGGTCTCGCGAGTGGAGAACGGGCGCCGCGCAGAAAGCGCGCACACTGTTGAGCGGATCATCGCAGCTCTTCCCGTTTCCACTGGTGTGGCTGATGATCTTCGCGCTCGGGTGCGTGATGCCTATGCCGACTCAGCGGAGCCTCGGGTGGATGCGGGGGTCTCCCTGGTTGCGGATACTGCCTACAGGCTGGAGCGGGGAACTTTGCCGGTGCGAAGCTTCCAATCGGCGATAGTGCCTCGGGGACTGCGGACGGTGGAGTATGCCCAAGCGGCGGGGTTTGGGGCTGTGGAAACTTCGCTGCTTGATGATGAGGAACGGGATGTCGGGTTCGTGGTGACTGAGGGAGCGTTGCGGACTTGGCCGGGGGACGGTTCGGTAATGCCAGATCAACTCGATCAGTTGGTGGAGTTCTCGAAGCGAACAAACATGTGGCTGGGGGTAGTGCCGTGGTCGGTGCCGCTGCCTCTGGCCCCGCCGCACGGGTTCGCTGTCTTCGGTGCACAGGCGGTGACGGTGGAGACGTTTACGACTCAGATGACCATCACAGATCCTGCCGACGTAGCGGCCTATGGGGATGCGTTCTCTCAACTTGAGCGGGTGGCAGCTGTCGGAGAAGAGGCACGGGTGTTGCTCGGGAGGATCAGGCGCGATTCCACGAAGCTTCCACGCTTGATTCAGTAAGCTTATTGAATCAAAACCACTTCCTGGCTTAAGCTGCGTTCTGTTGCGGTGTATAGCCCTCTAGACGATGGTGGTTGCAATGAATCGCTGGTCTCGGGTATTTCCCGGTCATCCCGCAGAGGTGGCTCAGGCACGCGCGTTTACGCGTGCGGTTCTCGATAGGCATTCCGTGGTGGAAGCCGCTGTATTGGTAGTGAGTGAGTTCGCGACCAACGCGGTGGTGCACTCGCTGAGCGGGCTATGGTGCGGGTCGTTCGTCGTGATCGTGGAGTCCGAAGCTTCCTGGGTGCGTGTGAGCGTGGTCGATCTGGGGGCTGAGACAGTGCCGCGACTGACTCCAGGTGATATCGATCCGGAGCAAGAGAGTGGACGTGGGTTGGCGCTCGTGACATCCCTGGTCAAGGGATGGGGTTTCGAACCGGTGTCCGTCGGCCTACGGGTCTGGGCAGAGCTGGTTACCGACACAGCCGTATGAGTGGTCCGCGCATGCCCCGTAGACGTCGGTTGTTCACCGCGACCAGTTCCTTATCGGGTGAATCCATCGATCCTGTCATGTCTAGGGGCCTAAACTGTGGGGTGGAATCTGGGATCCATGCTGGAAGAGGGACGATGGGCAGCGAGTATGAGCGCATAGCGGGGATCGAGGATCCGTTCGCTCTACTCCGCGCGGCAACCGATCGTCTCAGTGAAGCCCAGCAAGAGGTCACCGACTTGTCTCGACTGCGGCGCCGTACGATTCAGGACCTGCATGCTCAAGGGCTGTCCTATGCCCAGATCGCGGCACAGGCTGGCCTGACACGTGGCCGTATCCATCAGATCCGTCGCACTGGTCCCGCTCCGGAGGGAGCGTTCTTCGGATCGGGAACAGTAACGATCGTCACACCACTGCGCTGGGAACCGGGCAAAGACCGGGTAGCGGTCTCCCTCGATGACCTCAACACCGGAAAGCGGCTGGAAAACCTGGTCCGTACTTACGACCTGACGGTGCAGGACGACCACGTGGGAATCGACGGATCGGTGGATCTCAACCGGCCTGGCCTAGTAGTCGTGTGCGGTCCGCGCATGTCCGAAGCGATGTCCGCAACCTATGCCAAGGATCCCGTGTTCGTCTGGGAACGCGATGAGGGTCAGCCATGGCGCATCCGTGATGCCCGTACCGGTGAGGTCCATTACGCAGGTTCCGACGGGTCATCGCCTTCACCCAGCGATATCGGATATCTCGGCCGTCTTCCCCGACCTGACGGTGCGGGCTCGTTATTGGCAATCGCGGGAATCCATCCGGCGGGCTCGTTGGGCGTAGCGCAGTGGTTGACCACCGACATCGCCACTTTGTGGGGCCAGATCGGTGAACAGGACTTCTCTGTCCTTATTCGGACCGAGTACGACTCGGAGACCAACGAACCAGTCAAGACCGAAATGGCGACACCGCTGTATCGACATGACGAGGACGAAGTGTGAGCTTCCAGCTTGCCACCGACCCCGCCAAACTCGATCGACCCAATGAGGACTTCGCCGCTGTAGGCAGCAACGCGGCCGTCTTGCTGGATGGTGCTGGTACCCCGCCTGGCGCCGAGTCCGGGTGTGTGCATGGCGTCTCCTGGTATGCGCGCACTCTCGGTGGGCTGCTACTCAGCGCTCTCAGCCCTGGCGCTTCCCTCACTGGGGCATTAGCCAGCTCCATCGAGTATGTAAACCGGCTACACGTTGGCACCTGCGACCTCAAGCATGCTGAGACTCCCTCAGCCACAGTGGTCGCCCTTCGCTGGGGTGATACCGATTGCGAATACCTGGTCCTCGCGGACTCTGTACTGGTACTCGACCGGTTTGGCGAGGCTCCCGATGTGATCAGCGACAACCGGGAAGCCATCGTCGGCCGCGAGCTACGTAAACCTATGGACGCGCTTCCTACGGGTACCACGGAGCATTCCCAAGCGTTACGGGAATACGTGGCTGCCTTGGCCAACCATCGCAATCGTCCCGGCGGCTTCTGGATCGCCAATACGGAACCAGCAGCCGCAGAACAGGCGATAACGGGACGCGTTCATCTCGACGAGGTAACCGCCTTCACGCTACTTAGCGACGGTGCCACTCGTCTGGTTGACCGATTCGGCCTGACCACGTGGCGCAATACGCTCGATACCGTTGCCACAGACGGAGCAGCCGCTCTGATTAAGCAGATTCGCCAGGCCGAGTACAGCGATCCTGACGGCCGAGTTTGGCCGCGAGGCAAAGCCCATGATGACGCCACTGTCGTCTATGGACATCCCAACGGTTGAATACCCCCCTAGACAATCACTTGGGTGTTGCGTTACGTTCTGTCCATCCCCCTAGACAGGAGCTGCTTTCAGAAATCTTCTGTGCTGTATAGGGGGATGGACAGAGAAGTGGAAGGAGTATCTGATGGCTATTCAGGGTGCGTTGCCGGTGGAGTTCGGAACGGTGTTCCCGCACGGGGCCTACGCCCTGGGGGTGGAAGCGATCACCGACTTTGAGACCAAGCGCCAACAGACCGACAAGACCTCGGGGCTGCCGCTGTGGGCGGTGGAGGTCATCGACGCCGACCCGGAGGCCCGGGGCAAGGCCAAGAGCGTGAAAGTCAAGGTCGCCGCTGAGGTGTGCCCGACCCTGCCGGACGAGGTTCCGGGGTTGCCGTTCCGTCCGGCCGAGTTCGAACAGATGTCGGTGATGCCCTATGTGGACGAGTCGGGCCGGCGCCCTCGGGTGGCCTACTCGCTGCGGGCACGCGGAGTGAAAGCCCCCAACGCCTCGGGGCGCAAGGCTGCCTCAGCCAACGCGGGCGCTGCCAAGGACGCCGCCTGAGAACACACGCGGGGCGGCCTGGTGCGCCAACACCAACGGCCGCCCCTACCTCTCCCCGTTGCACTGCTCATACATGTAGAAGAGGTGTCTCTAGCTTATGTCGCACTCTCAGGGTTCACACGCGCGTGAGATCTCGCGGTTCCTGGAGGAACTGCGATCGCGCTCTCAGCGTCCGGTCATGGCCCCACACCAGGACAACTCGGACCTGCTGGCCTGGAAGACCAACCTGTTGGAGCGCATCGCTGATGCCAGCGAGGACCCGCACACGCACGTGGTGGCGGCCTCGGCTCGGGCGGATCTGGCCGCCTACCGGGCGCGCAACGCGGCGCTACGGGCCGAGTACCAAGCCTGGCTGTTCGAGGTGCTGGGGGGTGACTCGTGATGCTGCGCGACCGCAGTGCCGGAAGTGCCCAAGTACAGCCCACCACCCCTCTTCCCGCGCACGGGGTACGGTTCACGACCCCGGTGGTGGAAACGCCGGGCATCGTCATCGTGTCCCGGTGGGTCTATCGGCTCCTGCGCCTGGTGGTGCTCACCCCCGTCCGGTTCCCGATCGCAACCGCCCTGCTGAGTACCGGTGCCATGGTCGTTTCCGTCTGGGGCTGGATCCCGCTCGCTGCGGGGATACTTCTCGCTGGCGTGGGATTGGGGGTGTGGTGGTGGTACTGGCCCGCCGTGTTCCACCGCCTGGTCGTGCTGCGCAGCCTGGCGTGCTGGCGCTGGCTGTGGGTGTACCGGCGTCACTGGCAACCCGTGCTCGTGGTGGCCGGACTGGCCGAGTCGTATCAGGAACGCCACTACCTGCCCCGCATCAAAACCGTGTCCTGCACCGCCTGGGCGGACCGGGTGCGCATCACCCTGGTACAGGGCACCACTCCCAGAGACCTCGAAGACCGGGTGACCGAGCTCGCCCACGGGTTCCAAGCGCCCTCGTGCCGGGTCTACACGCGCGGGCCGCGCGACGTGGTGTTGGAGTTTCCCCGCCGCGACCTGTTGGCCAACCCCCTGCCGGCACGCCCCGTCCCGGATCAGGTCGACATGGCCGCTCTCGAGGTGGGCCTGTGTGAAGACGGGACCCCGTGGGACCTGCGGCTGCACGGCACCCACGTACTCACGGTCGGAGTGACAGGTTCGGGCAAAGGCTCGGTGCTCTGGTCGGCCATCCGCGCCCTGCTGCCCGCCATTGGCGAGGGCACTGCCCAGGTGTGGGCGATCGATCCCAAACGCATGGAACTGTCCTACGGCCGGAGCCTGTTCGCCCGCTACGCCGACACCGCTGAGGCGGCCGTGGACGTGTTGGAGGCGGCCGTGTCCGAGATGCACGCCCGGGCGGATCGCTACGCCGGAATCCGGCGCAACCACACTCCCACGGTTGAGGACCCCTTCATCGTGATCATGGTCGATGAGGTCGCCTTCCTCACCGCCTACCACCCCGAGAAAGACATCCGCCGCCGGGCCGAGAACGCCATCGCCACCCTCACAAGCCAGGGGCGTGCGGTGGGGGTGTGCGTGCTGGCCGCACTCCAGGACCCGCGCAAAGAGGTCATGAACCTGCGCAACCTGTTTCCCGACAAGATCGCCCTACGGCTGGACGAAGCGTCTCAGGTTGACATGGTGCTCGGCGATGACGCCCGCGAACGCGGCGCCAACGCCCATCTCATCGACCCCGATGTTCCCGGGGTGGCGTTCGTCCGCCTGGAGGGCTCCCCGCTACCGGTGCGTGTGCGGGCCGCCTTCGTCAATGATGACGACATCACGGCCATGGCGAACGAGTACGGAACTCGTTCTCTGCAGCCGGTGGCGGATGTGGAGGTGGCCTGATGCCGACTCCGACCGGCAAAACCACACGGGCCGAGCGCCAAGCCCAACCCCTGGCCAAAGACGTCGCCGAACAGGTCGCCACCGACAACGGGGTGTGCATCCGTCCGGTCTCACTGCGGCGCACCAACCTGGACACCGGGGCCTCAGAGATCGTGGATGTGCCGTGCGGCTCCACGTTGGACAGCCAGTGCCCGGCCTGTGCGGCTCGTAAGCGTTCCCTGCGGCGCAGCCAGTGCGAAGAGGGCTGGCACCTGGACGAGGAACCCACACCCACTCCGGATGATCCCTCGCAGGTGCAACGCTGGTGGGTCGAACACCGCGCTCGGGCCACGGCTCGCCGTGACGATCTCGCCGCGTCCCAAGCGACCACCTCTGACGAGCTGGCCGAGCTGGACGAGGCCATGACCGCCATGGATGAGGAGATCACCGCCACCGGCCTGCGCGGGTCGGTCTCACGGGGTTCCTCCTCCTCGGGTGGTTCCTCCCCACGGCGTACACGCTCGACGAAACGCCGCAGCGACGTGCCCGACCTGCCCAAACGCCCCATGGCTCGCAGAACCGTGGGCCGTAGTTTCCAGGACAGCGCCACAGGCACGACGTTTCGCCCGTCCCTGTTCCTCACCCTGACCCTGGATTCCTACGGGCGGGTGCGCTCGGACGGCACCCCGGTGGATCCCGACACCTACGACTATCAACGCTGCGCGCGCGACACGCTTCACTTCTCCAAGCTCATCGACCGGTTCGTGCAGAACCTCCGTAGGGTGGCCGGGTTCGACGTGCAGTACTTCGCCACCGTGGAACCCCAGAAACGCCTCGCCCCGCACCTACACATGGCGATCCGGGGCACCCTGCCCCGGGCCGAACTGCGCCAGATCGCCGCGGCGACCTACCACCAAGTCTGGTGGCCCCACGCTGAACAGGTCGTCTACGACAACGATCACCTGCCCCTCTTCGACGAGGACACCGGAAACTATGTCGATCCGGATACCGGGGAGGTGCTGGCCACTTGGGAACAGGCCCTGGACGTGCTGGACACGGATCCGGAGGCCGAACCCATGCACGTGTGTCGGCTGGGTCCCCAAGTGGACGCCAAAGGCGTGGTGGCCGGCAGTGGTGATGCCAACCGGTGCGTGCGCTACCTGGCGAAATACCTGACCAAGGACATCGCCGAGTGCCACCCGGTGACCACCGCCGCCCAACAGCGCCACGTGGACCGCTTCATGGACGCCTTGCGGTTCGAACCCTGCTCACCTCGGTGTGCGAACTGGTTGCGCTACGGCATCCAACCCCAGAACCCCACAGCGGGCATGCGCCCCGGCTTCTGCCGGTCCAAAGCCCACAAACGCCAACACCTGGGCTATGCCGGACGTCGGGTGCTGGTCTCGCGCAAATGGTCGAACAAGACCCTGGCCGACCACAAAGCCGACCGGCTGACCTGGGTGCTGCAAACCCTCGGTGTGGATCCCACCAACCCCGACCCCGACGACGGCACCGGCTCCGAGACGACCTCGCACCCGGGTGCTCCGGTTCTCTCGGCAACCGCCACCAACGAACGCTGCGTGTGGGAACTCGCCAAACCCACCGATCCGGACGTGGCCCCTCGCGAGCACCGATTACTCCGGGCCGTGGGCGAGCGGCTCAACCGCCGCGCCCACCTGGACACCGTTCGGCAACACCACCATTCGGCAACTGGAAAGGCAGCGTGATGGCGAAGACGAATACGCGTGTTACGGGTCGGCTGCTGACGGTCGCGGAAGCGGCTGAACGGCTCAACACTAGCCAGCGGTATCCGCGTCGGCTGATCGAGGAGCGCCGGATCACCTTCGTCCGGATCGGTCGGCACGTTCGGATTCCGGAATCCGCGCTGGACGAGTTCATCGCCACTGGCGTTGTCGAACCGCTCCGTCTGGACATGGGAAGGGTTGCCTGATGGTGAAGAAGCGTCGTTTCGGCAGGGTTCGCAAGCTTCCCTCGGGGCGGTATCAGGCGCGTTACCAGGGTCCGGACAGAGTCGACCGCCCGGCGCCGTTCACGTTCGCCACGAAGAAAGAGGCGGACCGGTGGCTGACCTTGAAGGAAGCCGAGATCAACCGTGACGGTTGGTGGGATCCCAATGCCGGTGATGTGCGGTTTCGGGACTATGCCGCAGAGTGGATGACTACTCGCGAGCTGACGCCCAAGACGGAACAGACGTATGAGGGCCTGCTCCGGCTGCACTTGAATCCCACCTTCGGTGATATGAAACTGAAGGACATTCAAGAGGCGGACATCCGGAAGTGGCGTGCAACACGGCGCAAGGCAAAGAGGGGAAAAGGGCAGGTTCCTAAGGCATATCGGCTGCTTCGCGCCATCCTGAACACGGCCGTACGTGACAGGCTGATCCGCGAAAACCCGTGCCAGATCGAGGGGGCGGGCCAGGAGAACAGCGAGGAACGGCCCGTGTTGTCCGTCTCTGAGGTGTTCAAACTGGCTGACGCCATTAAGCCCCGATACCGTGCGCTCGTCCTGCTCGCGACGTTCGGCAGCCTTCGGTGGGGCGAGCTGGCCGGGCTACGTCGGCGTCATCTCGATGTCGACAAGGGGACCGTGACCGTTCGCGAGACCGTGCACGACGTCGGCGAACTGGTTAAGGGAACGCCCAAGTCCCGGGCGGGATATCGGACGGTGCAACTGCCCGACCTGATCAAGGATGACCTATGGCGACACCTGAACGAGTTCGCCGCTCCGGGGCCGTCCGGGCTCGTGTTCGTTGGGGTAAAAGGGAACCAGCTCCGGCGAAGCAATTTCTCGAAGTACTGGGCCGAGGCGTGTGCGGCGGTGGGGCTGGAAGGCATCCATCTGCACGACCTTCGGCACACGGGCAACACCTACGCTGCTGAAGCCGGGGCGTCGCTGCGCGAACTCATGACCAGGATGGGCCATTCCAGTACCCGGGCAGCACTCGTCTACCTGCACGCACGGGACGACCGTGCTCGAGAGCTGGCCGACCGGTTGGGGAAGCGTGCCGCTGAGGAGCTGAAGAAGGCGGACGATGACCAGGACGAGAACACTGGAGACGACGACCCTCCGCCCATCGTCGGTCCCCCGGTCTGAGCATCGGGCACGTAGCGGGCACGCGGACCGCTGACGGGAATGCACAGAAAAAGGACCAGGCTCTGGATTCTTCCGGATGACCTGGTCCTTCGTACCTGGAGCGGATGACGGGGATCGAACCCGCGTTATCAGCTTGGGAAGCTGAAGTTCTGCCATTGAACTACATCCGCGTGATGGCCCCGCTTGGCGGCTGCCAACGGGTCCTACTGTACCTGAACCGCGCCGGGAAGCGGTAACGCGGCCGGACGACCGGCACAGGGGTCGCCAGCGGGTAGTTTCTGGGACGTGCTGCTCTCCGATCGCGATATCAGGTCCGAAGTCGAGACCGGGCGGGTGCGGATCGACCCCTACGACCCGGAGCTCCTGCAACCCTCGAGTGTCGACATCCGGTTGGACCGCTACTTCCGGGTGTTCGAGAACCACAAGTACCCCCACATCGACCCGTCGGTGGAACAGCCCGACCTGACACGGCTCATCGAGGGGGACGAGGAGGAGCCGTTCATCCTGCACCCCGGGGAGTTCGTGCTGGCCTCCACCTACGAGGTCGTCACCCTGCCGGACGACATCGCCAGCAGGCTCGAGGGCAAGAGCTCGCTGGGCCGGCTGGGGCTGCTCACCCACTCCACGGCCGGGTTCATCGACCCCGGCTTCTCGGGCCACGTCACGCTGGAGCTGTCCAACGTCGCCACCCTGCCGATGATGCTGTACCCGGGGATGAAGATCGGGCAGCTGTGCATGTTCCGGCTCACCTCGCCCGCGGAGGAGCCCTACGGGTCCGCGCGGTACGGGTCGCGGTACCAGAACCAGCGCGGCCCCACACCGTCGCGCTCCTACCTGAACTTCTCCCGCACCCGGCTGTGACCGCCGGCCGGACCGTCACCGGCGCGCCGCCTCACCCGAGGTAGGGACTGTACCCCCGGTTGACCGGCCGCTGTTCGCCGCGTTTGGGCAGCAGGTAGGCGGCCAGCAGCCCGCCGAGGAAACCGAACAGGTGGGCCTGCCAGGAGATGCCCTGCTGCTGCGGCAGCACACCCCAGATCATCGTCCCGTAGAAGATGACCACGCAGATCATGATGACGATGTCGACCGTCTTGCGTTCGACGAGGCCGCGCATCACGGTGTAGCCGAAGTAGCCGAACACGAGGCCGCTGGAGCCGACCGTGAGCGTGTCCGGGGTGGAGAACAGCCACACTCCCGCCCCGCTGACGAGCGCCACGATGGCCGTGGTCCAGAGGAACCGGCTGAGGCCGCTGAACGCGACGAGGGCCCCCAGCACCAGGAACGGCACCGTGTTGCTGATCAGGTGCGCGAAACTGCCGTGCATGAACGGGGCGGTGAGGATCGTCCACGGCGCGTCCAGCTCCCAGGCGTGCATCCCGAACGTCCGGTCGAGCGCGCCGCCGAGCATGGTGTCGAACAGCTCGAACGCCCACATCGCGACGGTCATCGCCGCGACGGTGATGATGGCGACTATCCGTGAGTGCGTCACGCTCCCGACTGTAGGCGACCACCCGCCGCTACGGCAGGGGGTCGCGGGGTGGTGTTGACCGCTCCGCCGGGCTGGCGCGGCACACGCGCCACGGCGGCCCCCGGCCGCGGCCGGGAGTCCGCGGCGAACCCCCGACCACCAGGTGTGATGTGAATCACATGCCGTGTTCCCGGCGGGTGGGGCTACCGCGCGCTCGTTCCCGACGTCAGGGAACGGTCCCGGGGCGGCACCCCGGCACTGGCCATGAACGCCTCGACCTTCGCCGAGGACCGCACCCCGGTGAGGGGGAGGTACGGGCGGGTGGCGCGGCGGCCTTCGACCGAGGGGAACGTGTAGGGCTGGCCGACCGGGTCGCACAGTCCCAGGGAACGGGCCCGCCCGGCGAGGACGTAGTAGGAACCGAGCCGGGAGCACGGGACCCGCACGATGTAGCGGCCGCGCCGGTAGCGGAACTCGCCGTCGGAGACCTCCAGCACCGGCACCGCGATACGCGCCCCGTGCCAGAGCAGCGCCGCGCCGGCGAGGACACACGCGATTCCCGCCCCCACGACCGCCCAGGAGGTGGGAGCGGCCACGACGGCGCCGAGGCCGGCCAGGCAGCCGGCGGCCCCGGCGGCCAGCTCCCCGTACTTGCGGCTCATGGGACACACCAGGCGAACCGGTTCGGACACGGGTATGCCTCTTTCCGTGTTTGGCGGGGATGGTTTGGGCCTGTTCGACGGACGCGCGCGCGACACTCGGCGCCGCGCCGGCGGTGTTCCCGTGGGTCGGCAGAGGGGTCGCTCTGCCTCCCTCCTCGGCCTGCCGACACGGCCGCAACGCCGCGCCGCTCGTGACGAACAGTGTCCGCCGGAACAGGCTCTGACGCCGATGGAACCATATCGAGTGCGGCCACAGTGCGGAAATCCACACGTTGGGGTGTTGTCGCCACAGGTCCGGCGCCTGGCGCTTTCCGTTGACGTGCTCCCCGCCGTGAACGGCGGGGATTCCGACGCGGCTACGCCGCGCTGGCGGTGTTCCCTCGCGGGATCCCGCTGCTTCCTGCTTCCACGCCAACCGCCCGCGTAGCAGGTCTTATGTCGGCTCCACAGGCGTTTAACCTCTCCACCCGTCCGGCGGCGAGGATGTTCAACGCGGCGTTGCGGTCGCGATCCAACACGAGGCCGCAGGGGCACCGGTATACCCGCTCCGACAGCGGCATGTCCTGCACGGCCCCACAGGAGGAGCACAGTTTCGTGCTGGGGTGGAACCGGTCGATGCGCACCAGGGTGCGCCCATACCGGGCCGCTTTGTACTCCAACAGGGCCAGAAACCGGCCCCAGGACGCGTCGTGCACGCTTTTGGCCATACGGGTGCGGGACAGGCCTTTCACGCTGAGGTCCTCGACGTAGATCGTTTGGTTCTCACGCACCACGTCGGTGGTGACCTTGTGCAGCCAGTCCGCCCGGGTGTCGGCCACCTTGGCGTGGAGCCGGGCGACGCGGGCACCTGCCTTGGCCCGGTTGGTGGAGCCCCGCTGTTTGCGGGACAGCGCCCGCTGGGCTTTCTTCAACCGCCGTTCCGCTCGGCGCAGCACGCGCGGGTTAGTGATGGTGTGGCCGTGTTGGTCGGTGGCGAAGGCGTTCAACCCGAGGTCGAGGGCGAGTTCGGCCTCCTCGCCGGTGTCGTCGACCACCGGGTCCAGATGTTCGCCGTGGCCGTCGGGGTCGGTCTCCACCACGAACGACGCGAAATACCGACCGCAGGCGGTCTTGATGATGGTGACCGACGTGGGCGCACTGGGCAGATCCCGCGACCACGCCACCCGCACATCCCCGACCTTGGCCAGGTTCAACCGGCCGTTTTCGCGGATGCGGAACCCGCCGGTGTGCAGCCGGATGACTTGCCGCTGGTCGCGCTTGGACTTGAACCGGGGAGCGCCCATACGTCGCCCGGCGCGCTTGCCCTTCATCGAGTTGAAGAAGTTCGTGTAGGCGGCATCCGCGTCGCGGATGGCTTGCTGGAGCACGATGTTGGAGCACTCCGCGAGCCAACCGCGTTCGTCGGTGCGTTTCGCGTTGGTGATCAGTTGCTTTTGCAGCTGAGTTCCGGTCGGGAACTTCTCCCCGGCCTGGTACGCGTCCTGGCGGGCGCGCACCGCGTCGTTGTAGACCACGCGGGCGTTGCCGAACGCTTGCGCCAGCGCCTGGCGTTGCTGCTCGGTGGGGTAGAGCCGGTAACGGTACCGCAACTGCACGACTGATCACCTCCCTTCGGAAACCACTGTATCATGTTGGTCTATGGCTGACACTGAGGACTATCGCACTGGCAGACACTGCGTTTTCGGTATGCACGTTCATTTGGTCTTTGTGACGAAGTATCGACGGGACGTACTCACCAGCGAACACTTGGACTTTCTGAAGTCGGTGTTCAGCAAGGTGTGCGCCGACTTCGACGCAGACTTAATCGAGTTCAACGGCGAGGATGACCACGTGCACCTACTGGTCGAATATCCACCGCAGGTGGCGGTGTCGCGACTGGTGAACAGCCTGAAGGGCGTGTCCTCGCGGCGACTGAAACAGCAGTTTCGAGTGCGTACCCGGGGTGGCAAGCTCTGGTCTCCGAGCTACTTCGCTGCTTCGTGCGGTGGGGCACCACTGAGCATCATCCGGCAGTACGTGGAGAACCAGCGACGCCCTACGCAGCGAACCGACCATAACCACTCCTGATCGGCTATCTCCGGCCTGAAGGCCGGAGCTTGCGCCGATTAAAGCCCCCGGTCACGGGAGGAAGCGCGCCAGCTCCACCCGCGAGCGTATGTTGAGTTTACGGAAGATCACCCGCAGGTGGTGTTCGACCGTGCGCGGGCTGAGGAACAGGTGCGCCGCCGTCTCCCGGTTCGTCGCCCCCTGAGCCACGAGCAGCGCGATCTGGTGCTGCTGGGGTGTCAGCTCCGTCGCCGCCTGCGGTGCGCCGTCCGGTTCCGTCTCCCCGGCCGCGCGCAGTTCCGCGCGCGCCTGTTCCGCCCACAGCCGCGCGCCGATCCGGTCGAACGTCTCCAGCGCCTCCCGCAGGTGGCCGCGTGCCCGGCCCGGTTCCCGGTTCCGGCGCAGGGATGTGCCGTACAGGAGGGCGGTGCGGGCGCGCTCCACACTGTCGTCGGCGCTGTCCCGGTGCAGACGCAGCGCCTCCTCGAAGCACGGTGCCGCCTCCTCCGGCGCGGCGAGCAGCCCGCGGCACCGTGCCGCCAGCGCCAGCACGCTGGGGCTGGCGGTCGCCTCGGCCCACTGCTCGTACCGGCGCAGGACCTGCCGTGCCCACCGGTTCTCCCCCGTACGCACGGCGGACTCCACGAACAGCGGCGCCGTCAGCAGCCGCATGGTGGGGTGGCCGTAGCCGGGGTCGGCGCGCGCCAGAACCCGCAGCCGGGCGAACGCCCCGGGCGCGTCACCGCGCGCCAGGTCCAGCACGGCCAGCGCCCACGAGCTCAGCGCGGCCGGCAGGCCGAGGTTGTGGCGGCTGGCGTGCGCGGTGACGGAGCGGGCGCGCGCCTGGCACGTGTCGGTGTCCCCCTGGATCGCGGCGAGGAGCGCCAGGGACGCCAGGAGGTGGGTGGCGCAGTTGGGTTGGCCGGTGTCGCGGGCCGCGCGCAGCCCGGCCGCACCGCTTCCGAGGGCCGAGGGGAACCTGCCGGTCCAGAACTCGGCGTGGACGAGGATCTCGCGCGCGTGCACGGCGCTGGCGTGCTCCCCGCGCTGCCGGGCGACGGTCAGCGCCCGGGTGGCCAGTTCGCGCACCCGCGGCGTGTCCCCCAGCCGCAGGGCGGCGATGCCGCCCCAGACCAGCTCGTCGGGTTCACCGATGTCGTCGGCCAGCGCCACGGCCCGGCGCAGCGGACCCACCGAGGCGGCGTAGTCGCCCGCGAACGACGCGGTGCACCCGTCCAGGAACGCGCGCCCCAGCTCGACGACCGGCGGGTCGTCGTCCCGTTCCGCGGGCGCCAGCCGCTGGGCTTGGGCGTGCCGGTGCGGGTCCCCCGCCAGGGACGCCGCGTCGGCGGCCCGCATCAGCGCCCGCGTGGCGAACGCGCGGTCGTGGGGCAGCAGCTTCCGGGCGGCGGCGAGGAGCGCGTCGGCGGCGTCGAACGCGTTGCCGACGCGCATGCCGATGGCGGCCCGGGCCAGGTCGGCGCTTCCGGCCGCCTTCCCGCCGGACGCCAGCGCCCGGGCGTCGGTGAGCAGGGCGGTGGCGCGGTCGCGGTCGCCGGACTGCCAGGCGTCGTACGCGGCGGAGGAGAGGCGGCAGGAGCGTTCTCCCGCGTGGGGGGTGAGGTCGGCGGCGTGTTCGAAGACCTCCGAGCTGGCCGCGCGCCCCTCCAGTGTGCGGGCGGTGTGCGCGGCGGTGGTGAGGGCGGCGGCCGTTCCCGCGTCGGGTGCGTCGGCCGCGGCGGCGCTGTGCCGGGCGTAGCGGGTGGGGTCGCGCCGGGGGTCGAGGGTGTCCGCGAGCCGGAGGTGCGCGGCGCGGCGGTGGGAGAAGGGGGCGTTCTGGTAGACCGCCGCGGGGACGAGCCGGTTGGGGAAGTGCAGCCGCCCGTTCACGGTGCGCACGATCCCGGCCTCCTCCGCGGGATCCAGGGCCGCGGAGGAGGTCCTCGGGTGGCGGGCGGCGCGCAGGACGGTGCCGGTGTCCGTCCCCGGCGCGCAGGAGGCGAGCAGTACCAGTTCCCGGGTGGCCTCTGGCAGGGCGTCGACGGGGGCGGTGAGGTCATCCCGGAGGTTCTGGTCCAGCGGAAGGACCTCGGGAAGCGGGTCGGTGCCGTCGAGTTGGCGCGCGGTGAGCAGGGCGGTGAAACCGGCGGCGGCCCGCGGGTTGCCGTGGGCCGCCCGCGCCAGCCGCGCGCGCACCGGTGCCGCGAGCGCCGGTTCCTCCTCGTCCAGCAGGGCGCGGATGTCCCGTTCGTTCAGCTGGGCGAGCGGGAGGCGGGCGAGGTCGGCGAGTGCGGAGGGGGTGTGTCCGTCGCCGGTGGCGAACACCAGCGCGGCGGGGGCGGTGTCCAGCCGACGCGCGGCGAACGCCAGCACCTCCAGGGACGGCGGGTCGAGCAGGTGGGCGTCGTCCACACAGCACACGAGCGGGGTGTTGTGTCCCGCGCCGGTGAGCAGGTCCCGGCATCCGGTGGCCAGGGTGAACCAGCCCTCCTCCGGGACGGCGCCGGTCCGCAGGGTGTGCCGCAGGGCCGCCGCCTGCTCCGGGGAGAGGCCGTCGACACGTCCGGACAGGGGTTGCAGCAGCCGCTGCAGCCCGGCGAGGGCGAGGTCCGACTCCGCGCGCACGCCGCGTGTGCGCAGCACCGCGCATCCCGCTGCCGCCGCGTGCAGGTGGTCCAGCAGGCTGCTTCTCCCGCTTCCGGGGGCTCCCGTGAGGAGGAGGGCCGTTCCGCGGCCCGATCTGGCCGTGTCCGCCGCCGAGGCGAGCTCCCGCTTCTCGCGTTCCCGGCCGTGTAGTTTCCTGTGGGTTCCGTGGGGGTTTCCGGTAGCCACACCAGAACGTTACCCGCGAGTTGTCACCGGTAACAGAGCGGAAACACGAAACCGGTGATTTCCCGGATGGCGGTGCTCCGCAGCGGTGGGCCGCACCGGCCGTGTGCACGGCTGGTGCGGCCCGTCCTCACCGGAACGCCCCCGGCGGGCACCGGTCGGGTCCTAGTGCGGGCAGGTGTCCCGGTACTCCTCGATGTCGCTGTCGAAGGCGGGAGGCGGGCAGAGGAACTGTTCGTAGCGGGTGTCGTCGTCGACGAAGCGTTTCAGCCAGGAGATGCTGTACTTCGCGATGGTGGTGTTGGACATGTTCGGCGCGAAGTGGTTGGCGCCGTCGAGCTCCAGGTAGGCCTTGTCCAGCGAACCCGGAAGGCTCTCGTAGAAGGGCTCGGAGTGGGTGGTGACGGAGGCGATGCTGTCGCGCTCGGCTCCGACGACCATGGTGGGGACCTGCACCCCGGACCAGTCCTTCTGGGTGTGCCAGCCGGTCAGCGGGATGGCCGCCTCCAGTTCGGGGCGGTCCTCGGCGGCGGCGAGCGTCCCGCCCCCGCCCATGGAGTGGCCCATCACGGCGAGCCGGTCCCCGTCGACGCGGTCGGTGACGTCGCTGTCCTCCACCAGGTAGTCGAGAGCGGACTCGAGTTGCCTCCCCCGGCTGTTGGGCTGGTCCACGGTCGTGTTGGTGTCGATGGTGAACACCACGAAACCCTGGGAGGCCAGCCGCGGACCCAGCCACGACATGGAGGACTCGGTGGCGGTGTAGCCGGGGGCGACGGCGACCGCGCCGAAGTCGCCCTCGCTGGTGTCGGTCGGGTAGTAGATGGTTCCGCCGCCGAAACCGCTCACGAGTCCGGAGACGGACTCCTCGTCGACGTCGAAGTGGCCGCGGGGCGCCTCGACGCTGGACTCGGTGGGGTCGGGTCCGCGCTCGTGGGGGTTGTCGTCGGCGTGTACCGGGGCGGCGGCTCCGACACCCGCCACGGCGGTGGCCGCGGCGGCCACCGCCGTCGCGCCGAGCTGCGCGGCGCGGCGGTAGGGACTGGGGGTGGGCGTACCTGTTCGCATGGGGGATTTCCTTCGCTGTCGCGAGGTAGGGGATCGGGTCGTACGCACCCGGTCCGGGGGGTCGGACCCGCCCGCGCCCACCGGTAGGGGAAGCGGAGGAAACGGTCAGCGGGGGCGTGCCCGTTCCCGTCCCGGGTGGCTTCCCATCATCCGGGGCGCGCGGCCGCCGCGCATCGGTGAAACCACCAGTGTTCGCCGCACCTCCGCGCGGACGGGTCGTCGCCCCGCTCCCCCGAGCAGCCCGCCCTGGGGCCTGTTGTGTGGACGCTGTTCCTCGCGAGCGTCGCCCGCGGAACGGGCACTAACCGGTCGTGTCCCAGGGTGTGGTCGGCAGCTCGCGTTTGTGTGCGGTGGTGCGGTAGCGGCGCACCAGCCAGCGCGCGACGTCCTCGGAGACGGGCCGCCCCTCCAGGAAGTCGTCGATCTCGGCGTAGGTCACCCCGAGCGCCTCCTCGTCGGGTTTCTGGGGGGCGAGGCTCTCCAGGTCGGCCGTGGCGGTCTTGTGCACCAGGTCGTCGGGGGCGCCCAGTGCCGCGGCGACCTCCCGCACGCGGCGCTTGGTCAGCCCTGCCAGCGGGACGACGTCGGCGGCGCCGTCCCCGAACTTGGTGAAGAAGCCGGTGATCGCCTCGGCGGCGTGGTCGGTGCCGACGACGAGGCCGCCCTCGCCGCCCGCCACCGCGTACTGGGCGATCATGCGTTCCCGCGCCTTGATGTTGCCCAGCACGAAGTCCTTCGCCTGACGGTCGGGGAAGTCCATCCCGGCCTCGGTGAGGGAGCGCGCCATCGCGTCGGCGGCGGGCTGGACGTCCACGGTGAGACAGCGGTCCGCCCCCGTGACCTCCACCGCCCGGTCGGCGTCCTCGGCGTCGCGCTGTGTCCCGTACGGCAGGCGCATCGCGACGAACTCGGCGGTTCCGCCGTTCTCCCGCACCCGGTCCACCGCGAGCCGGCACAGGCGCCCCGCGGTCATCGAGTCGACGCCGCCGCTGATGCCCAGCACGAGGGCGGTGGTGCCGCTGGTCTCCAGCCGTTCGGCGAGGAAGGCCGTCCGCCGCTCGATCTCCCGGCTCGGGTCGAACTCCTCGGCCACCCCCAGCTCGCGGATGATGTCCTGGCGCGCGTCCTGCAGGTCGGTCTCCGTCATCCCACTCCCCTATCCGATGGTTCCGCGGCGTTGCCGGGCGGAATTATCGCGCGCCGTCCACCCCCTGGTCACACGGGTACTGCCCGCGCGGGACGGCGGGACCGTCGCGGTCTCCGCACGGCGCCGACGGTGCCGCCAACCGTACTCCCGCTCTGTTTCGCGGGCGTTAACCCGAGAGCGCGTGCGCGGGGTCGCCTCCGGGGCGCCGGTCGCGTCCGTATCGGGGACAGCGGTCAGGTGCCGAGCCGGCGGAGGTCCCACCGGTTGCCGTAGGGGTCGCGGAAGACGGCGACGCTGCCGTAGCTCTCGTGCCGGGGCGGACCCTCGAACACCACACCGGCGGCGAGCATCCGGTGGTAGTCCCGCCAGAAGTCGTCGGTGTCCAGGAACAGGGCGACCCGGCCGCCGGTCTGGTCGCCGACGCGGGCCCGCTGTTCGGGTGTGGCGGCGCGGGCCAGCAACACGCCGGCCTCCCGGGACCCGGGCAGTGCCACCACCACCCAGCGTTTCCCGCCGCCCAGCGGGGTGTCCTCGCGGAGC
The DNA here is from genome assembly GCF_006717075.1 of Haloactinospora alba. Lineage (NCBI taxonomy): Bacteria > Bacillati > Actinomycetota > Actinomycetes > Streptosporangiales > Nocardiopsidaceae > Haloactinospora > Haloactinospora alba. The sequence goes on from NZ_VFQC01000001.1 coordinate 3,789,796, forward strand.
TCGAAACCGAGAACGCGCGTGTAGTAGGCGACGGCGGTGTCGTAGTCGTCGACGACGAGGGTCACGAGTCCGAGGCGGGCCATGGCTCCATTCTGGACTTCCAGGGCTGCGTTCCCCTCCGCTGCGGACCGGACATCCGCGTTTTCCCCTCGCCACTGGGTAGCCTTCCGATAGGCTCGGCGTGCCAACGGCAAGGTAGGAGGCACCGAGCGATGTCGATCCCGTCAAAGGAGCCGACAGTGTCCTCGTCGTCACCCGCCCAACCGTTGCCCGACTGGTTCCTCCCACCGCCCGGCGGCTGGACGGCCGACGACCTCGATCGGCTCCCGCCCGAGGCGCCGCGCCACCTCGAGTTGATCGACGGAGCCCTCATCGTGATGTCGCCCCACCGGTCCTTCCGTGCCCGTGTCATGATGCGCATGGGTTACGAACTGGACCAGCAGGCGCCGGACGGTGTCGGCGTGGAGATCGAGATGTCGGTCAAACTCGGGCAGCGTCAACGCCCGGAGCCTGACATCGTCGCCTTCCGCGAACCGCAGGAACCCGACCTCGACCGTACGTACCACTCGCCGGCGGATGTGCTCCTCGTCGTGGAGATCGTCTCAGAGGAGTCCGCGGAACGCGATCGGAAAACCAAGCCGTTGAAATACGCCGAGGCGGGCATACGACATTTCTGGCGTGTCGAGGAGGAGTCGGGCTCTCCTGTCGTCTACGTCTACGAACGTGACGATGTGACCGGGAGTTACGCTCCCGTCACCGTCGCCCGGGAACGTCTCGCGGTTAGCGCGCCGTTCGCCGTCGACCTGAACGTACGGGGGCTCCTTCCCCGCTCTGGATGAAGTCAGCGCGGTCCCCGCCCTCGGTGCTCGCAGCAGTCCCGGAACCAGCTCCGGTCCGGGTGCCGGGGGATTCGGGCGGGTGAACGGGGTGGGGTGAGGGCCGCCGGCCTCACCGGAGACGTTTGGCCAGCCCCTCGTAGTCCAGGACCATGCCCTCCCGGTCGACGGTGATCTCGTGGGTGCCGAAGCGGTTGCCGCGGCACTCGTAACGTTGCGGCCCGGTACTGCTGTGCAACCTGGTGTAGCGTTGCGCGACCCGACACACCCGCAGGCTGGGAACCTCGACGCGCGCGACCGCGATGTCGCGGAACTCCCCGGGCCCCAGCCCCAGGCGCCGGATCGGCAGGGTGTTGGTCAGCGGGGTGGCGGCGACGTCCACGTCCACGCAGCCGTCGAGTTCGGGGGCGTGGTTCCCGTTGACCGTCCAGCGGCCGCCGCTGCCGGACAGTTCGACCACGTGGGCGCCCTCGGGCGACAGCGTCTCCACCCGGGCGTTGCGGGTGACCCACGCCAGGTCGGTGTGGACGGTGAACCGGCAGGAGAACCGCTCTTGCGCCCCGGCGACGGTCTCGTTGGCCTCCAGCGTGAAGCCGCACGGTTCGGCGATGAGCGTACCCAGTCCCAACCCTTCCGCGACGTCGGTCCGGGTCCAGGCGGCGGGCAGGTCGTGCGTGAGGGGCATGGGCCCGTTTCTACCGGTAGCTCGGGCCGCACGCCAGAAGGTGCGGGGAGGTCCGCCGGTGCCCGGCGAACCTCCCCGGTCACAGGCGTCGCTCAGACGCCGGCCTCGTGCTTCTCCCGCTGGAACTCCTCGTCCACGCGGTTGAAGTCGTCAGCCATCTGCTGGGTGGTCCGGCCCAGCATGTTGAAGAGGAAGATACCGGCGAAGCTCACGACGACGGCGGGCACCATCGAGTACAGGCCGGTCTCCAGCGGCCCCACGGTGAGGGGTCCGAGCGCCAGCCCGCTGGTGTCGACGATGTCCCACACGATGGCGACGACACCGCCGCCCAGCATCCCGGCGAGCGCTCCGACGCGGTTCATGTTCCGCCAGTACAGCGACGTCAGGATCACGGGCCCGAACCCGGCGCCGAACCCGGCCCAGGCGTATCCGACCAGCTCCATGACGCTGCTGTTGCCGGACAGGGCGATGCCGGCGGCGACGAGCGCGACGCCGATGACGGCACCGCGGCTGATCCACACGAGCGACATGGGAGAGGCGTCGCGTTTCACGAACGCCCGGTAGCCGTCCTCGGTCAGGGCCGAGGAGGCGACCAGCAGCTGGGAGTCGGCGGTGCTCATGACCGCGGCCAGGATGGCCGCCAGCAGGAACCCGGCGACCCAGGGGTTCATCAGGGCCTGGATCAGGTTGGGGAAGATCTGCTCCGAGTTCTCGACCGGCTCGGAGAAGTAGACGACACCGGTGAAGGCGACGGCGACCGCCATGATCATCGCGGTGATCTGCCAGCCGACGCTGATGATCCCGGCCTGGCGCACCTCCCCCGCGGAGCGGATACCCATGAACCGCGCGAGGATGTGCGGTTGGCCGAAGTAGCCGAACGCCCAGGCCAGACCCGAGATGATCACCATCGGCGCCAGGGCGTCGCCCAGGGTTCCCTCCACGCCGCTCAGGACGGAGTCGAAGTCGCCCTCCACACCCGTGACGGGGTCGGCGGTGATCACGAGGATTCCCACGACGGGCACGATGAGCAGGGCGATCCACATCATCACCGCCTGCAGCACGTCGGTGTAGCTCACCGCGAGGAAACCGCCGAGGAAGGTGTAGAGCACGACGATGAGCACACCGGCGAGGATCGCCACCTCCGCCGGCATGCCGAAGACCTGCGCGAACAGGTCGCCGATGGCGACGAGGCCGGAGGCGACGTAGAAGACGTAGAAGACCAGGATCAGGATGGCGGAGACGGCCCGCAGCAGGCCGCTTCGGTCGCCGAACCGGTTCTCCAGGTAGGAGGACAGCGTGAGCGAGTCCGAGTCACCACCGCTGCGGGCGTCGGTGGCGCGTTCGGTGTAGACGCGCAGCCGGCCGGCCATCAGGATCCAGCTTCCGATGAGACCCAGTGCCAGACCGACGGGGATCCACGTCTCGCCGAGGCCGGAGAGGTAGACGGCGCCGGGCAGACCCAGCAGCAGCCAGCCGCTGAAGTCACTGGCGTTGGCGCTCAGACCGGCCACCCAACTGTTCAGCCGGCGGCCGCCGAGCACGAAGTCGGACAGTGACACGGTCCGCTTGTAGACCCAGAGGCCGATCGCCACCATCACCACGAAATACGCGACGAAGGTGGCAGTCGATGCCACGGTGGAACTATTCACACGGTCCCTTTCTTTTCCTCACGTAACGGACGTAACAAGACGAACGCGATACTGGCGTTCGTTCGGCAGCTGAGGCAATGACCGATATGAAGTTGCCCACCTCATCGCAATCTCACCGATGCCTTCATCATTCAGGCTTGTCCTCTCGTCCATAGGTCACCGGTCCGGCTTGTCGGATCGGATATATGGCCAATCTCGCACCGCGGGCACCGCCCTGCGTTCCGGCGGCACGTCCGGCCCACCCCGTCGCACGGAGGCGGCCCACCGGGAACCAGTACCCACGTGTGGGGCGTCCGAGGCTGGCCGGGAAGCCGTGACCGTCGGGAGAGAACGCATGGAGCAGTTGCCGCAGCCGAGGAAACCGGGCCAGCTGTGGCCGGAGTCCGACGCCGTGTTCCTGAACCTCGGGCGCAGCGCGCGCAAGCTCCGGCTCGCCATCCTCGCCGGGGTGCTGTTCTTCACGTGCACCAGCGCGGCCGGGGCGATCTGGCCGGAGCGCTTCCTGGACGACGGTTCCGGAACGGCGGAACGGGTGATCTCCGCGGTGTTCGCCGTGTTCCTAGCGCTGGTGAGCCTGGTCATCGCGCTGATGCTCGTCCCCACCCTGTTCACGCACGGACTGGCCGTCGACCGGCGGGGAGTGTGGTTCCTCCTCTCCGGACGGGCCGAGCCCGTCTACTGGCACCAGATCCGCGCGATCGGGGGAAGCTGGAAGGAGTACAAGCGCACCTTCAAGGCCGGCCTCGGGTCACGGCTGGGCCAGGAACTCGCGCGGTCGATCGTCAGCGAGAACGGCAAACACATGTTCGCTCTGGAGGTCTACCCGCACGACCCCGACGCGTTCACCGAACGGGAACCCTTCAGCATCCACCTGCGCCAGACCGCCCGGGAGGAACCGCCGGTGGCCGGTTTGCCCAACGCCCGGCTGCGGTTCCCGGTGCCGGGCAACAGCGACTACCGGGAGATGGCCTGGCACCTCTACCGCACGGCCCCGCACCTGTGGATCGGGGAGCACCAGCGCGACTCGGTCGTGTGGTGAGGACGCGGGGGCCGGGGCAACCGCCGCCGGCACCCCCGCGCCCCGGCGACCCGCCGCCGGCTCAGTCCCACTCCAGGCCGCCTCCCGTCTGGTACTCGGTCACCCGGGTCTCGAAGAAGTTCTTCTCCTTGGCCAGGTCCATCACCTCCGACATCCACGGGAAGGGGTTGCGGGTCTCCCCGAAGATCGGCGCGAGGCCGAGCTGTTCCGCGCGCCGGTCGGTGATGAAGTGCATGTACTGCTCGCACAGCTCGGCGTTGAGCCCCAGGACACCGCGCGGCATCGTCTCGCGCCCGTAGGCGACCTCCAGCTCGCACGCCTCGGTGAGCATGGACCGGATCTCCTCCTGGAAGCCCGGGCTCCACAGGTGCGGGTTCTCCGCCTTGATCTGGTTGATGACGTCGATCCCGAAATTCAGGTGAATCGATTCGTCCCGCAGAATGTACTGGTACTGCTCGGCGATTCCCACCATCTTGTTCCGCCGCCCCAGCGAGAGTATCTGCGCGAAACCGGTGTAGAACCACATTCCCTCGAACACGACGTAGAACGCCACCAGGTCCCGCAGGAACGCCTGGTCCGTCTCCGGGGTCCCGGTGGCGAATTCCGGGTCCTCCAGATTCCGGGTGTAGCGCAGCGCCCAGGAGTCCTTCTCCGTTATGGAGGGGATCTCCCGGTACATGTTGAACAGTTCTCCCTCGTCCAGCCCGAGGCTCTCGCAGATGTAGCAGAACGCGTGCCCGTGCACCGCCTCCTCGAACGCCTGGCGCAGCAGGTACTGGCGGCACTCCGGGTTGGTGAGGTGGCGGTAGACGGCCAGCACGACGTTGTTGGCCACCAGGGACTCCGCCGTGGCGAAGAATCCGAGGTTGCGTTTGAGCATGAACCGCTCGTCCCCGGTGAGTCCGTCGTCGGACTTCCACAGCGCGATGTCGGCCTGCATGGCGACCTCGGTCGGCATCCAGTGGTTGCTGCATCCCGCGAGGTACTTCTCCCACGCCCAGTGGTACTTCAGCGGCAGCAGCTGGTTCACGTCGGCGCGGGCGTTGATCATCGCCTTCTCGTCCACGGCGACACGTCCCGCGTCCCGGTGGATCTCGCCGAGGCCGGTCGTGTCGGTGTCGAACGCGTGTGTCATGGGTGGGTTCCGGTTCCTTCCCGTCTGGGGGTTCGGTCGCGGGCGGGCGCGGCGCCCGCGGTCACTGGCAGGCTTCGCAGTCCGGCTCGTCGGCGGGGCAGGTGTCGCCGTGCCGGGCGGCCGCCCCCGGCGCGGGGTCCGGGACCGCCGCGACGGCGTTGAGGGCACCGTCCACCCCGGCCAGGGTGCTCTTCTCCACCCGCGTGGCCCCCTGCGAGCGCAGGTAGTAGGTCGTCTTCACCCCGCCGCGCCACGCGCGGCGGTACAGCGCGTCGAGTTTCCGGCCGCTGGGTTCGGCCAGGTACAGGTTCAGCGACTGCGCCTGGTCGAGCCACTTCTGCCGCCGCGCGGCCGCGTCGACCAGCCAGGACGGGTCGATCTCGAACGCGGTCGCGTACAGTTCCCGCAGCTGTCGGGGGACCCGGTCGATGGCGCCCAGGCTGCCGTCGTGCGTCTTCAGCCGCGCCACCATGTCCGCGTCCCACAGCCCGCGCTGTTTCAGGTCGTGCACCAGGTAGGGGTTGACCACGGTGAAGTCGCCGGACATGTTCGACTTCACGTACAGGTTGCGGTAGATGGGTTCGATCGACTGGCCGACACCGGTGATGTTGGCGATGGTGGCGGTGGGGGCCAGGGCCAGCACGTTGGAGTTGCGCATCCCCACGGTGCGCACCCGCCGCCGCAGCGGTTCCCAGTCCAGCCGGGCCGTGGTGTCGACGTCGAGGTCGCCGCCGCGGGCCGAGGAGAGACGCGCGAGCGAGTCGATCGGCAGCTCCCCGCGGCTCCACAGCGACCCGGGGAAGCTGTCGTAGCTGCCGCGTTCCTCGGCCAGGTCGGTGGAGGCGGCGATGGCGTGGTAGCTGACCAGTTCCGTGCTCGTGTCGGCGAACTCCACCGCCTCCCGGGAGGCCATCGGTGTCCGCAGCCGGAACAGCGCGTCCTGCACGCCCATGACGCCCAGTCCGACCGGCCGGTGCCGCCTGTTGGCCCGCTCCGCCTCGGGGACGGTGTAGAAATTCGCGTCGATCACGTTGTCCAGCATCCGCACGGCGGTACGCACGGTGCGGCGCAGTCGCTGGGTGTCGATCCCGTCGGCGGTCACGTGCCGGGCCAGGTTGACCGACCCGAGGTTGCACACCGCCACCTCGTCGGCGCTGGTGTTCAGGGTGATCTCGGTGCACAGGTTGGAGGAGTGCACCACCCCGGTGTGCTGCTGCGGCGAGCGCAGGTTGGCGGGGTCCTTGAACGTGATCCACGGGTGTCCGGTCTCGTACAGCGCGGTGAGCATCCGCCGCCACAGGTCCACGGCGCTCACCCGCCGCCACACCGCGATCCGCCCCTCGTCGGCCGCCCGCTCGTGGGCGGTGTAGGCCGCGGCGAACTCCTCCCCGTAGAGGTCGTGCAGGTCGCTGACCTCGTCCGGCGAGAACAGCGTCCACTGCGCGTCGGCCTCCACCCGCTGCAGGAACAGGTCCGGGACCCAGTTGGCGGTGTTCATGTCGTGGGTGCGGCGGCGGTCGTCGCCGGTGTTCCTCCGCAGGTCGAGGAACTCCTCGATGTCGATGTGCCAGGTCTCCAGGTACCCGCACACGGCGCCTTTGCGCCGCCCGCCCTGGTTGACCGCCACCGCCGTGTCGTTGGCGATCTTCAGGAACGGGACCACGCCCTGGCTCTTGCCGTTGGTGCCGCGGATGTGCGCCCCGATGCCGCGGACGGGCGTCCAGTCGTTGCCCAGCCCGCCGGAGTACTTGGACAGCAGGGCGTTGTTGCTCAGCCCGTGGAAGATGGAGCCGAGGTCGTCGGAGACGGTGGTGAGGAAGCAGGAGGACAGCTGGGGGCGCGGCGTTCCGGAGTTGAACAGGGTGGGGGTGGAGCACATGAAGTCGAACGAGGAGAGCAGCTCGTAGAACTCGACGGCGCGCCCCTCCGGGTCGTCCTCGTCGCGGGCGAGCCCCATGGCCACCCGCATGAAGAACGCCTGCGGGAGCTCGTAGCGGGTCCCGCCGGTCTGCAGCAGGTAGCGGTCGTAGAGGGTCTGCAGACCGAGGAGGGTGAAGTCCAGGTCGCGTTCGGGCCGCAGCGCGGCGCCGAGCCGGTCGAGGTCGAACGCGGCCAGGCGGGGGTCGATCTGGCCTACCTCCACCCCGCGGGTGACGTAGTCGGCGAAGTAGGCGGGGTAGCGCTCCGCCATCCGTTCCTGGTCGGCCTCCTCGGCGCGGCCGGTCAGGAACGTCAGGGCCTCGCGGCGCAGCGCGTCCAGCAGCAGGCGCGCGGCGACGTGCGAGTAGTCCGGGTCGGTCTCGACGAACGCGCGGGCCGCCATGATCAGCGCGAGTTCCTGCTCGCCGGGGGTGATTCCGGGATAGATGTTGCGGCGGGCTTCGGCGAGGACCGCTGCGGCGTCCACCCCGGGCAGGTCCGCGCAGGCCTGCGCCACCCGGTGTTCGATCGAGTGCGCGGCGGCGGTGTCCGGTTCCGCGGCTACGGTGCCGGTGTCGACGGCCATGGTGCTGGCTCCAACCAGAGAGACGGTGACTGGCTGGGGATGAGGTCGGGCCGTAACCGGACCGAGCCACGGGTCGCCCAGTGGCAGCGTCTCCTGATCGCGGCGCGGCGGCCCTCCCTCGAGGCCCCGTACGGTGCAGGACGTTCCTGCACACCGGTGGCAGGTTTTCGGGCTCGCGGGCGTGGGAGGGGTCCTCCCGTCCTAGGCCGCGGCTTCCCGGGCGCTGCGCGCCCAGTGCCTGTTCGGCGGCCGTCGTTCCCGCTTACCGCTGCGGGGCAGCCCCGGATTCACACCGGGTTCCCTGTCGCCTCGCCAGGAGCGTCACCCCTGGCGAACCACCAGCACGAGCGATACTACATCTGGTGTCGACTGCAAGCGAACGACGCAAGATGAGCGTGTCAGGAAAAACGATGAGCGGAACGCACCTGGTGTGACAGGACGGGGCTTTAACGGTGACGGCCTTCAACGGGCCGTGGATACCAGGGTCTTGTCGGAGAATTCGTAAGCGGTCCAGGTCCTTCAACGGTGACGGCCTCCAAGAGGCCGTGGATACCGTCCGGGGTCTCCCAGCCACTGATGATCCCCCGCGCCTTCAACGGTGACGGCCTCCAAGAGGCCGTGGATACGGTTTTCGTGCCGCGGGACGCGTCAGGAGGTGGATCCTTCAACGGTGACGGCCTCCAAGAGGCCGTGGATACATGACCGTCGATCGGGCGGTCAACGGCATAGACCTTCAACGGTGACGGCCTCCAAGAGGCCGTGGATACCAGCCGCACGTGTACTGGGCCATGGACGGCGGTCCTTCAACGGTGACGGCCTCCAAGAGGCCGTGGATACGGCAGATGACCAGGGGAAATGCATAGAAGAAATCGAAAGATAGCTCCTGAACCCCACGTCTCTGACCGTTTTGCCCCAGATTATGCTTGGGAACCTCCCCGGGAATCGATGACCACTCCCGGTTCGCGGTACTGCCACACCCCCATCATCCGCAACAGACCACCACCATACTCACACCACCCACACCGGCGCAGGCACCAGCGAACTGCGCTGGTAACACGGTCCGCCGCTCGGAGCCGAAGTGGGATTCATCGCTGGGAGTGTGACATCCAAGTCGCGATCGAGTGTTTGTGGCCCTCAGGCATGGCGAGATTGGTGACCTCAGCGACGGGAATCAGAGCAGCTCCCTTGTGTTCGTGAGAAACCGCAAAGGCGAGCTCGTAATGGCCATCCCCATCGATAGCAGGAACCAACCTGGAAGCTGGTACTTCCGCGTTCTGTCCGGACCCCACTGGCCTGGACATCTTGCCACTGACCTTCAAGACGCTCCATTGCCCTCGGAGCAAACGAGTTTAGGCACGATGGGGACACCTGCTCGGGGCCCGTTCGTCTGGGCCGACTTGTACACCCGTCTTGCTAACGCTTCCCAACGTTGGAACATGGTCCGCTCATCCCTGAGTGGGATGCGGTGAACCACCGCATAGCACAGTAAGAGGTTCTCGCTACGCTGCGACCCATGCTGTATCTCGTGACCTCCGGAGCTCCGTCCCCCCAAGAACCAGTTGCTGACCTTGTACGGCAGTTGCACCAGCGCGGTTGGGAGGTGGCTGTCCTGTCCACCCCGATGGGGCAGCGATTCCATGACCTGGAAGCGATAGAGCGTACTACGGGTGCATCGACATGGGTGGAGTGGCGCCGCCCCGGCACGGGAACGGCGTTGCCACCACCACAGGTGATACTGGCCTGCCCGCTCACGTTCACTACCCTTAACAAGGTTGCCGCAGGAATCGGTGACACTATGGCGGCTGCGGTGATGTGCGAAATGCTGGGGGCTGGTGTCCCCACGGTTGTGGCCCCTCAGATCAACGCCAAGCTCTCCGGCCATATCGCCTGTGAAACCAGTATCTCAGCGGTGCGGTCTATGGGCGCTCGCGTCGTCCATGACATGGAAGAGGCAGCGGGTTACCGCCTTCCCGCGTGGTCCACAGTGGTCTCCACGGTGGAAGAGGTGGCAGATAATCCCACAACAGAGACATAACCTCACATACCTCGTGGGTGACGTTCGGAACGCCGTCCAGTGTTTCTCCTCGCGAGAGAGAACCGTGATGTACAAGCGAGACCGCGGAGATGCCACCGCTGGGATGCGGTTGGCCACCCTGCGCCGGTGGCGCGGTATGACCCAGGCACAACTCGCTGGCCTAAGCGGGGTAACCACCAGTTATATCTCTATGCTGGAGAACGGCAGGAGATTGTTGGATCGGCGCAGTCACATTTCGTCTCTTGCCGCCGCTCTGGAAGTGTCTGAGACGGATCTGGTGGGAGGCCCACACCTCACCCCTGATGCCGAACAGGCCCGCCCCCATACGGTGATACCGCCGCTGGAGACCGCACTGACGACCAATCGGTTGCACGATGCCGTCGTCGTGGAGGCACGGCCATTGGGGGAGCTGGCCCGCCTGGTGCGGGAGACGACAACACTGCAGCGCCAAGCAAACTACATCGCACTGGTCGACTCCCTACCGAACTTGCTCGACGAACTCCATTTCCACGTCTCTCACGGACGGGAACATGAGCAGCGTCAGGCGCTGGATCTGTTGATCGAAACGTGTTCCACAGCCACTATGACCGCCAAACATTTGGGTTATCCCCAGTTGGCGCACATCGCTGCCACTCGTGCGGTTGAGGCCGCGCATGTGCTGGATACACCCGTATACCGGGCGCGCGCAGATTATCTGCGGATACAGACCTTGACACACGGTCGCCACGGGTGGGAACGCAACCTGCACGTGGCGAGCCAAACCGCCGACCGACTGCAGGAGCTGCGTAGGGGCGATGCGATGTCGCTGTGCCCACTGGGAATGGTGACCCTGACAGCAGGGCTCGCGGCGGCTTCAGCGTTGCGGGAGCAGGAAGCCTACAACTGGCTGGAGGAGGCCGAGGCTCTCGCCCGTCACGTACCCAACTCCCCCAAGTCGAACTGGGGATCGTTCTCAATGGAGAACGTCAGAATTTGGAGAGTAGCCATCCAGGTGGAGCTGCAGACTCCGCCGAAACAGGTGCGGTCATCGGCCTATGAGGTTGATATCGACAGATTCTGGAACTCCCGGATAGCAGCGCTACACGCTGATGTGGGACGGGCGCTGGCCCGCGATCCCAGCACAGGAGACGATGCGGTGCCGTGGCTGTCGCAGGCGGAACGGTACGCGCCGCAAGCCATCCGCAACAACGCACGGGTACACGAGGCGGTGTCAGTGTTAACTGAACGCGCCCGGCGGAATGCCAGTGGACGCGCTCTGCGGGGAATGGCTGCCCGCATGGGAGTTCCACACTAGCACTGAGGCTTCCCTAATTTCACAGTTGTGAAATCCGTGGGTCGAGGGTTTGCAACGATCTCCGCCATGAGCGATCCCCGACCGTTGCGAGCGCGTACCTCATTCCTTGAAGGCTGCGCGGAATATGAAATTCGGCGTACCTACCCCCGGACAACAGTGGCGCGCCGCCCCATAGTTGCTGATGTTGGTGCGCCCCTATCCCGGTTGACGGCCACGACGTCCTCACCGAGCTGGCCGTGCACACGTTGAGCCAGCGCGGAGCAGCCTACTTCAGAGGTGCGCATGGGCACGCCGCGCCGGCGTTCGAAGATGTGGTTCCGGAGCGCTGGTCCATCCGGATGCGACTGGATGAGCGGGTGCGCTTCTCTCTCCGCGCGCATCCTCATCTGGGGCAATCACGCCAGACGGTCCGAGCAACGCCCACGATCTCCACCTGGAAACGGGAGAGGGCGTCATCGTGGACAACACCCGTTGGCTGCACGGCCGCCGCGGCTTCTCGGGTGAACGCGTCATGCTTCGTGCTCTGGGAACCCACCGCACCGATATGGCCGTGTCCTCAGAGTTCTTCTCCACCTGGGCGCTTCCGACCGAATAATCACCACGACACTCACGAGGACGGATCACGTGGACACGGAGACAACTGGCTCTGACCGCGCCGCGCCCCTGCGCGAGGCGATGATCGAGGAGCTGCGCGGGCTGAACGCGGTGCGCACCGAGGCAGTCGCGGCAGCGCTGCACCGGGTTCCCCGTCATCTTTTCCTGCCGGAGGAGAGCACGGAGCACGCCTATGCCGCCGAGCGGGCGTTGGTGACCAAACGCAACGAGCAGGGGGTGTCGCTGAGTTCGGTCAGTGCCGCCCGGATCCAAGCATTCATGCTGGAACAGGCCGACCTTCGTTCCGGGATGCGTGTGCTGGAAATCGGCTCGGGTGGATACAACGCTGCCCTGATTTCTGAGCTGGTTGGCCCTGAGGGCGAGGTCACCAGCATCGACATCGATCCTGATGTAGTTAGTCGGGCCCGTCGCCTGCTTCCTGCAGCCGGATACGACCAGGTACGCACGTGTGTGACCGACGGCGCCCACGGTGTTCCCCAGTACGCTCCTTTCGACCGCGTCCTGGTCACCGTTGAGACGGCCGATATCGCACCAGCGTGGGTGGACCAACTCACCGCCTCCGGGCGAATCGTCGTTCCACTACGGTTGCGAGGGTTGACCCGGTCGGTGTCGTTCGAACGCGTCTCCGACCAGTTGGTCTCCCGTGACTATGAAGTGTGCGGTTTCGTTCCGATGCGCGGCGCTGCCGCGCATCAGGAGCAGCTGGTGGTGCTGCATGAGGACGAGGACGCCCATGTGGGGATGCGGCTGGACGGCTGGCACGTGGAGAGATCCGAACCGTTGCGGCAGGCACTGCCGGAGGCGGGTGTGCAGGCGTGGTCGCAGGTCACCATGGGTCGCGGGTTGCCCTACGACGACCTCGACCTGTGGCTGGCCACCGTTCTGGACAATTACGCGCTGCTGGTGGCCAGCCGGGCGGCACGTGACCGGGGGCTGGTCACCTCCGCCTCGCCGATGGGGATCTCCGCTCTCATAGATGATGAGGGCACCTCGTTTGCCTACCTGACGATGCGCCCGACGGACCAGCAGCGCACGGTGTTCGAGTTCGGAGCCACGGCCCATGGACCCCGTGCTGAGCAGACCGCCCAGCGTCTGGTGGCCCGTGTCCAGGCCTGGGATCGCCAGGTTCGGGGACAGCGGGCGCACCTGCGGGCCCATCCCTCCAACGCGCCCGAAACGGCCATGCCAAGGGGACGTGTCATAGAACGTCCCACTCATCGCTTCACGATCTCCTGGCCCGCTTCACAGTACTGAGCCCTGTGGGCGGGACAGGGAGCTGTGTACATCCGTTTTCAGATTGGAGAAACGACATGGACTCCCCGGACTTTCGTGACCTCGACCTGGACGTGACCTTCCTGGAGCAGAGCGTGGCCGCCGTCGAGCTGATGAACCAGACCAGTGACAACTGTGGCAGCTCCAACGAAAGCGCCTGTGTGGGCTGCTTCACCGAATGACCGAACGGTTCGGGTGGCCAGGCGCACACGACGGAACGCCTGGCCACCCGAACCAACAAGGAGAGAGTGAGCGTCGGTGTACCGTTTCGTTGACGCCGCCCTGTTGCGCACGGCCGCCTATCCCAGCACGCTGGCTCTTCCCCCAGCGCCAGGCCCGGTGGATGCTCCAGAGTATCTCGAGGAGTGGAAAGTATGGATCAACCAGGTGTGGTCCCAGCCGTTCGTGGCTGAGGCTGTCGAGCTCGCCAGCCCCGGCCTCGCTCGTCAGCTCGATTCGTTGCGCGCTGGGGAAGAGCACCTACCCAAGTCAGTGCGACGCGCGGCCGCCAGCTTGTACCGCTACGTGCTGCGCCTGAGGCACCGGGCCACCCCGTTTGGGATGTTCGCTGGAATCGCCTCCACCGAGTTCGGACCACGCATGTCGTTGCGCTGGGGGGAGGAGCACCGACTTACTGCGGGAGCGGAGGCGCACTGGCTCGCTGCGATGATCGCCCGTCTGGAGTCCTGCCGAGAACTGTTGATGCGCCTGCCCGTGGTGGTCGATTCCACCTGCTTCGTCCGGGGAGAGCGGTTGGTGCTGCCGTGCGCGCGGGCGTCACACGAGAGCCGACTTGTTCCGGGCGAGGTCAGTGTACGCCACACTCCCGCAGTGCGACGTGTGGTGGCTAGCGCGGCCTCTCCCGTCACCGCCGGAGATGTGGTCGAAACGCTCGCCGTTGACTATCCCGCCCTTCCCGCAGGAGCCATAGAAGAGCTGCTGGAGAACCTGGTCGCTCACGGCATGCTGGTCACCAGTCTGCACCCGCCCATGACCAAGGACGACGCACTTGGTCACGTTCTGGATCAGCTTGACGCCATCCAGGCGCACGACATTCCCAGTGCGGAACCGCACGTCAAGCTCCTGCGGCATGTGCAGGCGATGCTAGCCGCCCATGATGAGGCTTCGCCGTCACAGCAGCGGATGCTACGGGCCGATCTGGGCCAGTCGATGCGCTCCCACGGTTCCACCGCCCCTCTCGTTACTTGTGACCTGCGGTTGGACTGCACGTTGACCCTGCCCACAACGGTGGCGCGTGAGGCCGAGCGAACCGCTGGTGTCCTGGCGCGTCTGAGCCCGTACCCCTCGGGCCCGCCCGCCTGGCGGGAATACCACGCCCGGTTCCTCACCCATTACGGCCCAGGAGCGATGGTGCCTCTGCGGGATGTGACCGACCCCAACCGTGGCCTGGGGCTTCCCGGAGGATACCGTGGCTCGCTTCACGAGCGTCCCACCCGCAGTCTGACACGTCGCGACGAACAGTTGTTGGCCCTGGCGCAACGGGCTGCGTGTGAGGGCAACCGTGAGGTCGTTCTCACTGACGACATGGTCGCCGACCTCGAATCCCACGATGCCGACCGCCCTCCGTCCCACATCGACCTGCGCTTCTGTCTGCACGCTTCCAGCAGTGATGCGCTGGACAACGGCGACTTCACACTCGTTGCCAGTGGTATGGCACCGGCGGCCGGAGCCACCGCAGGCCGGTTCCTTCCCCTCCTCGCCCCGCACGACCGCGGCCGTATGGCCGCTGCCTATGCCCGCCTTCCCACCCTGAGTGAGTCCGCGGTCCAAGCTCAGCTCTCCAGCCCACCGCTCCACCCACACACCGACAACGTCAGTCGTGCCCCTGCTGTGTGGCCCACCGTGGTTTCCCTCAGCGAACACCGCGAGGATCCCGACCCCGCGCTCGGGCTGGAGGATCTGGCCGTCACCGCCGATGACACCGGCCTGTACCTCGTCGTGCTGGAGACTGGACGGATCGTCGAACCCGCCGCGTTGACCACGGTGGACTTCGCTACCTTCACTCACCCACTGGCCCGGTTTCTGTGCGAACTCCCCCGCGCACGTACCGCCGCCGTAGGACCGTTCACCTGGGGCGCTGCCGCACGGCTGCCGTTCGTTCCGCGTATTCGCTATCACCGCAGCATCCTCACCCCGGCCACCTGGACCATCACCGCAGAGGATCTGGCTCCCTCCAGCGCCGCGTTCGCCCACTGGCACGAAAGCCTACGGCGATGGCGCGAACGCTTCGGTGCTCCAGCGACCGTCCATCTCGGTGATGACGACCGGCGGCTACGACTGTTCCTGGACGATCCTGCTGATGCATCCCTGCTACGCACCGAACTCAACCGCACCGGTCACGCACGGATACGCGAGGCACCCGAGCCGGGTGCCTCCGAATGGTTCGATGATCGCCCCCACGAGATCACCCTCGCCCTCGCCACCACTCTTCCTCCGACCCCTGCCAACACCCATGCACCGACGCACCAGGTGGCTCCCCTCTCCCCCGACCACGAGCATGTACCGGGTGTTTCCCCATGGGCCTGCCTCACGCTCCACTGCCACCCCCAGCACATGTCCGAAGTCCTCACCCGCCTACAGGAGGCCGTCGAAGTCTGGCCCGTCTCCCCTTCGTGGTGGTTCGTGCGCCAGAGCGACCAGCTGCACCTCCGGTTCCACCTGCCCCGCCCCCACGACTTCGCCTCACTGGCCCAACAGGCAGGCATGTGGGCAACCGAGCTGCGGCAGCACGGACTGGCCGGTCGCATGCGGTGGGACACCGACGTCCCAGAGACCGGACGCTACGGCCAGGGGGACACCCTGCACGCCGCCTATGACGTCTTCATCGCCGACTCCACCGCCGCGCTGGCCCAAATCGCCCTCAGCAGCACCGGAACAGTCCATCCCCAGGTTCTGGCCGCAGCCAGCCTCGTCGACATGGCGATCAGTCTCACCGGCGGCACCGCCACCGGCACGCGATGGTTCATCGACCATCCCCCCAACCCCGCAACAGCCCGGACCCCGCGCCAGCTGCACCACGAGGCCAGGAAACTGGCCGACCCCAACGACACCTTCGCAGCACTGAGACACCTTCCCGGCAGTGACCGGGTCACCGCAGCCTGGCGCGAACGCCGCCACACGTTGGGGGTATACCGCGACCTGCTCATTCCGAAGCACGAGCTTGGACCGCGCAGCGTGCTGCCCTCCCTCCTGCACGCACACCATCTCCGCGCTCTCGGCGTCGATGAGGACGGCGAGAAGCTCTGCTACCAGCTCGCGCGTTCCGCCGCTCTGACCTGGGCAGCACGAAACGAAGGAGCGCACTCGTGACCGTGGTCTCCGCCGGTACTGCCGAAGCGTCCCCACCACACATCCGTGCCCAGTGCCTCGCCAGTGGCACCGCTGGCGAGGCACTCCTGCACATCGCCCATGCCCGGACGGGATTCGGATCCACGTGGCAGGCGCACCAAGTCCTGGCCACCTGCGCCTGTGACCTCATCGCCGATGAGCATGCCTCGCTCTACCTCGGTGCTCCCGCCGCTGCCTTCGCCCTGCACACCGCAGCATCCAGCATCGGCGGCTACGAGAACGCTCTACGGCTACTCGACGACACGGTCGTTCGCATCACCCAACGCCGTCTTGAGGCCGCCCACGCCCGTATCGACCGCCGCCAACGGCCGGACCTGAACGAATACGACCTTTTCTACGGGCTGACCGGACTCGGAGCTTACTTGTTGTGCCGCGACGCGGACTCCCCAACACTCAAAGCGGTCCTGGCGTATCTGGTTCGTCTCACCCGCCCTTTACCACGCGATGACCAACGACTGCCCGGGTGGTGGAGCCGACAGGGCCCCTCCGGACGGATCACTGAACGGTTCCCCCGGGGCCACGCGAACCTCGGCATGGCTCACGGCGTCGCTGGCCCCTTGGCCCTCCTCTCCCTGGCCGCTCGGCGCGGCACGCTCGTCGATGCCCAGCGTGATGCTATCGAGCACATCTGCGCCTGGCTCGATACTGTCCGCACAGATACGCAGAGCGGAACGCGCTGGCCCTACTGGATCACCACCCCCACGGAAAAAGCCAAGGAAGAAACAAGACGCGCGCATCGGCCACGGCCCAGCTGGTGCTATGGCACGCCAGGGCTGGCTCGCGCCCAACAACTCGCGGGTATAGCACTGGACGATCCGGAACGCCAGCGCCTGGCTGAGCACGCCATGCTGGCGTGCCTGTCCGACCGTAGCCAGCTCGCCCGCGTCAGCGACGCCGGGATCTGCCACGGAGCCGCCGGGATACTGCAGACCCTCCACCGCATGGCCGAAGACGCCCCCGCCACGTTCACCACACACCGCCCACGACTGCATGCGCTCCTGCGACAACACGCGCCCACCAGCCGCGGGTTCCTCAACGGCACGCACGGAGTAGCGCTGGCAGCACTCACCGCTAAAACCCCCACCATGCCCTGCGGCTGGGACGCCTGCCTGCTACTGGCATGACCCCTCCGACTGTGCGACCAATCACGACTGGGGAGACGAGTCAGCCATGGAGACCATCCCACTACCCCAGGACGCTGAGAAGGCAGTGCTAGCCGTCCTCGGTGGCACGCCGCTGGCCACATCCGCCGCCCGCATCGGAATACAACCCAGTGATCTCGCCGATGCCGTCCAGGTCTACTGCGAGGCGGGACGTAGCGCCTTGCGGAACCAGGCCCCCGGCTGGCAGCACCTCAATATCGAGTTCTGCAACTGGGCCACCGCCGAGCACACCGTAGCCACCCACATCGGCCCTGCCCTCCAGCAGGCCCAGGCGAACGGAACGTTGGCCGCATGGTGGTTCCTGCGCAAACACCCCTGCTGGCGCCTGCGCTACCGCGCCACTCCCACGACCACCGCAAACGAGGCCACGGCGGCCCTCACCAGCGTGCTCGATGCCCTTACCGCCACAGGTAGAGTCCAGCGGTGGTGGGAAAGCCACTACGAACCCGAGATCCTGGCCTTCGGCGGCCCCGCCGGCATCGGCCCCGCCCACCACTTGTTCCACGCCGACAGTGCCGGGATTCTCAGCTACCTACGCAACAACGATCCCGAACAAGTGGCCCACCGTCGCGTCGGCCGCCGTGAGGTCGCCGTTCTCTGGTGCACCACCCTGCTCCGCAACGCACGGCTCGACCGCCACGAACAAGGCGACGTCTGGCACCGTGTCTGCCAGATGCGCCCGCGCCCCTCGGGGACCGTTACCCCACAGGCGACAGCATCACAGCTTCGTCGGCTCCTCAGCGTGGACACCTCGCCCACCAGTCCTCTCTTCGAGGCCACTGGCCCTCTGTGGTACGCCGCCTCGTGGTTCACAGCCGCCGGCACCACCGGCCGCCACCTGGCCACAGCCGGGCACAACGGAACGCTGGACCGCGGGCTGCGCGCCATCCTCGCCCACCACGTGATCTTTCATCTCAACCGCATCGGTCTGAGCGCACACGTTCAGGCAGCCCTGTCACACACCGCCCGCGATGTCCTCATGACTCCACTCAGCCCCATCGCGCAGGACTGATGATGCATCCACAACCTCAGAATTCGGAAACCGTGCGACGGATGCGTGCCGCGCACCACCGTGCCCGGCATGCCCTCGACCTCAGCCCCGCACCCCACTCACACGAAGTATGGGGCTGGCAGGGACGAACCCTCAGCGGTCCTGTGACGACTCCAGAGGGTTCCGGCTGGCTGCGCTTGGCCTGTGCTCCCGCAGGACACATCGCCCCAACCTTTTGGGAAGGCGCACGGGATGCCGCACATGCCATCCCCGATTCAGTGCCCCGTCCTTACCTTCGCACTGTCCACGACTGGCACGAGCACCACTGGAACTACCGCGCCGAGCTCTACGATCTCTCTACTCATCAGCCCGTCGCCGAGTCGCCGGTCCCGGAAACCGTGCCGGAACTGCCCTCACCCTGGTGGCACACGTTGCGCACGACTCTCGACAGGATCGCCGTCGTACCCACCCAGCGCCACACCGTTCCTCAGCGGTACCTCGACTGGGCCATGCCCACCTACCTCGGTGCCCCCATCAACACCACCGTCTCCTCCTGGGCCACCGCACACGGGGACCTACACTGGGCCAACCTCTGCGCACCCCAGCTTTACCTCTTCGACTGGGAAGGCTGGGGCTTGGCTCCCACCGGATACGACGCCGCCATGCTCCACAGCTACAGCCTTCTTCTCCCTTCCTTAGCCGCACGTATCCGCCACGAGCTCGCCCACCTTCTGAACACTTCCACCGGTCGCTTCGCCGAACTCGTCACCATCACCGAGCTTCTCCATGCCGCGCCCCACCGCGACGACCTTCGCGCCCTGACCCAACCACTCCGCCAGCGAGCAGACCTCCTCCTGCGCCGTTTCCAACCATGACCGTTCCCGCAACGACCGGTGCGCCTCTCAGGCAACAGCCCCAAGGGAATGATTGGGCCCCTCGCAGCACTTCCGCGCTGGGAGACAACACCTGTACAACCCGCTAGAGAGGGCGGACGCGTCTGGGCTGGATGACCTACCCGAGCGACGGCTAAGGCTGGCTGCGCAGCTCCGCGCGCTTCTGCGTACACGGAACCAGCCTCCGGTCATGACCGGAGGCTGGTTACTTTCCGGACCGTGGCCGGAGCGCCGCAGGACGAGGATTACAGGCGGTCGGCGCGGACCTCGGTGAGGAACGCCTTCCACTCGGCAGCGGAGAACGACAGGTGGCCGAGCTGGCGGTTCTGCGTGTCGCGGACAGCGGTGATAGGGCCCTCAGCGACCTCCACGCAGTTGCTCTCTGCCTGACTGTAGCTAGCTTTGTGCCAGTGGGGTTCTATGATGCTCAACTGTACTCCTCATATGCCTTCTCAACCAGAATCCGTGATTGGTCGGGAGGAAGCGCGACACCTCTGAGATGTCCTAACAGGCCAAGGTGTGTATCCACGATCTTAGGATCAGCAGAGACGCTTCCGGTTGAGCGGGCCTCCTGGTACACGATCGTCCCAATCCCAGGAACTTTCAGCAGGTGGAAGCCACCATCCAAGCCAGGGTGGTCCCACGTGCGGCTAGGAACCACCAGTATCTCCGTTCGGGGCCATGCGGAGACTTCCCGTAGGTGCCCCAGTTGTCCCCTCATAGCTTCAGGGCTGCCAAGGCGGCGGTACAGCACGGTCTCGTCAACCACTGCGAGGAAAAAGGGCGGACGTTCGTGGTGTAGGACCTCTTGCCTCTCAACACGGGCACGCGCCTTGGCTTGTACTCGCTCATCGGCGGCGACTCGGTCGCCAGCTCGGATGACAGCTTGCGCATAGGGCTCGGTCTGGAGCATTCCTGGTATGACCAGGGGATTGTAGTCCTGGATCTCAGTCGCCTGGCGCTCCATTTCGGGAACTTGTTTGTACCACTCGGGGGGAATGTATTCCTCGTGCTGCGTCTCCCACGTGGCTACCAAGCGTCCACGAGCGGTAAGGATATGGTCGATTCGTTCGACTTGGTCCTTTTTGGTGTGCGCTCGCCCCCGCTCGATGTCACTGAGAGCTGATTGCGATACCGGAATCCGGTCAGCCAGCGCTTGCTGCGAATATCCTGCGTAGCGCCGCAACCGTCGAACCTCTGCTCCGACCTTCCGCGCTACCCCATCGTTCTCTACCACCATACATATGTTTTACCAAAGAATTACCAAACACAACCATGTCTTATACGAAATAATCGCAGGTTAAACCGATGCATGGTCACCACATCTACATCGATGGGATGGTGAATCCAATCCACGTCACACCTGAGTGACACAAAAGGACCCCCGCGGGAGCCCAAACTCCCCGGGGGTGTGGCCACCGACTGAATAGGAGTCGATGACGGTGCTCCAGTTTATTCGCACCCTCGCGTCCCTGTGGACGCTGCTCGCGGTACTGACCGTTGCCCTATTCCCACCCCAGCGCCCCCGGGATCGCCACGAACAACCACGTCCGCGCACCGCACCGCCGCCCCCGCACCGGCGCAGCGCCACGGCGCGTCGGTTCACCGTGCCGCCGCCGACAGCTGTGGAAGCACTGCCAGAGCCGGTCACCGGCCGACTTCCCGAACCCGAGCTGCTCGATCCCGAGGAGCACAGCCCCGTGCGGCCCTACGTGACCCAGCACGAACACCACCGGCAGGAACAGGAGGAAGGACGGCGCTGCCCGGCCTGTGGTGCCACTGTCTCCGCGCCGGAACCTCACGTCTCACCGACGTACGGCGATGGGATCGACGATGTCCGCGCGGAACTGTCCCCGCTGGTGCGCCAGTGGCTGGCCCAGCGCGAGGAGAACATGACGGGGGTGGGCCAGTGAGTAGTGACGGCACCTGGCTGCGTCCCCGCCTGCTGCGTCCGGGTGATGTGGCCGAGGCCTTCGGCGTGACCACCTCCACCGTCAACACCTGGGTACGCGAGGGCCACCTGACCCCGGTCCTGGTCACCCCGGGCGGGCACCGCCGGTTCCTCCCGGACGATGTCCACACCCTGATGGCCACCATCCACCACCAGGACGGGGGTGAGCAGGCGTGAACCTCACCCCACAGGAACGCCGCGAACTGCGCGACCTGGTTGAGCAGCTCGTCCAGGCCACCGAGGACCACGCGTTCTGGCTCAACCGGGTACGCGAGCTCAGCATCGAGCTGCACCACCGGTTGGACGCCCTGCTCGGGACCAGCGGCGCCGAGGACGGGGACACGGACGAGGCAGCCGTCCCACACCAGCGCGACACCGAGGGAGGCGTCCCATGGCAACCATGAGGCCCCGCGACAGAACGCGGTGACGTGACGTAGGGCCTGCCACGGGCCCGGACCACAGGTACAGGGCCACTGCCCGGACGCGCCAGGCCCAGGCGCACAGAGGGGGGCGTGTGCGGTGGGGACCGCGCACGCCCCTCACCTCGGGCGCTCTCCTCCGGGGTCCGGCCCCAAAAGGCACCCGAGAAAAAACACGATGAGCGGATCACCCCCGATGTGCTAGACAACGGCCATGTGAGTTACTTACACGTGTTCGACATGGACGGCACCCTCATCACCGGCACCAGCGCGAACCTGGAGATCGCGCGCGCCTGCGGCACCGAGCCCGAGCTGTTGGAACTGGAACGCCGGTTCTCCGCGGGGGAGATCGACACCCGGGAGTTCTCCCTCACCCTCTACGGCATCTGGAGCGACCTCACCCGTGAGCACGTGGACCGGGCGTTCGCCAAGTCCCCGTTCATCGCGGGCATCAACGACGTGTGCGCCGACATCCGCGCGCGTGGGGAGCGCTCCCTGGTGATCACGATGTCCTCGGACTTCTACGCCCGGCGGCTGCGCGAGTTCGGCTTCGACGAGGTGATGGCCTCCGGCTACCCCGAACCGCCGTTCGCCGGACCGCCGGTGGCGGAGGACATCCTCACGCCGGCGGACAAGGTGCGTATCGTCGAGGAGGTACGCGACCGCGAGGGCATCCCGCTGCCGCGGTGCGTGGCCTACGGGGACTCCCGATCGGACGGGCCGCTGTTCCAGCACCTCCACCACAGTGTGGCGGTCAACGCCGACCACCACCTCTCCCCGCTCGCCCGGGCCGAGTACCGGGGCGGGGACCTGCTGGAGGCCTACCGCCAGGCCCGGCTGCTCCTCGCCGCCTGATCCCGGAAACGCCACGGGGGGAGGCCCGTTCAAGGCCGAACCGGCGGCAGCGGGCCTCTCACCCGTCCAGCATCCGGTCGTACTCGTCCTCCGCGAGTCCCAGGTCCACCCGGATGCGGAAGCGTGCCCGCAGCAGTTCCAGCAGCAGATCGTGCACGTAGGGCGACACGTCCTGGTGGCGGAAGCGCCGGACCCCGAGCGTCGCCCACGTGTGCGCGCCCTGCAGGTCGTCGTGCGCCTGCAGGCTCTCGGTGATGTGGATGACCGTGGGCAGGTTGCGCGGGCCCTCGGCGCGTAACCGTTCCAACTGCGCGTACGCCGCGTCGACGCGGTCGAGTTCGAACAGCGCCCCGGCCTGCAACGCGCGGGCGTCGATGACGGTGGGGCCGCCGTCGTCGATGGCCCGCTGGTAGGCGGCCGAGGCGCGCTCATGCTCCTGGGCCATCTCCCACTGCTCTCCAGCGCGAACGAGGAGTTCGGCCCGGGAGACCTCGCTGTTGGCCGCGACCCGGTTGGCCAGGTCCAGCAGCTCCAACGCGACCGTGACGTGGTCGCCGGACTGCACCGCCCGGAACTCCAACCGGTCGAGGTCGGCTGTTGTAACGCGGGTCACTGCCGTCCTCCCTCGCTCGCTGCGTGGCACTGACAGTCAGTCCCGAGCACGTTCCAACGCGCCCCAGAATCCCTGACGCAGCGCCTCGCGTACTTCGTTGCGCAACAGGTAATCGATTGGCAACACCGATCCTTGCAGCAACCGGGCTTCAAGGTCGGATGGCATGCGTGGCTTGCGGACCAGTACCGCCTCGAGCCACAGCGCCGGCGCGTCACGCGCGATCGACTCGGCGAAGTCGTTGCCCTCCCTGTGGGCGACGTGCACCGCGTCGTCGAGCGTCCGCGCCGACGAGCCTCCCGGCTGGGCGTGGCTCACACGCGGCGTCGGGTTGGTGTAGGGACCATGCTGGACCTGTCGGTCCGAGGGGTGGGGGCCAGTACCGGCCCCTGCGTCCGGTTGGTTCGCAGGGGGGCTGCCGAAGCCGGTCTCAGCTTCCGTACTGGCCCCAATAGTAGGGTTTGGGCCGGTATTACCTCCGTACCCGGGGTGCCCCCCCGTGTTCGGCCCGTACCGGGGGTCCGGTGGGTGCGGGGACTGCCCCGGCGGCGGTTCCTGGTCGTACTGGCCGCCCCGCATGGACGGGTTGGCTCCCGTCGGCGAGTGCCCCGGCGGCCCCTGACCCGGTGGCCCCTGCTGCTGCGGCGGTAGCTGCTGGCCGGTGGGTGGCCCCTGGTGAGGGGAGAGCGGCACCTGCTGCCCGGATGGGGGCTGGTGGTGCTGCGGTTGTCCCTGTTGCGGCGGCATCGGAGGTTGTCCCTGCTGCGGCGGGGGACCCTGTTGCGGTGGAGGGCCCTGCGGGGGCGGGGACTGTCCCGGCCCCGGTGGTTGCGCCTGCGGCCCCGGGCCGTGCCCCTGCGGGGGAGCGTGGTTGCCCTGGGCCATGCCGTGCATACTCGGGTTCGGCCCGGTCCCCGGTGGGAAGCCGCCCTCGTGCCCGGACGGGGTGTTCCCGGCCATCGTCGGGTTCCCGCCGGTGTTCGTGGCGTGCTGGGAGGGGCCGCCACCCGACGGGAAACCGTTGGCGTCAACCCCGCCGGAGGAGTTCCCGGCGCTGTCCACACCACCGTTGGCGTTCGGAGCGAGGTGGTCACCGCCGCGCTGCTGCGCGATGCTCTGCTGCATCGCGCGCAACTGGTCCATCGCGCTGGCGCCCATGCTCTGCTGGGCGCCACTGTTGGCGAGCACCGACTCCAGCCCGTTCGGGGAGGCGGCGGGTTCCACGTGGGAGGAGCCCGGTTGCGCTGTCGCCTGCTGGCGCTCCACCTCGGGACCGCTGTGCGCGACCCCGTTCGCCATGGGGTTGGTGGTCTCCGCGGCGTTGTCCTCCTCCGGGACACCGCCGGAGAGCAGGTTCACATAGGGGCGCAGGTGCCCCGCTCCGATCTCGATGAGGTCGTCGCACTCCCGACGCAGGGCACGGGATATCGTCCAGTTGCCCTCAACGGATATGTGGACGACCGTGGCGCGGACACCGAGGTCCTGCACGTCCGCGACCACCTGCGCCATGTCCTCGTCCCCGCTGACCAGCACAGCGTCACACAGTGCCCCCGCTCGCGCGAGCGTGGTGAGGTCGCGTTGGACATAGCTCTCGACCCCCTCCCGCCGGCCCGGACGGATTCGCGCGGCTCGGAACTTGATCCCGGGAATGTCGGCGATACTGTCCTGCTCCTGGGTACGGCGCCCTTCCGACGTCGCCTCGTACCAGTAGCAGCGCAGCGGCGGCAGTCCGGTGCGGTCGCGCGCCACTTCGTTCAGCAGCCGTGCGAGTCCCGCGTAATCCCATGCCACGGAATCGCGGTTGCGAGTCCCGTGCACAGCCATTGCGCCGTCGGCGAGGAGGTAGCCGGCGTCAACGAACAGCGCGCAGCGATCCACGCGACACCGCCCCCTTCCCATGTTCTGGTCACCCGGGCTGGGGTGGACGCCCGGTCTCTCCAGCGGTCGGCCCCGCAGCCATTAGACGGGGCGGGCCACAGCCTAGCCAAGTATGTGGCGCTTCGCTCGCCACCTTCGGCACACTGGCCCGGTTGCCGACCCGCTTCCGGGACGGGCGCCCCGGAAGCGGGGTGTGCGCGGTGCACTCACCCTCAGGGGCCGTTTCCCGGAGAGTTCCCGGCGCCCGGTGGCCCGGACTGCCCCGCCGACGGCGGTCCGTCTCCCGGCGGCGTCCCCGGGCCCGGACCGTTGCCCGGGGGACCTCCCCCTCCGGGAGGCCCTCCCCCATCCGGCGGGACCCCCCCGGGAGGCCCTCCCCCATCCGGCGGGACCCCCTCGGGAGGTCCTCCCCCGTCCGGGGGGATCCCCTCCGGCGGACCTGCCGCCTCCGGTGGGACGCCGTCCGGAGGTCCCGGCGGCACACCGTCCGGCGGCCCCGGGGGAATACCCTCCGGCTGTCCCACGTCCGGCGGCACGCCCTCCGGCGGGGGGAACTCCGGCTGGGGTTCCTCGGGGGGAGCCTCCTCCGGAGGCGGCTCCTCGGGCGGAGGGTCGTCGGGCGGGGGATCGTCGGCGGGCGGTTCCTCGGGGGGAGGCTCCTCCGGAGGCGGCTCCTCGGGCGGAGGGTCGTCGGCGGGCGGCTCCTCCTCGGGTTCCTCGGGCTCCTCTTCCTCGGGCTCCTCCGGTTCCTGGTTCTGCTGCGGCGCCGCGGCCGGCGGTTCGGCCTCGGGTTCGGAAGCGGGCGGCTCGGAGTTTCCCACCAGGGCGAACGCCGAGGCCGCTGCTGCCGCCGCCACCGCTGCCCCGCCGACGGCGGCCTGCTGCTGACTCTTGGGCATCTGCCCCCACCAGCCGCCGGCCAGTACCCCCGACGGCAGGGACGCCAGGTAGCCGGCGGCGGCCGGACCCGCGATGAGCGGCAGGATGGTCCCGCGCAGGCCGACGTTGACGTCCGCCAGTTCCGCGTACACTTCCCGGCACTCCGCGCAGCCGTCGAGGTGCCGGTCGACCGAGGCGGTGTCGCGTTTGGCCAGACCGCCCCGGACGTAGGAACCCAGCAGCTCCACGACGGGACGGCACCCCTCGGCCGGCGCCCCGCCCGCGAGGTGCATCTGCAGGTAGGCCTGACGCAGTCCCTCCCGGGCGCGGTACGCGAGCGCCGCCACCCCGTTCGCGCTCATGCCCAGCAACGGCGCCGCCGTCGCCGGTTTCACCCCCTCGATCTCGGTGTGCCACAGCACCGACTGCCACCGGTCCGGCAGGGAGAGGAAGGCGCGGGCGATCAGGGACCGCTCCAACCCCTCCAGCGCCGGGTCGGTGAACGGCTCCCCCGAGTCGAACTTCTCCATGTCGTCGGTGACGACCTGGCGCTTCTCCCCCCGGAAACGGTCGTAGACCACGTGCCGCAGCGCGGTGAGCAGGTAGGGCCGGAACCCGTCCGTCGGCCCCCCGCCGCGCTGCACCACCCCGAGGACGCGCGTGAACGTCTCGGCCACGACGTCCTCCACCTCGGCCTCACCGCGCACCAGTTGGCGGGCGAGGCCGCGGGCGGCGTCGGCGTGCCGTTCGTACAGGGTGGCGTAGGCGCCGCTGTCTCCCTCCCGGACGGCTGTGATGAGCTCGTCATCCCCAGCGAGCAGTTCCGTGTCACTGTCCGCCATGTAGTGCCTTCCCGACGGTTCCCGGACCCTCCTCCCCGCGGCGACCGCCGCCCCGGAGACATCGTCGCGAAAAAATATCTCGTATTCGCGTCATAACCGCCACCGATCCGCGTGATTAGGGGTGAGGACGGTTCGGGCGAGCCCGCAACATACGGGGGCGCGGGCACGCCCGAACCGTTGGCGGACGTCGATCACGGGAACGGTTCGTTCATGGGGGGATCCGACATGGACCGTCGGAGGTTGGCCGGCGTAACCCCGGGAGAGACCGGGCGCCGGCTGCGCGTGCTGTGGTGCCACCACAGCCGGCGGCAGGGCTGGGGACCACTGGACGGCTGGTGGACACCGGCCGTGGACGCGGTGTGCACGGCGGCGGCCGTGGGAGGGGACATGGCCGAGGGGTGCGAGCGCTTCGGCCAGGCCCGGGCTCGTTCCGGGGTGTCCCTCGGCGCCACGCTGGACGACTTCGCCGCGCTGGCCAACGTCCTGGGCTGGAACGCGCCGCCGACCGAACTGGTGAAGGCACTGGCCGAGGGGTGGGTCGACGGCGGGAGCACTCCGGACTACTGCCAGGACCCGCTCACGGGGCTGGCGACCGCCACCTACCTGCGGACCAGGTTGAGCGAGCTCTACCGTTCGACCGTCGCCCGGCCGCCCTCCGCCATGGCGCACCGGCTGCTCCTGATCACCCTGGACCCGACCATCGACCCGTGGCGCCGCACGGCGCGGCTGATCGTGCTCGGGCACGAACTGCGCCGGTTCTTCACCCAGGGTGAGTCGCTCGCGTTGATCAGCCGCCACCGGATCGCCGCGCTCGTACCGGAGACGGCCGACCCCCACGGGCAGGCGCGGCTGCTGCGCGACGACGTGTGCGACTTCCACGGAGCCGACGTGTGGACCGTACCGCTTCCCGACGGCTACCAGGAGGCCCTCGTGTTCCTCGAGGAACCGCAAACGCCCGGTGGTCCGGGCTGACAGGCCATTTCCAACGCCGCCGGCACCGCGTAACCCCGGATGAGGGGCCAGGGTGCGGTGCCGGCGGCCCCGCCGACCCGGCTGTTCGCATGAGGGGGCGAACGCGGGGTCGGCGCGCCGGGGCCTAGCCCCGGCGGTGGGGACCGCCAGGCGGACCGCGCGGCCTTCTGGCCCGAGGCAGGGGCGGCCGCAGCTCCGCCGGCGGTCGGGGGCGCGTCCCGCTTGGGGAGGCGGACGCGCCCCTCACTCACCCACCGGAACCACCAGACTTTGGTCCGTTTGGACACTTATGCCCCGTTTCGGCACGGAATGCTGCGAAAACTCCGGAACTCTCCGGTTCCTCGGGGAGTGTTGAGCGGCGCGAACGGCCGGACCTAGGTTCTGGTTGACGGGCGCTGTTCGTGACGAGCGGCAGTACAGGCGTCCGCCGGACAGGACCCAGCTTCGCCGGACGACCCCGCACTCAGCGGAGGCGCACGTGCCCATCGCGGTGAGGACGCACCGCGGCGGCCCGGCGGCAGGCACCGCGCTGTCGCACGCCTCGTTCCTCAGGAAGGACGACCATGGCTATCGCCGCACTGATCACCTGGCTGGTCACCGCTGTCGGTGGTTTTCTCATGCTCAGCATCTGGGTGGCGCACGGCGGTGCGCGCGCCGACGCACCGGGGACGAGCCACCTACCGCCCGCCCTCGTGTTCGGCCACCTCGGTGTCGCCGTCGTGGGCCTCGTCCTGTGGATCAGCTACGTCCTCACCGACAACCACGCCGTCGCCTGGATCGCGTTCGCGCTGCTGCTCGTGGTGGCCGCGCTCGGTTTCGTCATGCTGGCGCGGTGGTGGAACACCCCCGCGGCCTCCGGGACGGCTTCCGGAAACGGGGAGGAGAGCGGCGCCGGACGCGCGGCGGAGAGCCACTTCCCGGTGGCGATCATCGCTGGACACGGCGTGTTCGCGGCGGCCACGCTCCTGTTCTCGTTCCTGGCCGCGCTCGGGCTCTGACCGGCTCCGGGGCCGGACCCGAACCACGGCGGTCCCCGTTCACAGCCCGGCTGCGAGTTCCTCCAGCTCACGGGCCAGCACGGCGGGATCGCTCCCGTCCGCGCCCTCGGACACCGACCAGCCGCGCAACCGCGCCAACCGGGCGCAGGGCGTGGAGGACGGGACGGTGGCGAGGTAGCCGCACGGGGCGTCCGGCCAGTCCTGGACCATCGGCAGCGGGTCGGTGAAGAACTCGCGCGGCCGGGGGCGCTCGGCACCGGACCGGTCGTCACCGTCGGGATCCTGGGCGGCGAGCAGCTCCTCACGGGTGGGGGTACCCGGCTGCGGCAGCAGCGCGTCCACCAGCAGGTACCCGGACACGTGCCGGTGGGCCGCGCGTTGCGCCGCGCCGACGTGCGGCACCAGCGGCCCCGCGGCGCCGTCGGCGACCAACACCAGTGGAGGCTCCGGTGCCGCGTTGGCGATCTCCAGCGAGGCGCGGGCGACGTAGCGGGCGGCGTACGGCGGCTGGTCGTCGTCGGTGACCTCGGCGCGCAGGGCGCGCCCGCCGCGCCGGCGCAGCTCCTCCGCGACACTCTCCCAGCGCCGCGGCGTGTCCAGCGGGCTGTGCAGCAGGACCAGGCAGGGCACGGTCACGCGCTCGGCCGGGTCTCGTCGGTGACCCAGTCCAGGTAGGCGGTGCTGCCGCCCTGGATCGGGACGGCGATGATCTCGGGCACGTCGTAGCCGTGCACCTCGTTCAGGTGCGCCACCAGATCGTCGAGCCGGTCCGTCGCGGTCTTCGCCACGACCAGCCACTCCTCGTCGTGCTGGACGGCGCCCTCCCACCGGTAGAAGCTGGTGATGGGGCCGTTGACCTGGACGCAGGCGGCGAGCTGGTGCTCGATGACCGAACTCGCGAGTGCCTCGGCCGCGGAACGGCTGTCGGTCGTGGTCTCCACCCGGGTGTGCGGCGCGTCGGGTGTGCGCTCGGCCATTCCCACCTCCGGTGCTGCTCGGGACGGTGCTCGGGAGGTCCTAAGCTCGCGGACCATGAACGATCGCGAACTTCTCCTGCAACACATCAACACTAAAGCCGTGGTGCACGGTGAGGTGACACTCTCGTCCGGCCAGCGGGCCGACTACTACGTGGACCTGCGCCGGGTGACGCTGGACGGGGCGAGCGCGCCCCTGGTCGGCAGGGCGCTGCTCGACGCCACCGCGGACCTGGACTACGAGGCGGCGGGCGGCCTGACGCTGGGGGCGGACCCGGTGGGCAGCGCCATGTCGCACGCGGCCGCCGGGCGCGGCGGCCGGCTGGACGCGTTCATCGTGCGCAAGGAGGGCAAGGCGCACGGACTGCAGCGCAGGATCGAGGGTCCCGACATCGCGGGACGGCGGGTGCTCGCGGTCGAGGACACGTCCACCACCGGTGGTTCGGTGCTGACCGCTGTCGAGGCGCTGCGTGCGGCCGGGGCCGAGGTCGTGGGGGTTGCCGTGATCGTGGACCGCGGGGCGCGGGACGCGGTGACCCGGGAGGGATTGGCGTACCGTTCGGTCTTCGAGCTGTCCGAGTTGGATGTCTGACGCTCCGTTGCCGCGCTGCGCCGGGAGGCGAGGGAGCGCCCGCCCGGTGGGTTCCGGGGAGGCTGCGGCGGTACCGGGCGGCGGCCGGGGCCGCCCGTGTCGGCTCAGGGATCCTGCTCCGCCTCGACGGAGAAACTGTGGTCGGAGTCTTTGTCCGAGATGTCTTTCTCCTGTCCGTTGACGTAGACCCGTACGGCACCGGGGTCGCCGATGGTGACGTCCAGCCTGGGTTCGTCGTAGCGGACGTGCTCCCCGTTGTTCATGGTCGAGTCGGTGAGCACCTCACCACCGGGAACGCGCACGAGCACGTCGCTGGCGTCCCCTACGACCGTGATGTAGAGCACGTCGTCGGAGGATACGGATTGGGTGTCGGCGGCGGTGCCGGGTTCGTCGGGGCCGTTCGCGTCGCCCGTACCGGGCAGGGAGCGGTACAGGAAGTACCCTCCCAGGGCGACCAGAGTGATGAATAGCACCACCACTCCGACGATGGCCACGATCTGTCCAGCACCTCGAGGATCATTGCGGTGTCGTCCCACGCTGCTGAATGTAGCGTGAATCACCCGGGATGTTCGACGGCGGGCCGCCGTGGACACGAATCGATCCCGAAACGGGGGCTGTACGGAAGTGTACGGGCACGGAGTGTCACCATGGTCGTGCGAGGGGGACGCCGGTGCCGTGGGGCACGCGCACCGGCGCTCCGCCGCCAATTTGGTCTAGACCTTTCGTTCAGCGGCGCTCTCCGGGATACTTGCCCCGGCGGCCCGGTGGGTATCCCAGCCATGGACGCGGTTCCGTGGGACCAGCGGGGCCATCCGAACCGACAACTCCGGCCAAACAGGGAGTCACCATGCCTATCGCTACCCCAGAGGTCTACGCGGAGATGCTGTCCCGCGCCAAGTCGCAGGGATTCGCCTACCCCGCGATCAACGTGACCTCGAGCCAGACCCTGCACGCCGCGCTCCGCGGCTTCGCTGAGGCCGAGAGCGACGGCATCATCCAGATCTCCACGGGCGGCGCGGAGTTCCTGTCCGGTGCGACGGTCAAGGACATGGTCACCGGGGCCTCGGCCTTCGCCGAGTACGCGCGCATCGTCGCCGACAAGTACCCGGTCAACGTGGCGCTGCACACCGACCACTGCCCCAAGGACAAGCTGGACAAGTTCGTCCGCCCGCTGCTGCAGATCTCCAAGGAGCGCGTCGCCAGCGGCAAGGAGCCGCTGTTCCAGTCCCACATGTGGGACGGCTCCGCCATCGACCTGGAGGAGAACCTCGAGGTGGCCGAGGAGCTGCTTGCCGACTCGAAGGCGGCCAACACGATCCTGGAGATCGAGGTGGGTGTCGTCGGCGGCGAGGAGGACGGCATCGTCGGCGAGATCAACGAGAAGCTCTACACCAACCCCGGTGACGGCCTGCGCACCGCCGAGAAGCTCGGGCTCGGCGAGCAGGGCTACTACATGGCGGCGCTGACCTTCGGTAACGTGCACGGCTCCTACAAGCCGGGCTACGTCCAGCTCCGCCCCGAGGTCCTCAAGGAGATCCAGGACGCCGTCGGCGCCAAGTACGGCAAGGACCGCCCCTTCGACCTGGTCTTCCACGGCGGCTCCGGCTCCACGCTGGAGGAGATCCACGCCTCCATCGACTACGGCGTGGTTAAGATGAACATCGACACGGACACGCAGTACGCGTTCACCCGGCCGATCGTGGACCACGTGATGAGGAACTACGATGGCGTCCTGAAGGTCGACGGCGAGGTCGGGGACAAGAAGGCCTACGACCCCCGCTCGTACGGCAAGGCCGCCGAGGCCGGCATGGCCGAGCGGGTCGTCGAGGGGACCCGGATGCTCAAGTCCGTCGGCACCAAGATCCGGTAACCGGCGGTCAGGGTCCACCGAACAGACCCCCAAGCCGACCCTGGTTCCCCACGAGCCGGGGTCGAGCGTGTCCGGTCGTCGTTATCCTTGGGGCGGACAAGGCGACCGGGCACGCCTGGTTCCCGCCCGGAGGCCGCCCACCCCGCCCCGGCTCCGCGGCCGGGACCGTCGCGCGAGGAGATCACATGGATCCGCACAAGAACCTGCTGTCGGAGCCTGCCGCCACCCACCTGCCGGACGCGCCCGAGGCGCGCGAGGCCCTCGCGTCCGGCAGCGACCCCGCCGAGGTGGCGGCGCGCTTCCCCACCTACACGGCCGCGTGGGCGCGGCTCGCCGAACGGGCCCTCGACGCGGGTGAACCGGTCGCGGCCTACGCCTACGCCCGCACCGGCTACCACCGCAGCCTCGACCAGCTGCGCGGCGCCGGCTGGAAGGGGCACGGCCCGGTCCCCTGGGAGCACGAACCCAACCAGGGCTTCCTGCGGTCGCTGAACATGCTGGCACAGGCAGCCGAGGCCATCGGCGAGAGCGACGAGGCCCAGCGCTGCGCGTCCTTCCTGCAGGACAGCAGCCCCGAGGCCGCAGAGGCGCTGCGGCGCTGACGCGCTTAACGCCGACACCCGAGGTCATGTAACCTCGAGTTGCAAGAGCCCCTGTCGCCGCTTGCGCCAGGGGCCTACCCATGCGCGGGCCGACGCCGTGCGCGTCGCGGCCCGATACCGACGAATGAAGAGGTGGACGCGGATGCCGGCGATCACGCTCGTTGGAGCCCAGTGGGGAGACGAGGGCAAGGGCAAGGCCACGGACCTTGTCGGCGACCGCGTGGACTACGTCGTCCGCTTCCAGGGCGGGAACAACGCGGGACACACGGTCGTCATCGGTGACCAGACCTACGCGCTGCACCTGCTGCCCGCGGGGATCCTCACCCCCGGGGTGACCCCCGTGATCGCGAACGGCGTCGTCATCGACCCCGGGGTGCTGTTCGAGGAGCTCAACGGCCTGCACGAACGCGGCGTCAACACCGACCACCTGCTCATCTCCGCCGACGCGCACCTGATCATGCCCTACCACCGGGCCATGGACAAGGTCACCGAACGCTTCCTCGGCAAGCGGCGGATCGGCACCACGGGCCGCGGCATCGGCCCCACCTACGCCGACAAGACCTCCCGCACCGGTATCCGGGTGCAGGACACGTTCGACTCGAAGATCCTGCGGCAGAAGATCGAACTCGCGCTGCACGACAAGAACCAGATCCTCACCAAGGTATACAACCAGCGCGGCCTGGAGGTGGAGCGGGTCCTGGACGAGTACCTCGGCTACGCCGAGATGCTCCGCCCCCACGTAGCCGACACGTCCCTCGTGCTGAACCGGGCGCTGGACGCCGGCGAGACCGTCTACCTGGAGGGGTCCCAGGGCACCCTGCTGGACCTCGACCACGGCACCTACCCCTTCGTCACGTCCTCCTCCCCCACCGCCGGCGGCGCGTGCTCCGGCGCCGGGATCGGACCCACCCGCATCTCCAAGGTGGTGGGGATCGTGAAGGCCTACACCACCCGGGTCGGTTCGGGGCCCTTCCCCACCGAGTTGCTGGACGAGCAGGGCGAGTGGCTGCGCCAGCAGGGCGGCGAGTACGGGGTGACGACCGGACGCAACCGCCGGTGCGGGTGGTTCGACGCGCCCATCGCGCGCCACGCGACCCGCGTCAACGGCATCACCGAC
The DNA here is from genome assembly GCF_006717075.1 of Haloactinospora alba. Classification (NCBI taxonomy): domain Bacteria; kingdom Bacillati; phylum Actinomycetota; class Actinomycetes; order Streptosporangiales; family Nocardiopsidaceae; genus Haloactinospora; species Haloactinospora alba. The sequence goes on from NZ_VFQC01000001.1 coordinate 3,823,837, forward strand.
TTCTTCCTCACCAAGATGGACGTGCTCACCGGTCTGGAACGCATCCCGGTGTGCGTGGGCTACGAGGTCGACGGCGAGTACCACGACGAGCTCCCGATGACCCAGACCGGTTTCCACCACGCCACGCCCGTCTACGAGTACCTGGACGGCTGGGAGGCCGACATATCCCGGGCCCGCGACTTCAGCGAGCTCCCCAAGAACGCCCAGGCCTACGTGCGTAGCCTGGAGGAGATGATGGGGGCACCGGTTTCGGCCGTCAGTGTCGGGCCGGGACGCGACCAGACACTGGAGCTCGGCTCGCTGATCTGATTGGCTACCTCTGTCCCTCTCTCCACAACGCACAAAGGGTCCGTAAAGTGAAAGCCCTGGTCCTCGGCGGCGGTGGCCGCGAACACGCACTCGTCCGAGCCCTGTCCAACGACCCGGGTGTGACCGATCTGCACTGCGCACCCGGCAACCCCGGTATTTCGGCACTCGCGGAGAACCACGTCATCAACGTCCAGGACGGGCTCGCCGTCACCGAGCTCGCCTCGCGCATCGGCAGCGAGCTCGTCGTGGTGGGACCGGAGGCCCCGCTGGTGTCCGGTGTCGCCAACGCGCTGCGGGAACGCGGCATCCCGGTGTTCGGCCCGGACCGGGAGGCCGCGCGCCTGGAGGGGTCGAAAGCCTTCGCCAAGGAGGTCATGGAGGCCGCGGGCGTGCCCACCGCCCGGTCCCGGGTGTGCAAGAACCCGGGCCAGGTGTCCGAGGCGCTGGAGGCGTTCGGGCCGCCCTACGTGGTCAAGAACGACGGCCTCGCCTCCGGCAAGGGCGTCGTCGTGACCGAGGACCGCCAGGCCGCGGAACGCCACGCGCGCGAGTGCGGCCGGGTGGTCGTGGAGGAGTACCTGGACGGCCCCGAGGTCTCCCTGTTCGTGCTGAGCGACGGTGTCCGCGCCATCCCCCTGCCTGCCGCGAAGGACTTCAAACGCGCGCACGACGGCGACAGGGGGCCCAACACCGGCGGGATGGGCGCCTACGTGCCGCTGTCGTGGGCGCCCTCGGGCCTCACCGACGAGGTCATGGAGAGCGTCGTGCGCCCCACGCTGGTGGAGATGTCCCGGCGCGGCGCCCGCTACCAGGGACTGCTCTACCTCGGACTCGCGCTGACCTCGACCGGCCCGCGGGTGGTGGAGTTCAACGCGCGTTTCGGCGATCCGGAAGCCCAGGTGGTCCTGGACCGGTTGGCCACGCCGATCGGTTCGCTCCTGCAGGCGTGCGACACCGGCGACCTGGGCAAGGTCACCTCGCTGGAGTGGCGTACCGGCGCCGCCGTGACCGTCGTCATCGCCGCGGAGAACTACCCCGCCTCCCCGGTGAAGGGGGACACCGTCACGGGGCTGGACTCCGCCAACGCCGTGGACGGGGCCTACGTGCTGCACGCCGGGACCTCCTGGAGCAGCGACCGCGAGATCAAGTCGGACGGCGGCCGTGTACTCAACGTGGTGGGAACCGGCGACACGCTCGCCCGGGCCCGCGAGCGCGCCTACGAGGCGGCGGGGCGCGTCGAGCTGCGTGGTTCCTTCTACCGGCGCGACATCGCCGAACAGGCCGCGGCGGACGAGGTGTGACACCGGCCGTGGCCGGTGCTGTGGGGAGGTACCGGCCACACCTCCCTGCGGGCCGGCTTTCCGGTGACGCGTCCACCTGCCGTGCCACCGACCCGCCGGGGCTGCGAAAATGGTCGGGTGATCGAGCGCTACACCCTTCCCGAGATGGGGCGCGTCTTCAGTGACGCCCACAAGTACGAGCTCTGGTGCCAGGTGGAGACCCTGGTGCTGGAGGCCCAGGCCGAGGCCGGAACGGTGCCCGCCGATACGGTGCGGCCGGTGCGGGACGCCCCGCCGCCGGCTCCGGAGCGGGTCGCCGAGATCGAGGCCACCACACAGCACGACGTCATCGCGTTCCTGACCGCGTGGGCCGACAACACCGAGCCGCGGGACGCCGCGGCGTGGGTCCACTTCGGTATGACGTCCTCGGACCTGCTCGACACCGCGCTGGCCGCGCAGCTGGTCGAGGCGACCGACATCCTGCTCGCCAAGGCCGACACACTGGTCGCCGCGCTGCGGGACCACGCCCTCGAGCACCGGAACACGCTGCGGGTCGGCCGTACGCACGGCATCCACGCCGAACCCGACGTGTGGGGGCACCGGGTCGCGGACTTCGCCTTCGGCATGGCGCGTTCCCGCGACCGGCTGCGCCGCGCCCGGGAGGCGGTCGGGGTGATGGCGATCTCGGGACCGGTGGGCACCTACTCCAACATCGACCCCGCGGTGGAGGACCACGTCGCGCGGCGGCTGGACCTGCGCCGGGCCGACGTCTCCACTCAGGTGGTGCTGCGGGACGGGATCAGCGAGTGGGTGTCGGCACTGGCGATCATGGCCAGCGCGTGCGAGGCGGTCGCGCTGGAGGTGCGGCACAGCCAGCGCACCGAGGTGCGGGAGCTGTCCGAACCGTTCGGCAAGGGCCAGAAGGGCTCCAGCGCCATGCCGCACAAGAAGAACCCGATCATGTCGGAGCGGATCTGCGGCATGGCGCGCAACGTGCGCGCCCAGGTGGTGCCGGTCATGGAGGGCATCCCGCTGTGGCACGAGCGTGACATCTCGCACTCCTCCACGGAGCGCATCGCCCTGCCGGACGCGGCGATCGCGACCGACTACCTGCTGCACCTCACCACCCGCCTGGTGAACGGCCTCGTCGTGGACACCGAGCGGATGCGCGCCAACCTGGACGCCACGCACGGCCTGATCTACTCCTCGACCGTGGTCTCCGAACTGCTGGAGACCGGGGCGTCCCGCGAGGACGTGTACGCGCTCGTGCAGGCCGCCGCGATGCGGACCTGGGAGGAGGACGTACCGTTCCGGGAGACGCTGCGCGCCCAGGCCGCGGAGCACGGCGTCACCCTGGACGAGGCGCGGCTGGACGAGGTGTGCCGGCCGGAGCGGTTCGTGCAGCGCCTCGGCGGCGTGTTCGACCGCCTCACGGAGCTGAGCTGACCCTGTCCGACGGGCGCTGTCCGCGGAGGCCAGCGCCCACCACCGGGAACCACCGACGCAGTCACCAGTAGGACGTCTTATGAGCGGTTTCGCCGTCCCTCCCGAGCCCGTGCGGGTACCGGGCCTCACCCACCTGCACACGGGCAAGGTCCGCGACCTGTACGCCACCGCGGGCGGGGACATCGTCATGGTCGCCAGCGACCGGGTCTCCGCCTACGACTGGGTGCTGCCCACCGAGATCCCCGGCAAGGGGGCGATCCTGACCCAGCTGTCGCTGTGGTGGTTCGAGCGGTTGGCCGACCTCACCGGCAACCACGTGCTGTCCGACCAGCCGCCCGCCGGCGCGCCCGCGGACTGGGCCGGGCGCACCATGGTGTGCCGCGACCTGTCCATGGTTCCGGTGGAGTGCGTCGTCCGGGGCTACCTCACCGGTTCCGGCCTGGCCGAGTACTCCCGCACCGGCACGGTGTGCGGGGTCGGGCTCCCCCCGGGACTCACCGACGGGTCCCGCCTGGCGGAACCCGTCTTCACCCCGGCCACCAAGGCCGAGGTGGGCGACCACGACGAGAACGTCTCCTACGGCACGGTGGCGGCCCGGCACGGGGAGGACGTCGCGGCGGAGCTGCGCCGGCGCAGCCTGGCGTGCTACCGGCGCGGGCGCGAGATCGCCGAGGAGCGCGGGATACTGCTCGCCGACACCAAGTTCGAGTTCGGCTACGCGCCCGACGGGGAGCTCGTCCTGGCGGACGAGGTGTTCACCCCCGACTCGTCCCGCTTCTGGCCGGCCGAGACGTGGCGTCCGGGACGGCCGCAGCCGTCGTTCGACAAACAGCTCATCCGGGACTGGCTGACCTCGCCGGAGTCCGGGTGGGACCGGGACGGCGGCGACCCGCCCCCGCCGCTTCCCGAGGATGTCGTCGAACGCACCCGCTCCGCCTACGTCGACGCCTTCGAACGGCTCACGGGACGCGCGCCCGAGCTCGGATAGCGCCCGGTACCGCCGCGCTCGGGCGTGATCCCTGCCACGATGGCCATGACCATCACGCGCAGGGCATACAGTGGTATCCGTCCTATGACAGGGTCCCTTCCCTCAGCTGTGCGCATAGGACGTTCACACAACTTGTCTTGTGGCAACACCGCGTGACGTTATGGCGCGCCGCATTCGGTTACCACTGCGGTATAAGCGAATGCGCACCAGTTCTTGTGCACGGATACCGCCATTCGTCCGTGTCGGCAGTAGCCAGCAGGTTGGTCCCATCTCGCCGGAACCGCTGTGCGTGACAGCCACGTCTGACCACACGCAGGCGCTCGACGAGCACAACCACGTATATCCGCCTCACGAAGGAGCACATGAGCATGGGCCAGGAGGTTCGTTACCGCGTACGTGGCGGCCGCCCCCTCAACGGAACGGCGTTCATCCAGGGGGCGAAGAATGCTGTGCTGCCGATGATCGGCGCTGCCCTGCTCGCGTCCCGAGGGCGCACCGTGCTGCGCAACGTCCCGATTATCGAGGACGTCCGCCGGGCGTTGGAGCTGGCAGAACGGATCGGCGCGAAAGTCGAATTCCACGAAACGGAACGAACGGTTGTCATCGACGCCTCCCGGCTCAACGACCCGAACCGCGCCGTCCTCCCCGCGGACATCTCCGCCCGTTTCCGCGGTTCGGTCCTCTTCGTCCCCGCCCTCATGCACCGCATGGGCCAGGCACGGATCGAGGGCGTCGGCGGGTGCAACCTCGGCAGCCGCAAGCTCGACTTCCACTACCGGGGCTTCGCCCGGCTGGGCGCCGAGGTCACCGAGGACGACGAGCGCAACCACATCAACATCACCGCCGACAACCTGCAGGGCGGACACCTCTACCTGGACACCCCCTCGCACACCGGCACCGAGAACCTCATCATGGCGGCGGCGCTGGCCCCCGGAACCACCGTCATCGAGCACGCGGCACTGGAACCCGAGGTCCTGGACGTCATCGAGTTCCTGTCCCGTATGGGCGCCAAGATCTCCGGCGGCGGCACGGGCTTCATCAAGGTCGAGGGCGTCAAGGAACTGACGGCGGTCGAGCACACGATCATGTCGGACCGGATCGACACCGGTGTGTTCGCGATGATGACGGCCGCCACCGGCGGTGACGTCAGCCTGGTGGGGGCGCACCTGGAGCACCTGGGTGTGGCCCGCTGGAAACTGGAGCAGATGGGCGTGGAGTTCTCCCAGCAGGGGGCGGTGCTGCACGTGCACCGCGCCCCGGAGACACCGCTGCGTCCGATCAACGCCGTCACCTCCCCCTACCCGGGTTTCGCGACGGATCTGCAGTCGCCGCTGATGGCGCTGGCAGCCCTGGCCGAGGGCGAGAGCTACCTGCACGAGGCCATCTACGACGGCAGGTTCGCGCTGGCGCACGAGCTGAACAAGATGGGCGCGAAGATCGAGGTGGACGGCACGCGTGCCATCGTCCACGGCCCCACCCAACTGCGCGGTGCCGACGTCGTGGCCCACGACCTCCGCACCGGGGCTGCTCTGGTCCTCGCCGGCCTGGTGGCCGAAGGTGATACGGTCGTTGCGCCTGGTTACCTCGTGGACCGCGGTCACGCGCAATTCTCCGAACGGCTGGCCGCGTTGGGCGCGGACGTGACCCGCGACGACATCGGCTGACCGCCGGCCCAGCTCGGACACGACGGGCGGAATCCCCCTTCCGCCCCAGGCGTATGGTGTTCTGCGCGCAAACGAGCTCCAGTGACCCGGAACACGGGGTACGATCTCGACAATCGTGCCGTTTTAGGAACACAGGTCCAGGAACCAGTGGGCGCACATAGTGAAGAGTGTGGAATGGTAGCGGGGAGCATCCCGAGGTGAGTGCGCAGCGTACTGGCGATTTGACGATTGGTGTAATCGGGCCGCATGAGGTGGTCGAACGGGTCATGCTCATGGGGTCGGGGGCCACGGGGCCGCTCAATGCCAGACTGATCGCCGCCGCCTATCGAGACGAGCAAGAGGCAGCCGACAAGGTGACGCGCCTCGGGTCCGCGATCGACGTCTACCTGTTCGCGAGTCCCGTCCCCTACGAGTACGCGCGCAAGGCCGGCATGCTGACGATGCCCGCCACGTACGTACCGCTGGGGGGCGCCAGTCTGCACGAGGCTCTGCTCCGGGCGACTCTGGACGAGCGGTTCGACCCCACCCGGGCCAGCATCGACGTTCTGGGGCGCTCCGACGTCATCGAGGCCTACTCCGAGGTGGATCTTCCTGTCGACGGCATCCACGTGCACGAGGAGCTGACCAACACGGCCCAGCTGGCGTCGTTCCACGAGGGATTGTGGCGCCGCAACGCCACCCGGATGGCGATCACCTGCGTGCGCGGGGTCGCGGAGCGGCTGGAGACCCTCGGGGTTCCGGTGGTGCGGCTGCGCCCCACGAACGCGGGAGTGCGCAGTGCGCTGCAGACGGCGGGCCTGCTCGGTGCCCATCACCGCCTGGAGGAGGCGCAGCTCGGTGTTGTGGTCGTGGACGTCCCCACGTTGCGCGACTCCGGGCGCAGGTCCACCCCCCGCTACTGGCGGGACGAGCTGCGGCTGTCCCTCAACCGGCTCCTGCTGCAGGAGGCCCACCGGATCAACGCGACCGCGCACTCCGTGGACGACCACACGTTCATGGTCACGGCGACCCGCGGCTCGCTGGTGTCGGCGACCGAGGGGTTCCGTCAGCCGCCGTTCGTGGAGCGGATCAAGGCCGAGCTCGGCATCGCGATCGAGGTCGGGGTCGGCATGGGGCGCACCACCCAGGACGCTGAGACCCACGCGCGCGCGGCACTGAGCCGCGCCCAGGCCAGCCGGCAGAGTTTCGCCGTCGACCGGGAGGGCCGCCCGCTGGTTCCGGCGCAGCGCGCTCCGCAGCGGAGTTCGTCCATCACGGAGCAGGTGCGCACCAAGGGTCGGGAGACCCTGTTGAAACTCTCGGAGAAGATCGCAGAGGAGGATGGCCCGCTGGTGGTGGACGCGGAGAACGCCGGCCGGATGCTCGGCGTCACCCCGCGTACCGCGCGGCGGTTGCTGCGCTCCCTCGTTGACGAGGGACTGGCGTGGCCGCTCCCCCCGAACCGGACGCTGCAACCGGGTCGGCCGCGCCAGCTGTACCGGCTGATCCTGGAGAAGATCGACAAGGACCGCGCCGGCCGGTAACTCACCGTCCCGCGTTCGTCACCCCCGGCCGTGGCGCCCCTGGCGGACAGGGGTACCACGGCCGGTTCTGTTTCCCGGGGCAACCCGCCGGCCCATGTGGCTCCGGACGCCGGGCCGGGAGTCCTCATGTCACCCGCGGCCGCGGGGAAGACGGCCGCGGGGAAGACGGTCGCGGCGAAGACATTCGTCACCTTCGCATGACAACCACCACGGTGTCCGAAACGTCGCACAAAGTACGTTAAAAGTTTCCCCTGGTCCCGGGGCCCCCACCCGTGTGGCTGATTGCCCGCCACCTCATGCCCCGGGGAACCTGGAACTATTCCCGCATCCCACACTCCACCACCCATTCTTCTTTTATGGAGAAACCTGAGATGAACACGTTCAGTCTGGACGATGTCCGACAACAGACATATAAGCGACGAGACTCGTGGTGGACGGTTTTCCTGGTCGACCCGCTCGCCGCCCGTCTGGTGCGGACCACGGCCAACCGGACCTCGCTCACTCCGAACCACCTCACCACCGTGGCGCTCCTGTTGGGACTGGCCGCGGCGGCCTGCTTCGCCATGGTGGAGTGGCCGTGGCTCGTCGCGGGAGCGGTGCTGTTCCACCTGAGCTTCGTCATCGACTGCATGGACGGCAAGATCGCCCGGTTGAAACACAACGGGTCGGTCTTCGGCAGCTGGCTCGACTACGTCTTCGACCGGCTGCGCGTGCTGGCGTGCGCGGTCGCCCTGATGGGCGGCCAGTACGTGCACACGGGCAACGACGTGTTCATCTGGGCCGCGCTCGGGATCGTGTTCACCGACATGTTCCGCTACCTCAACGCGCCGCAGCTGGGCAAGGTGCGCTCCACCATGCGCAGCAAACTGGTCAAGGCGATCCGCGACTCCGAGAACGCGGGGGTGGAACGGTCCGCCACGGCCGCGGGCCAGCGGCTGAGCACCCGCCTGCAGGGGCAGCAGGATGAGGAGACGGAGCTCCACGACGCGGAGCCGGAGGACGCCCCGCGGTCCCGGGCCGACGGCACCGCACCCGCCCCCGTGGACGACAGCGTTCCCGAGAGCCCGGCTCCCCTGACACACGACAACGGAACCGGCCACACCGGGGTGGAGAACGCGCCGGACGCCCCGAACGCACCGGAGGAGGAGCTCACCGGTCCGAGCGCGCACCAGCGCGTCCTCGAGATGCAGGCCACCGAACTCCAGCGCAGCTTCAACAGCCGCTTTCCCTGGTACTGGCGGCTACGGACCGCGCTGCGCGACCGCCGGATCCGCCCGCACCTGTTCAGCGGCATCGAGTTCCAGATGGGCACGTTCATCGTCGCCCCGCTCGTGGGGACGGTGTCGGCCGTCGGAATGCTGGTGGTGGTGGCGGCTTCCGCCGTCCTGATGCTCGGTTTCGAGCTGCTGCTGGTGTACAAGCTGTGGCTCTCCACCCGGGAGTTCAGCCGTATCCTGGCGGGGATCGAGGCGGACACCGCGGCCGCGCTGGACGCCGAGGGTGAGGGTGGCCCGGAGGCCGCCGAGAGCACGGACAGTGCCGTGCCCCGGCAGTTCGCAACTCCCAACGGCTGACCCCTCTTCCGGAGCGCGTCACCGACACGCACCGGTGGACGACCGCCCGCGGCGGTTCACTCCTGGTTGCGCCGGGGGTACTCGTGGGCGGCGGTGAGGAAGGCGTCGTTCTCCTCGGGGGTGCCGACGCTCACCCGCACCCCCTCGCCGGCGAACGGCCGCACGGCCACACCGGCGGCCTCGCAGGAGGCGGCGAAGTCGGTGGTGTCCTCACCCAACCGCAACCACACGAAGTTGGCCTCGGACGGGGGCACGACCCACCCGTCTCCGAGCAGCGCGTCCCGCACACGTTCCCGTTCCTTCACCGTGGCGGCCACCCGCTCCATGAGCTCGTCCTCCGCGGACAGCGACGCCACGGCCGCCGCCTGGGCGATCCGGTTGACCGCGAACGGGATCATGGTCTTGCGCACGGCGGCGGCGACGTGCGGGTGGCCGATGAGGAACCCCACCCGTGTACCGGCGAGCCCGTAGGCCTTGGAGAAGGTGCGCAGCACCGCCACGTTGGGACGCTCGGTGAGGAGGTCGACGCCGTCGGGCACGTGGGGGTCGCGGACGTACTCACGGTAGGCCTCGTCCAGCACCACGAGGACGTGGTCGGGCACCCGGTCCAGGAACGCGGTGAGTTCCGCGTGGCCGACCACGGTGCCGGTGGGGTTGTTCGGGTTGCACACGAACACCATCCGGGTGCGGTCGGTGATCGCCTCGGCGAGAGCGTCGAGGTCGTGGGTCTCCCCGCGCAGCGGCACCCTAACGGAGGTCGCTCCGGCCAGTTCCACGAGCAGGGGGTAGGCCTCGAACGAGCGCCAGGCGTAGACGATCTCCGTGCCCGGCTCGGCGGTGGCCGTCAGCAGCTGCTGCAGGATGCCCACGGAACCGGCGCCGAGTGCCACGCGCTCCTCGGCCACGCCGTAGCGCCGCGCCAGCTCCGCGGTGAGTTCGGACGCGCTGGTGTCGGGATAGCGGTTGACCTCCGTCGCCGCTTCGGCGATGGCGTCCCGCACCGACGGCAGCGGGCCGTGGGGGTTCTCGTTGGAGGAGAGCTTGACGGACCTGCCGTCAGGACCCGCGACCGCGCGCCCGGGAGTGTACCCGGGGATCGAGTCGAGCACAGCCCGGAAATATGGCCAATTCCGCTCCGACACCATTGTCCTTCCTCGATACTGTGTGCAATGTCCAGGCTACGTTCGGCGACGTTTCGCCGGAGAAACGTCCACTGACACAGCGGCAATATCGCACAGAAAAGGAAAAAGCACCATGGATCACCCGTGGGCCGCCCGCCGGGCGGCACGCGCCGGAACTGTTCTTCCCGTCCTCGTCGCCGTCCTCACCGCCTGCGGCGGCGGGCAGAGCACAGAGGACGAGCAGAGCCGGGACTCCCCCGACTTCGAGGCGAGCGAGCTACGCAAGGCCCAGCTCGTGGAGTTCGAGGACGCCACGATCGTTCCGGAGCAGAGTGAGCAGGGCACCTACGAGGAGCTGGAGAGCACCCAGCAGGCCCAGAAGCTGCGCGAGGCCACCGAACTGGACAAACCCGAGTGCGTCGACGCCGCCAACCCCTGGGGGAGCCTGCCGGGAGTACGCACCTCGGCGAGCTCCCTCGCCACCTTCGTCCAGGACCAGGAGACCATCACCCACACCCTGATCGGCGCCGCGCCGGAGACCGCCGCCAAAGCCCTCGAGGAGGCCGAGCCCCCCGACTCCTGCGGCTCCTACACCGCGACGATGGAGGGAGGCGAGACCGCCTCCTACGAGGTGTCCGACCTCGACATGGAGACCGTGGGCGAGGACTCGCACGCCTTCGTGGTACGGACCGAGGCCGAGGGTGAGGAGGTCCTGCTGTACAACATGGTCTACCACAACGGGAGCTACCTGGCCGCGACGTCCGTCCTGGGCACCGACAAGGAGAGCGACTACGAGGAGACGCTCGCCGCGTTCACCGACGCCGCCGTCGAGCGGGAGGAGAAGATCCTCAGCTAGCCCCCTCCCCCGCCCTGTCCTGCCGCCCGCTGCGGCTGCCCCTCCCGACGCGCACGCCCGCCGCGCGCATCCCGCGGGGGCGTGGAACCTCCCGGGCCAGCCGCTGCAGTCGGGGGTGTGCCAGCGTGACCGTCCCGGTACTGCGCGGCACGCCCCGCTCGCGCGGCAGGGTGGGGCCGCGGTCCGCGAGCTCCCCCAGCACCGCCAGGGTGGCACCGGTGTCCGCGTCACTGACGACCGCGCGCACGGCGGCGCGGTGTCCGCCCACGGGCACCCCGAACACCACGTCCACCGGACGCCCGCCCCGGCTCCCGGAGAACCGCAGCAGCCGCCAGCACCCCTGGCGCCACACGTCGTGCGGCCGACGCTCGGCGAGGGAAGCGGCGTTGGCCTGCCACACCTCGCTGGAACGCAGCCGGGACATGGTGCGCCGCAGCGGAACCTCGCGCACCTCACAGGGAGCGCGGCGGCGCAGCCGCGCCGTGAGTTCGGTGAGCTCCGGGGAGAGCGCGGCCAGCACCGCCACCTCGGCCGCGGTCACCGTGCCCGCCGCCACGGCTGCCCCGCCTCCCGCCGTGATGCCGGAGGGGTCCGCACCGACCGCCGCCGCGGCCGCCCCGGCGAACAGGGCGGCCCGTGCGATGGTGCGCCAACCGACCGGGGTGGTGCTCACCCCGCCGAAACAACCGCACCCCTGGTCGGGAGCGCGCCGGCGCAGTCGCAGCAGGGCCAGTGCCGCGCCGGCGAACCACACCGCCGTCGCGGCGCGCACGACGTCCCCGGCCATGCCGGGCAGCAGCAACAGGCCGGCGGCGAGAAGCGCCTCCACCCCGCTGCTGGCCACGGTCGCCGGGCGCCGCAACCGCTGCGGCAGGAGCACGGCCGGTCCCTGGCCCCGGCCGGCCCGGTCGGCCGTCTTGGTCGTGGCGCTCAGCAGCAGTACCACGGCGAGAAGGAGCGGCTGGATGCCGCGCAGGAGATCAAGCACGGGATCACCCCACAGTCATGGTCGCGTTGACGCACCCGGCCTCGGGCTGCCCGCCCAGTGCGACGAAGCTCGTCAGGGTCAGTTGCGCGAGCCGCCCGCGGTCCCCCAGGTCGCAGGTGGAGCACCGGTCGCAGAACCAGCCGAGCACCGCGGCGCAGTCGACCACCGGAAGCACGGCCGAGCGTCCGGAGCAGTCGTTGCGCAGCGAGACGGTGGTTCCCAGGGACAGGAGCGGCAGCGGGGCGCAGCTGTCGGCGCGGTCGCATCCCGGTTCGCAGTCGGTACCGCGTTCCAGGGCGGGGTAGGCCACACCCTCCAACCGGGCGATCCGGTCCTCGTGGGCGCGGTGGCCGCCCGCCGGGTCGTACCAGGAGACCACACCGGACAACCGCGCGGGGTCGCGCCGGATCGGCGGGCGCGACGGGGCCTCGGACACCGGGTGGGGCGCCTGGGTTCCCACGGGCAGCAGCGCCTCCATCCCGCCGTCCTGCCACACGCCCACGGCGTCGAACAGGTAACCGGGCTCCATCTCCGGGTAGCGCACGGCTATCCGGCCCGAGGCGCGGTAGGGGACGGTGACGGTGCGGTGCGGGTTCCCGTGGCCGACGTCGACGCGCAGCGTCTCCCCGGAACGTTCGGCGATCACCCCGGTCACCCGGGCCAACTGCGCCCACACCCGTTCCGCCACCCACCGGCTTCCCGGGGCGAGCCGGACCAGGAGGTCGTCGCCGGCGCGGAGCTCGCCGGTGACGACCTCGCGCCCGCGCCAGAACGTGGTGTGGGCGGTGGTGAGGAGCCGCTCCTCCCCCTCGGAGGTGGCGATGCTGATCGTTCCTGGGGTGATCTCCATCAGGATGCCGCGCACGACGCGGACCGGTGGGGTGCTCGGGGGCGGCGCCGCTTCCTCCCCGAGAAGCGCCGCGGTCAGTCGCCTGCGATCTCCTACATCTACCGACATCGTCCCTCCTGGCACGACTGTCCATTAAGCCCGTTTTCCATTGTCGACGGCCACCCTCCGGAAACGCGGCCTTCCGCGCTGGGAACGACGATTTCCGTGCTCAACCGCCACGGAGTGCGCCGCTCGGGCACGACACGCCGGGCCCGCTTCCCGTATCCGCCGTCGTATACCTCCATATCCCGTGCGAGTTGGGATTTCCCCCTCTGCACCGATATTCCGGTTTACTGGAGCATGAAGCGCGTAACACCTGGTCATGACGTTTTCCATGCGACAGTGAGAGCGAGACGGAATGCAGCCGAGGGCACGTTCCGGCACGACACGGCCGGCGTGTCCGTGTGGGCGGGATCGGTGGTCGTGTGACGGGAACAACGCGGCAAACCAGGTACGAGGAGTTCTCCCGCTACGTCGCGGAACGCGGACCGGCGCTGCTGCGCATCGCCCGGTCGCTGGCCAATGACCGTTCGGACGCCGAGGACCTTCTCCAGGCGGCGCTGTTGAAGACGTTCTTCGCCTGGGACCGGATATCCAGTCCCAACGCCCGGGACGGGTACGTGCGGCGGGCCATGGTCAACACCCAGATCTCGGAGTGGCGCCGCAACCGGCCCAACATCTACCCCACCGAGGACATCCCGGAACAGCAGGTGGACGACCCCACGTGGAAAAGCGACCTCGCCGACGCTGTCCACCGGGCAGTGGAGCGCCTTCCCGAACGGCAACGGGCCATCGTGGTCCTGCGTTACTACGACGACATGTCCGAGCCCCAGATCGCCGAGCACCTCGGGGTCAGCCTCGGCACCGTGAAGAGCACGCTCTCCCGCGCGGTCGGCAAACTCCGCCACGACGCCGACCTCGTGATAGAGCGCGCCACCTCGTGAGTCCGGGGATGCGCAGGGGTCGCGCACCTGTTCCGCTCCCGTTTTGCACCGGCGCCCAACGGTCGGTACTGTTGCCTTAGCCAGGAGGATTCGCCTAGTGGCCTAGGGCGCCGCACTGCTAATGCGGTTAGGGGGCAACTCCTTCGAGGGTTCGAATCCCTCATCCTCCGCAGGCCAGAAGGGGTGTCGCCGATTCGGCGGCGCCCCTTTTTCGTGGTGTGCCCAACGTGGACAGCGGCTTGGAGGTGGAAGTCCTCCAGAGGAAGCGACAGCGCTAACTCTGAGTTGGAGGCAACGGCGTCACCGTGAGGCGGGGTCGGGAGGAAGCCCGAGACGAAACCCTGCGCTGAGGAACGCGAACCGCATACAAGGCAGTCCGGTCGGGGTGAGTCGGCCACGGACGGCGAAGTCCGCCACCGCCAAGACGGCCGGGGTGTAGATGCGGCAGGCGCAGGGAGAGAGTGGCTCTTACCTGGGGAGGTCTGTCCGGGTGCCGGTTGTGCTGGGCATGTCGCCGCGCCGACGGCCGCGACCATAAGGAAACGGCTGAACAGGAAGAAGTCAACAGAGGCCGTAGTGCCAGCCGGGATCGGTCGATGGTTGGGAAAGGCCGAACGTCACGTGGGGCGGAAGAAGCCGGTCCTGCTCGTGCCGGAACGGATGTCCACCGGGGCAGGATGACCTGTGGCAGCGGATACTGTCGAAGGAGAACCTGTCCGCGGCGCTCAAACGTGTGAAGGTCGGCAAGGGCGCTCCCGGTATAGACGGGGAGCTGGGACCGAAAACCTTCGGGCCTGGCTGCGCGAACGCTGGGAAGGTGTGCGAGACGACCTCGACGCGGGGAGCTACCGGCCTCCTACCCCATTTCGAGCGGCGGCTTCAGACGATCGGCCATCCATGCAGCGCGAGCCGATCCCCGGATACCCATGCCTGGATGCCCTCGGCCGGGTAAGGGATCGTGTTCGACGGCAGCACGCGCGGATCGGCCCACACGAGCTTGCCAGCCTTGTCCGGCTCGGCGACTACCGGTTCGCCGGACCACTTCTCGGGGAGCAAGAACATGCCGACGCGGGCGAGGTCCTCGCGCTGTCGGTGATGCACGACGGCGACCAGGGACAGGTCGACCGGATCGATGTCCACACCGACCTCTTCCCGGGTTTCCCTGGCCGCGCCGTGCGGGATCGGCTCGCCCTCGTCGAGGTGCCCGGAAGGCAGATGCAACATCCCGTCGCAGTACCCCGTTCCCTGCCGCTCCAGCAGGAGGATCTCGTCTCCCTTGGGCAGGATTACGTGGACGTCGATGATGCTGCGGTAGCGCTCCGGCACGGGGGGTCACCTCATCAGGCGGATTCATGGTGTCGTCGCGACCATAGCCCTCCAATGGTGCTAGTGAGACCGGAAAGCAGCGATTCGATCGCCTCCGGGCCTTGTGAGGTGTCGGCGGCGATGGTGCGCACGCCGGCGCGTTCGGATACCGCGGCGGCCCCTCGGTACAGCTCGACCTCGCGGCCGGGAAGGGTCGGGTCATCCTCGAAGCGGCCATGCGAGCCGCGCACGGCGAGGCGCTCGCGCAGCACGTCGGGCGGGGCGGTCAGGACGATTTGCAGGTCCGGCGGGTCTGCGTGGGCGTTGATACAGCGCACCACGGATTCGGGCACGCCGTCGATCCCGGCTTGCAGAACCAGCGAGGAGAGGGTGTAGCGGTCGCACAGCACCACCTTCCCGGCGCCGACTGCAGGGCGGATCTCGGTTTCGAGGTGGTGGTACCGGTCGGCACCGACCAGGCATGCCAGCGCCATGCCCGTGTGCTCACGGGTGCGCGAGCGCGCGAGCTGCCCGATCTCGCCCCGCGAGGGCTCGGTGGTCGACAGCACGGGAACACCGGTGCCGGTGAGCCGGCTCGTGAGGTTGCGGAGCAGAGTCGACTTCCCGGCGGCGCCGGGGCCGTCGATCGCGACGAACAAGCCTCGGCTCATGCGGCGGCCCTCCTATGGTGCTCCCCGCAGGACAGCTCGACCAGGGCGGCACGGACCTCATTCACGGTGGCCTCACCGAACTGAATACCGCTGCTGAAGTTGAACTCGTCCCTCTGCCGCATGGCTTCGTCCACACCGCGCTCGGTGAGGTCCACCGCCGTGTAGTTGAGCATCTGGGCGGAGGTGTAGCGGCCGGTGGACATCAACCGGTTCCACTCGGGGGTACCGGGGTAGGGGCGGAACTCGAACACGCTGCTGCGGAACCGACCGGGGGCGCGGTCGGTAAGGTTCCACAGCTCGTGCACGAGGTCGACGGTCTCGCGCATCTCTGCGCGACTCTCGCTGGGGAATCCGAGAATGAAGTACCCCTTCACCGAGATCCCGCGCTCGACGAGCCGGGTCACGGTCGAGCGGATCATGTCTTGGGTGATGCGCTTGTCGATGTGGGCCAGCATCCGTTCAGAACCGGACTCGATCCCCAAGGCCACCTCGCACAAGCCGTTCGCGACGAGCCGGTCCAGGACCTCGTCGCCTTCGCGGGCGAGCACGTTGATCCGTCCCGTAGCGTCCCAGACTGCCCAGTCGCCGACCCTGTGCGCGGCGAAGCCGTCCATCATCGTCTTGATGACGCGGCGAGCGCCCAGGAACAGGTCGTCGACGAACCGGAACGCAGTAACCCCGTAGGCGATGCGAAGCTGCTCCATCTCGGCCACCACGTTCTCGGCCGAGCGCACGCGGATCGTCACATCCGAGTTGGCCGAGACGGCGGCGCCGCAGAACGAGCAGTCATACGGGCAACCGCGGGCGCCGACCATGTTCGCTTCCCAACGGCCGGCGTCGTGATGGGGGTCTTGGGTAAGGTACCGCCGGTCGACGAACGGCATCGCGTTGATGTCGGGGGCAAGGTGGCGTCCCTGGCCGGGGCGACCGCCGGTCACCGGCTGCTTCAGTACGGGGTCGAGCCACATCACCCCGGGCAGATCTCCCCGGGTTAGGTGGTCGCCGAGCAGCTCGGCGACGCGGGTTTCACCCTCACCGATTACCAGGGCCTCGCACCGGGCCATGCGCCGATCGGTGAGAATCTCGGTCGGCATGGCCTTGGCCTGGTGTCCGCCAAGCAGGATCTTTATCCCCGGGTCGAGGGCGGCGGCAATGTTCGCGGAGATCTCGTAGGTCGGTGCGAGCAGGTTGAATCCGGCCCACCGAGGAGCGGCGGCGTTCACGGCCTGGGCGACGGCGGCGACCGGCATCCCGAGCGCCTCACCGTCGAGCACACCTGCGTTGAACCCGCAGTGCGCGGCGTAGGTGGCGATGTAGCCCATCCCGAGGACGGGAAGGGTGAAGTCGTTGACGCGAGGCCGTTCGGCGTAGTCACGCAATGGGGCATTGACCAGGAGCAGGTCGAGGTGGCGGGCGGGATTGTGGCCCGTGATCAGGTCATGAGGGTTCGTTCTGGTCGAGGGATTGAGCACGGTCGCCTCCCAGGGCGAGGGTGAGTGCGGTCAGAACGGACAGCTCGGAAGAGGAGTCGCAGTAGGCCGACCAGCAGGCCGCGAACGCGGCTTCCTGATCGGGAAGATCGAGGTCGGGGAAGGTTTGCCGGGTGTACTTGCGCACGGCCATGTCGCCGTGGGGGTAGAGGGAGAAGTCGCCGGTGAGGTCGGCGGTGGCCGCACCGGCGGTCCAGGGGCCGATCCGGGGAACCGCTTGCAGCTCGGTCACGAGGTCGGCGGGAGGCAGCTGCTCCCACTCCTCGCCGTGGTCGAGGACAGCCTGGGCGGCCGCACGGAGCGGATCGCGCTTGAACGCCATGCCCAGCTCGGTGAACACCTCGTCATCAAGGGCCAGCACCAACTCGGGAGCAGGAAAGACCCGGCCGACCTCGGCGATTTCGCCGTAAGCACTGGTGAAGCGCTGATACATGAGGCGGGCTTGGTCGGCACGGATGACCTGCCGAATGATCGCGGTCGCGATCGCTTCCCACAGGTCGGGAGTACGCATCCGGGCGACGCGGCCACGGTATTCCAGCCGTCGACGCAGTAGCTCGGGGACGCGATCGGAGAGTTCGGCAGGCTCGTAGATGTCGATGACGGGGCCGGGCTTCGACAGTTCGATCCCGGCGGCACTCGCTGATGCCAGCGAGACGCCGTTGGCCGTGCGGACGAGGCGGCGGCCGTTGTTCCAAGCGGGATGTTCGCACAGGGTGCGCATGGTGTCGCTCCTTTCGTAGGGGGTTTGCACCCTCCCATGAGGCGGGGATTGCGAACGCAGTAGAAGGGGGAGGCGCCCGGCGACAGCCATGTGCACCGGACTCCCCGCTGTGGACGCCTGCGACTTCCCTTCGTCATTCACCAGCAGGCACCCGAGGAGAGCGGTTCAGCGCAGTCTTCGGGAGGCGAGAGACCGAGCTTCACCGCAGCGGAGTTCGAATCGGTTCGTGACGGGTGTCCTCGTGCCGAGCGCGGTAGCGGAGCTTGGCCAGCAGGGCGTCACATGTTTCCGCGGTCATCCGCTCATGCGGGTCGGGGCCGGTCCAACCGAGCGGCCGGAAGGCGACGTACTGCTGGTCGTCGTCGATCGACAAGATCCACTTATCGGAGATCAGGTCCCCGATGGGATAGTGCGGTTGCTGCGCCCACCTCATCACCGGGCACCTCCTACTCCAGCCGGTACGGGATCGCCGATGTCCATCAGGAGCGCCAGGGCGAGACGCAGCCGATCGGGCCGCGCATGCCAGCGCCGGCGCTTGTGCTCGAGGTGCAGCACATACGGTCGGGCGGGCGACACGATCGCGGTGGCCTCGGGCGCCGGGCTGGAAACGGTCATCGGTAGAAGCTCGACGGTCTTCGCTCTCGCGGTGCATCGGCGGCGGGGTTTCCACCAGGCGGAGAAACCCCAGGTGGCCTCAGCGGGACGGAACTTGTCCGCCCACTCGGCGTCAACTGAGCTGCATGGATTCGCTGCGATCGGGCCATGTGTGTACTCCTCCGGCGGCTCGCTGACGACCATCAGCGCGCGAGCACAACCGGATTGGTCGGCTTGTCGCCGCTTTTCGGGGGCGACCATTTTCGTGTGCGGTGACACAAGGCGATGTAACGTCGAGTAGCAACAATTAAGGAATCTCCCGGCGATATACGAGGGCGGTATGAATGAGCGACCCCCACCTTTCAGAACGCCTCTCAATCCCCCTGGCCTTCTGGTCTCGCGCCGAGGTCCTGCACGTCTTGGAGAACCACGACGCCGGCGCCCTGTTCCGCCTCGTCCGGCAGTACTGCGGGGCGAGCCAGCAGGCGATCGGAGCGGCCGTCGACCTCGCGCAGCCGCACGTCAGCCGGATCATGTCCGGTCGACAGCAGATGACGGCGCTTCAGAGCTGGCAGCGAGTAGCAGACGGTCTCGGAATGCCGAACGAGGCCCGTCACATGATCGGGCTCGCCGATGCCCGGTCCGTATATGTCGGTGGCAACTCCCGATCCGGTACGCCAGCTGCCGCAACAGGTGATCTATGGTCAGCGCCGAGAACAGTTGAGGACATCGCCGAGATCACGCTGAAGGACCTGATGAAACGCAGAGAGGCCCTTGCTGTCGGCGGCGCACTCGTCGTCGGTGCGGCGCTCACCGAGACGCTCGAACACTGGTTGCTGCCGCCCGGGGGCATCCTGGACCGCGGTAAGGGGTCGCTCGGTGAAACCGAGCTTCAGCGGATCGAGGCCGCGACCGTGGCGCTTCGGCACTGGGACGACCGCTGGCGTCTGGGCATCCGCCGCAAAGCCGTCGTCGGCCAGCTCTCCGAGGTCTCCGAACTCGCCGCAACCGCGCAGTCGGCACCAGTTCAGGCACGACTCTTCGTCGTCATGGCCGAGCTATCGAAGATCGCCGCGTCCATGTCCTACGACGCAGGCGACCACCCGGCCGCCCAGAAGTACTACACGCTCTCGCTGCGGGCGATACACCAGGCCGGACCGGAGCACAAGCTGTACGGCGTCGGCGTCCTGGCCGACATGGCACGCCAGTTGCTGGACACGAAGAACCCCCGCGGCGCCCTCGACATCTCCCGGATCGCCCTGGACAGCGCCCAGTCGTACAACGCGCCGCCAACAGTGCTGGCGATGCTCCGCACCCGCGAGGGATGGTCCTACGCCAGCATGGGGCGCGCAGCGGCCTACGCGCGGTCCGTCGCCCAAGCCGAGGAACTCCTGGAAGAAGGAAACAGCGAGGAGCTTCCGAGCTGGGCGCGCAACTTCGACCATGCCGAGCTGTCCGGGGTTGTCGGCGCCCGGTACCGGGATCTCGTCCTCGGCCAGGACGACAAGGCGGCGCGGACCAAGTACGCACGATCGTCGGCGACCTACATCACCCAGGCCCTTCGGCTGCGGAATCCGGCGAAGAAGCGCAACCGGGCGTTCGACCTGGTCGGCCTGGGGCGAACCTACCTCGTTCTAGGCGAGCCCGAGGAGGCCGCACGGGTCATCAACCAGGCCGCCGGCATCGAACGTGACCTCGGATCGGGGCGGGTACGCCGGCGCCTGCACGACTGGCATCGCGAAGCCGCCGCCTTCCACCGTGAGTCCGCTGTGGCCGAGGCCCGCGAGGAGCTGTCGAATACCCTGCTGGTCGAACCCTCGACCTCGAAGGAGATGGCATGACACGGATCGGGATCACCGGTCACTCCAGCCTCTCGGCCGACAGCGTCCCTCTCGTGCGTAAGGCCCTGACCGAGGTGCTCGCACCGTACAGCGACGGCGACCTGATCGGCCTCTCCTGCCTTGCCCGTGGAGCCGACCAGATCTTCGCCGAGGCCGTTCTGGAGACCGGCGGGAAACTCGAAGTCGTGCTTCCCTCGGTCGACTACCGCGAGGCGAAGGTGAAGCCGTACAACCTCGACCAGTTCGACGATCTCCTGATGCGCTCGACGCTGGTCCGCTACATGCCGCACAAGACAGCGGGGCGAGAAGCCTACGAGGACGCGAACGAGGCGATCCTGGGCGGGATCGACCGGCTCGTTGCCGTCTGGGACGGCCAGCCTTCCGGCGGCAAGGGCGGAACCGGAGACGCGGTCGAGGCCGCCCGCGGCCGGGGCGTCCCGGTCGACGTCGTCTGGCCGGACGGCGCTCGGCGAGAATGATCTGTTCCCGCGTGCAGAAGGACCGCTCCCTGGTGTGGAGCAGCCCTTTCGGTTTCTGGAGCGGTAGCAGTTGCACCGGGGATCAATGGCATCTCACTCCGGATCATGAGACGAGAAACCCCAGATGGAGACGCATGCCTGAGATCGGATGAGACAAAGTGAGATGTCCGTTTTATAACTGCTAATGCGGTTAGGGGGCAACTCCTTCGAGGGTTCGAATCCCTCATCCTCCGTAAGCCGCCCGGGGTCCGACGCACAGCGTCGGACCCCGGTTTTTTCTTTGGGTTCGGGTCGCGGCCCGCGGCCCACAGGGTCCTATCGCCCTCCGTAGGACCAGTTCAGCGGTCCCGTCTCTCCCGGTTCACGGCACCCCTCGGCCAGCAGAAGGTCACGTGTGTGTACCGCTCGATGACGGCCATGCGGGTGTGGGCCAAGGACCACCTGTCACCGACCTTCCCCGCGGCCCCCTCCCCGCGTGCGTGGGGCTCACGCCAGCATGCATGGGTAGACTCATCAGAGCTTCGGTCCATCCCCACGTGCGTGGGGCTCACTCTTCGCCACCTGCGACAATACGCGGCGTTATTCTCTTGTGATTCAACATGGCCGGTGCTTCGGCGAATGCGGTCAGGATCTGACCGTACCGTTCCGCTGCTGTGTGCACGCCCCCTATGGGAACACGGAAATCCGGCTACCCCCGGACGCAGCGTGAGAGGGAAGGACGCCCGGGGGCGGAGTGACCCCCGGGCGCTGGGAGATTGGCAGCACCCGGGGGAAGGAGGTGTGCGCCGCCACCCACGCACACCCCCACCTGCGCGCCCGGTCGAGAAAAGGCGCGCGTCCACGTGGGTCTACTCGCGCAGTTCGGTCGGGATCCAGTCGGTCAGGGTGCGCGGGTTGGCGTGCCGCACCAGCCCACCACTGAGGGGCCGTACGAGCACCTCGCCAGCGTCCGTTCCGGGCTGGGGTGTGTGGCCGGTGACCACGTGCACGGTGGAACCGGCCGCGTGCAGCCGCACCCGCAGTCCCACGGGCCAGCGGCACTGCAGATACGACAGATCCCCATTGGAGAGCCGCTCCACCTCCTCTGGGTGGACGGTGACCGTGTGGGCGTCGCCGGCCGTTTCGCGGGGTGCCAGCCGCAGCATCCCGTCATCCTGCTGTGTGACGACATCCCACGGGGTGAGGCCGTCGGGTTCTCCGGACAGCCGCACCCACATGCCGGGTTCCCATCCGGTGTCTACTCCTCGCACGGGCCACCACCTCCCCCAGCGCTATGCTGGTGGGAAACCATCTCCTCGTCGCCGAGCCAGGCAACCACGCGGGCGTGCAGTTCCTGCAGGATGTCGCGCAACTGGCCGGGCCACAGGGCGTTGCCGTCCATGGCCTGGGCGAGCTGCTCCACCAGGTCGAGCAGTTCTCGGCGTTCCTGCGGGGTGAGGTTCACGGCTGGTCACCCCCCTCCTCCTGATGGTTCATGGCGGCCATAAGGTCCTGGACCTGGCCGGGCGCGAACCGGCGGTGCCCACCCGGAGTGACCAGGACCGGAGACAAGCGGCCCTCGCGCACCCAGGCGTTGACCGTGGAGGTGGTCACACCGAACACCTCGGCCACATCACCCGGACGCAACGGAGAGGACCAGATCTCGGGGATACTCACCAGGCCACCCCCACCGTGCTCTTCTCCTCGCGCTGGGACAGCCACCGGCGCACCAGCGGAGACAGTGCCTCGCGGACATCGTCCAACCCATCCCCATACGTCGGCGGGGCGGGTTCGGGTGTGGTGGTAGAGCCACAGGCTGGGCACCACCCGGCCTCGTACTCTCGCTCCTGGCGGAGGCGCTCAAGCTCGGTCACATAGGGCCGCACAGGGCTGTGCTCCTCAGGGTCGATCCACTCGGGGTCGGGAAACGTCCCGCCGACCGGTTCTGGCAAGCGTGGCGAGGGCACGGTGAACCGACGCGCCGTGGTACGGCGCTGAGACAGCGGGGGCGGGGACACGCATGGGGCAGTGGGGGCGTGACGCCCTGGTCGGCGGACGGGCGCAACCAGGGCGACGGTCAGCATCAAAAGCAGCGTCCATAGGTACGCGAAGGTGCGGATAAACTGGGGCATGTCATCGACTCCGTTCAGTCGGTGGCCACACCTCCGGAGAGTTCGGGCTCTCGCGGAGGTCTTTTTCTGACGTGGCGGCGGCACTGGGGCCAGCAACGCCAGCGCGGTCATCAGGACAAGCAACTCATCAGACCTCCCTGGAGGCCAGTTCGGCCGGGAAGTCGGCGGGAACATCGAACAGGACCATCGTTACGCATCTCAAAAAAATTTGCAATGCTAAACCTAGTACTGACTGAAAGATGTTGCTGAAGCTGCTAACTAATAGTTAAGAGGTGCGCAAAATGTCTGATTCAGCGTCGTCCCGCGTAGGATTAGAGCGTGTCCAGGCATCCAACCCAGGGAGTGACGACGTGGTCGTTGGCAGCCCGACTGTCAGACGTAGGCGCCTGGCGAGGAAGCTCCGTGAGTTGCGCGAATCGGCGAACCTGACCTCGGATCAAGCCACGAAGAAAGCAGGGTTCTCGCGCGGCAAGCTCACGCGCATGGAACGCAACGAGTGGGTGCTGCCTGATCCTGAGGACATAGCAAAGCTACTCGACGTCTACGAGGTCACTGACCCTGAGGTGCGAGAGGCGTACATGGCCCTGGCTCGGCA
Source organism: Haloactinospora alba (assembly GCF_006717075.1). Lineage (NCBI taxonomy): Bacteria > Bacillati > Actinomycetota > Actinomycetes > Streptosporangiales > Nocardiopsidaceae > Haloactinospora > Haloactinospora alba. Next base: position 3,847,226 of record NZ_VFQC01000001.1, read on the forward strand.
GTCTCGCCAGAAGGGGTGGTGGGTCGGCTACAAGGATGTTCTCGGCAGCGGCGCATATGTCGGCCTGGAGACTGAGGCGACGACCATCCGCACCGTGGAGACCTTGTTGATTCCAGGGCTGCTGCAGACTGAGTCTTATGCTCGTGCTGTCATTCGTGGTCACGGCGTCACCGATGAGGACACCATCGTTCGCCGCGTCGAAGCTCGGATGTTGCGTAAGCAGATCCTCGCCCGGCCGGATGCTCCGAAGTTTTGGGCGGTCGTCGACGAAGCAGCGCTGTTGAAGGTTACGCCTGACCTCGCAGACCAGCTGCAGCACCTGTTGGACGTTCAACGGCCAAGTCTGCGTATCCAGGTACTCCCGAACCAGCTAGGGCCGCATGCAGTCATGCCCGGCGGTTTCACCATCCTGGACTTTGCAGACGACCCGAGCGTGGTCTACCTGGAGAGCAGCGGCCTGAACACGTTGTTCTTGGAGGAGGAAGACGACATAACGCAACACGAGTTGCTGTATGACTACGCCCAATCAGCGGCACTCTCCGTGGATGACTCACGTGACTTTATCCAGGGAGTGCTGGACTCTCTGACCTAAAGAGGACCTGATCATGTTCGATACTTCCCATCTGGCCTTCCACAAGAGTTCTTACAGCTCCGCAACGCAAGAGAACTGCGTCGAGGTCGCCGAGGGGCCGGTGACCGCAGTCCGCGACACACAGAACCGGGACGCCGGTCACCTGTCGTTCTCCGCCACGGAGTGGAAGGCGTTCCTCGAGGGGGTCCGGTCCGGCCGCCTGTAATCCTTGCCCCGTGGCGGCCCCCGATCACGGGATGAACACGTCAGCCCTCCGGTTGCGGCCGGAGGGTTGTTGTGTCGGGGCTACGGCTGGGTGCCGGAACCAGCACAGCCAGGGCAGGTGATCTCCTGCGAGGAGGTATCGGGCTTGTCCCGTTGCCCATCACCTGTTGACGACCTGATCTTCCCGGCGCCGCCGCACATGGAGCACTTCTGCGGCGCGTCCCGGTGTTTGGCCATTACTCCACCTCCGCTATCCGGTTCTCGGGGGAATCCAGCCACACGTGTTGTCCCATGACATCGACGGTGAGTCCGAACCGGTCCCGGCCCGGCTCTCCCCACGCCACCCACGTCAGGTAGGCCGCTTCCAGCTCGTTCCACAGATCACGCGGCCCGCACTGCTCCACCTCAGCGCTGCCGCCTTCGGGTGGACGCACCACGAGAGCATGGGAGTCGCTGGGAACGTGCCTTAGGACCATACGGTGCGACCCGTCGTCGAAGTCGAACCCGTTCACGGACACCTCCGGGAGCAGGCCGGCAAGCGCGACGTCGAGTCCGCGTCCGCCCCGGGCGACACGCCGAGGGTCCACGCGTCCCCGAGACGCGCGCTGGGTTCCGTCGATCGGGGGGTAGGCCGGTCGCTGGGAGCGCAGCAGCATGTAGGCAGCCCCGCCGCGGAACCGGCCTGTCGCCTCGTCGCCGGTGACGACGAGTGTGGCCTTGTGCCCGTCTCCGCCCGGCATCGGCATCCACGGCAGCACGATGACTCCGCCGGGACGCGTCTGCTCCACCCACGCATACGGGACCTCGCGTACCCCGCAGGTGACGTGCACCCGGTCGAACGGGGCGCCCTCCGGGTGCCCCTTCTGGCCGTCGCCGACCACCAGGCGCGGAGACAATCCCGCCCGTTCCAGGTTCGCCCGCGCGTGGTCGGCTACCCGCTCGTCGACCTCGACCGAGGTGACGTTGTCGCCACCGAGCCGCGCCGACAATAACCCGGCCGTCCAGCCGGTGCCGGTGCCGACCTCCAGCACCCGATCGCCGGGATAAGGATCGAGCAGGTCGAGGAAATCGAGCATGACATCAGGAGCCGAACACGAACTCGTCCAGTTGTGCACGTGTTGCCACGGGGACTCGTTGGTGAGTTCCGTGTTTCCGTCGTCGATCTGGGTCACGACCGCGTCATCGGAGTACACCGCCCGGTGCCACGTATCCGGGTCGGTACTGCGGTCGATCAGCCCGTCCCGCATGGTCCACGCCCGCCCGGGCACGAACCACTCGCGCGGAACGTCCCGCAGCGCCTGCTTCCATTGTTCGTCGTCGGTGAGTTCGGCCAACCGTTCCGGGTTGGCTGGGGTCTGTTCACCCATCCGCACCGCCACGGGTACCCATCCGGCAACCTCCACACCTCGGGGGACATCCGTCCACGCTCCTACCCCACGCGCGGAACAGGCAACACCCTGTGGCCGGAACCGGCCAACCGGCAGTGGTCCGCCACCTAATCTGCTCCGGCCACAGGTGACCGTAGGTGTCAGGCGTGATGCTGGGGTTCCGGTCTCCGAGAGGTCTGGCCAGCCGGGGCCGCGCCGTTCGTTGCATTCCCGCTGGGTGAGGTCCATCCCCGCGTGCGCGGGATTGGAGGACCGGGGAGTGCCGTGAGCCACGACCTGTCCCGGCTCCGCGCTGCCGGGGAGTGCCGCGACAGCTCCGAGGGGAGCTACTCGGACCGGCCGGCCCCCCGGTCCGTGTCGGCCTCGTTACCCCCGCCCCCGGCGGTCTCCGGTCTTTCGCCCGAGCGGAGGCGGCCCCTGACGCGCCAGGCTCCCTCTCCCGCCTCGGCCGCTCCGGCGATCATCAGGACCGCGCCGAGCGGACCTCCCCGGAACCAGTAGAACTCGAGGTCCGGGAAGGCGAGGAAGAGGACCGCCCCGGTCACGGCCACCATCGCACCCAGAACAATACTGAAACGCACACGCTCTCCATCCCGGTCGTCCTGGGTGCGGAATCCGCGACCCCAGAAGGAAATTACCGACTGGTTATAACAACTCCGCAGAAGAAAGACAAAAACGATTACGAACCAGCCGATTCTCACAATACGGCCGGAGGCCGGGCGCGGTACTCTGGGTCCTTCCGCGATGCCGACCGACAGGAGGCCCCGCTGTCTGCCCCCATGCTTCCCGGACTTCCCCTGCGAGAACGCGGCGGAGGACGAACGGCGGCAGCCCGTTGGTGACTGCCCCGAAACCTCCCAGACCACCGCGCCGCAGGGGCGTCACGCTGAACGGCGCGGACACCGACCGGCTCCGGGTGGAGTCGGAGAAGACATGCCGCGACCTCCGGATCGCGCGCGCCAACATCACCGCCGGGTCCTACGCGTTCGTGGACCTCGGCACCTGCGACCTCCGCTACGTGCGCGCGGGCGGCACGGAGTGGGAACGCTGCACGTTCGGCGACCTGCGCGTCGAGCAGTGCGACCTGTCCAACCTGGAATTGTCCGACAGCGGCCTGCTGAGGTCCCGCATCGACGAGAGCAGGGCCACCGGGATGGCCGCCGCGGGGAGCCTGGTTACCGACGTGGACGTCCGCAACTGTTCCATGGACCTGAGCAAGTGGCGGTTCTCCCGGTTCCAGCGGGTGGCCTTCGACAACTGCCGACTGGTCGAGAGCGACTGGACATCGGCCGAGCTGGGAGACGTCACCTTCACGGACTGCGACCTCAGCGGTTCCCGGTTCAGCCAGTGCACCATGAACCGTGTCCACTTCTCCGGATGCGCGTTGGAAGGCATCACGGGATTGACGGACCTGTCCGGATCCTCCATGGAGCCGGCCGACGCGCTCTCGCTCTACCGGGAGTTCGCCGCCGCTCTCGGCATCACCGTCCAGGAGAACCCGGAGCGCGGCTGAGCACCCCCGCGCGCAACGAACAAAAAGGGCACATCGCACCAAAGAACAAATACTTCTCTTGCGGGTAATATATGAATTAGTTTCTCTTGTCAGAAAGGCCCGGCACACCTCGCGTTTTCCGCTTTCCGTTACCAGCTCCCCGGTTCCCGCAATCAGGATTTCCGAATCGCACCGGTCAGAACCGTAGGAGACTGCTACCGTCTCGACACAGTGGAACCACACCACTTTCCCATTTCATGACTCATTAATGTTTGATCGTTCGGGGTGTACATGCTGCAAATTCCGGTCAGCGAGTTGGACATCGAGCCGGGACACGTCCTGGAAGTGCGGCTGAGGTCCACGAGAGCTGACGCGTCGGAGCCAGGGACGGCACAACAGCACCGGGGAGCCTCGTTCAACCAGGACAAGCACCTCACCGCGGCGATCGACTCCCGCCGGGACAACGACCCGATAGCGTCCTGGGTGGCCGCCACGTTCGATCTGCCCGGCCCGCTCGACCGCGCCGCGCTGGAGTCGTCCCTGCTGTACCTCGCGCGCAGGCACGAGGTGCTGCGCTGCGAGTTCCGCCAGCTCGCCGGGGACGTCAGCTGCGCCGCGCTGGAACCCGACGAGATGGCCGTGGACCACCGCGACATCGGCCACATCGGTACCAGCGAGGAGCTCCGCAACCACATCTTCGGGTTCTTCGTGAACGGCGTCGACACGCTCAGCTGGCCGCTGATCGTCATGGGCGCCGTGCAGCGGGACACCTACACCACCGTGTTCGTCGCCTACGACCACCTCGTGTCCGACGGCCTCTCCGGACCGATCGTCGTGCACGACATGACCGCCGCCTACACGGCCTACGCCGCGGGGCGCGAACCGGAGCTGCCACCGGCGGGCAGCTACGTCGAGTTCGGGGAAGCGCAGCGCCACCAGTACGCGGCCCTGGAGGCCGACGATCCCCGGCTGGACTACTGGCGCGGGTTCAAGGAACGCAACGGCGGGTTCTTCCCCGCCTTCCCCCTGGACCTGGGGGTGGAACCCGACACGCTGTACCCCACCGCCAACGAGACCGACAAGCTGCTGGACCACGAGGAGGCCGAGGCGCTGGACATGCACTGCCGCGTGGCCGGCGGCCGGATCTCCCTGGCCGTACTCGCCGGTATCGCCATCGCGCAGCGCAGAGCCGGCGGCCCGGACGTGTACCGCGGGTTGGTGCCGATCAGCGAACGCGGCCGGGGCAGCTGGCAGTACTCGATGGGCTGGTTCGTGAACACGGTGCCGATCGAGCTCTCGGTGTCGGCCGACAAGAACTTCGTGGAGGTCATCAAGAACGCGGACGAGGCCTTCCGGGACATGCTCGCCAACTCCGAGGTGCCGTTCGTCAAGGCGTGGCACCTGTTGGCACCGGAGCTGGCCGATCTCCGCGCGTGGCCGTACGCGGTGAACTTCTTCTCCTACATCGACTTCCGGAAGGCCCTGGGAGGCGAGCTGCTACCGGAGTGGAACGCGAAGACGCACGTATGGGCCTCGCACAGCAACGGCATCTGCTACTGGTTCCACCGCAACACCGACGGCCTCTACGCCAACGCGATCTTCGTCGACACTCCGCAGGCGCACGAGACGAAAGCCACGCTGCGCGAACTGCTCACCGACACGATGGGCCGGATGGCGCGGCACGGGGAGCTCTGACGGGGCGCGCTCTCAGCGGAGCCCCTGTCACTACCGGGACTCGGGGAGGGGAGGCCCTCCGCCGTCGAGCGCTTCCCGCAGCCGGTCCCGGTCGTCGCTGCGCAGCCCGGCGACGACCCGCCGGTACGAGTGGTCCAGCATCTCCCGTAGTTCCCGGTCGGGAACCGTCCCGTCCATCAGGATCGTGTTCCAGTGGCGCTTGTTCGTGTGGTACCCGGGGGTGACCACGCCGGGGTACTGCTCGCGGAGCTCCACAGCCAGGTCGGGGTCGCACTTGAGGGTGGCCCAGGCGGAACGTCCGTCGCTGCCGCCGGCCAGGAGGGCGAAGGACTTGTTCGCGACCTTGTAGACGAGGACACCGGGACCGTACGGTTCCGTCTCCACCGACTCGGGGAACCGGAGCGCAGCGTCGATGAACTGCTGTGGCGTCATGGGGAAGCGTGTCCTCCGTTCTCGACCGGCCGGGGCCCGCTCGGGCGCGTCTCAGTCTGGCCCATGCCGACCGGCTCCGTCAGGCGTTCCGCCAACAGCGCCGCCTGCGACGAGCGCCCCGGAAACCGCCGGGATCAGCGCCAGCCGCGTACGGCGCGCGGCGCACACGTGGTTCTCTCCCGCACCGCTGGAACAGCGGGCTCCGCACCCGGGAGGCTGCCGGGCGCGGAGTCCGGCTCAGGCCGCATCGTTCTCCAGCGCGGAGACGTAGCGCGCCATCGGGTGGTCACGCAGCGCGTCCGCGCCCGGGGATAGTGGGTCGGCGGTGTGGCCCCGGACGCTGTCGGTCACCCCGCCCAGCAGCGACGTCTCCTCCTCGCGGACCCTTCCCCGGGAGTCGATGTAGCGCTGTTCGGCCACGTGGCGGTACGGCGGGTCCGGCGGCACCTGGGGGACGATGTCGTTGTTGTTGACGAACCGGAAGCTGCGCCCCTGGAACTCCTCGTCGAACGCGTCGGCCAGCGCCGCGTCGCACGTGCGCGGTTGGCCGAACGTGTACAGCCCGTCCGCGAGGATCCCCGGTTCGTCGAAGCACAGCCGCGCCGCCGCCAGCATCGCCAGTGCCCCGCCCAGGCTGTGTCCGGTGACCCACAGCGACTTCTCGTCGGTGTGCAGCTCCGCGAGCGCGTCCAGGACCCGGGGGAACACGGCGTCCAACGCCTGGTGGAACCCCATGTGCACGTTCCCCGTTCCGGACTCGTCGGGCACCATCGGCGCGTTGGCGTCCGACAGCCAGTCGCGGATCTCGGCGGGTTCGGTCCCGCGGAAGGCGAGCACGACCATGTCCTCGCTGGCCGCGACATAGGCCTGGGTGTCGTCCAACGGGAGCTGCTGCTCGTGTTCCACCCGGAAGAACCGCGCCTCGTCGAAGCCCCATTCCCCCGTCTGCCGGTGGACCTCGTCCTCGTCCTTGTAGGCGAGCTGGGCGGCCAGTGCCATGCAGTGGGCGTGCTTGCCCGTGTGGCGCGTGGTGGTGTGGTCGAACGTCGGTGCTGTCATATCCGCCCTCCGCAACATTGTTTCGCTACTCTGGGCACCGGATCTCCTCCGGTGCGTGTCGTCACCTGTCATGTGGGGGTCGCCGACCAGTGGAGGTTGGGACCGGCCACCCCGAGCGGGGGTGTGCACAGCGGAACGCGCCCGCCCGGGAGGCTGCGGACGGGCGCTCCCGCGTGCGCGGGAACCGCGTGCGGGGTCACACGGCTCCCGCCTGGGGTGGTCGGGTGGGCCGGTGGGGAGCACGGCACCGGCCCACCCGACCGGGGCCGTTACCCGTCCGCGTTCGGCGGAGCCGGCGCGTGGGTGGGCATCCCAAACCGGTTGCGGGACTCGCGCTTCGCGGAATCCGACCGCACCGGGCCGGGGACCACCGGGACCACCACGGAACCGTCAGACATAGGTCTCCTTTGTTTCATTCAAAAATAAACAAAAACCGGAAGGGGAACCGCGCGAATTCTCGCCCACCCCAGCCGCAACCGCTCCAGACATTACCCGGCCGAACCCTCGGAAACCCTGGCCAAAAATTCTGGATCACCTTCCGGGCGACCGAAAAAAACGTACCTGGAGGTAACCCGACAAACTCCCGCCAACATAGCGGGCGAACGTGACGAACGGGCCACACAAAATTTCTTTCTTCCCGCGTCCGCAAGGGAAATCCGCCTGCACCGTTGTTCCGATACGCCGGACCGAACCCGTATTACGAAAAGAGGGAGAGGGAGGGAATTTCCCGCGGAACGTGCGGCAACGGGCACGGCCCACGGCGGGAGCGCCGCGGAGCCGCCGCGACACGCCTCCCGGTCATTGACAGACATATACCCTAGGGGGGTATACATGGGGGTGAACAGACCCGCGAAGGAGAACGCCGTGAACTCCCACGCCAACCCGTCCCAGCACCACAACAGCCACACCGACCACACGGAACACAACAGCCACGGTGGGCATGGCGATCACAACGGCCACGAAAACCACAGTGGCCACGAAGACCACGCGGCGATGTTCCGCGCGCGGTTCTGGTGGTCGGCGGCCCTGGCCATCCCGGTCGTGCTCACCAGCCACATGGTCGCGGGGTGGCTGGGCTACACCGTCCCCTCCCCGCTAGCCTGGGTTCCGCCGGTCCTGGGCACCGTCGTGTTCGCCTACGGCGGCTGGCCGTTCCTCAGCGGCGCCGCCAGCGAGCTCCGGTCCCGACTGCCCGGCATGATGACCCTGGTGGCGCTCGCCATCACGGTCGCCTTCCTCGCCAGCATGCTGAGCACGCTGGGCTACGCCCCGGCCGACCTCGACTTCTGGTGGGAGCTCGTCCTGCTGGTGGCGATCATGCTGCTGGGCCACTGGGTGGAGATGCGCGCTCTCGGCCAGGCTTCCGGGGCGCTGGAGAGCCTCGCCGAACTCCTCCCCGACACCGCCGAACGCGTCGCCGAGGACGGCACCGTCACCGAGGTGTCCGTGTCCGACCTGGGGGTCGGTGACACGGTCCTCGTCCGCTCCGGCGGGCGCGTCCCCGCCGACGCCACCGTCCGCTCCGGCGCGGCCGCCATGGACGAGTCGATGCTCACCGGCGAGTCGGCCACGGTGGACCGCGGCAGCGGCGACCACGTCACCGCCGGCACCGTCGCCACCGACTCCTCCCTACGGCTGCGTGTGGAGGCGGTCGGTGAGGACACCACCCTCGCCGGCATCCAGCGCCTCGTCAGCGAAGCCCAGCAGTCGCGCTCCCGCGCCCAGGCGCTCGCCGACCGCGCCGCCGCGGCCCTGTTCTGGCTCGCCCTGCTCGCCGGCGACGTCACGTCCGTCGTGTGGACCGCCCTCGGCAGCACCACACTGGCCGTGGAGCGCACCGTCACGGTGCTGGTGATCGCCTGCCCGCACGCGCTGGGACTGGCCATCCCGCTGGTGACCGCGATCTCCACCACCATGGCCGCCAGGAACGGCATCCTGGTCAAGGACCGGCTGTCCCTGGAACGCATGCGCGCGACCGGAACCGTGCTGTTCGACAAGACCGGAACCCTCACCACCGGCACACCGGGCCTGACCGATGTCGCCGCCACCGCCGGCCAGGACGAGGACCGGCTGCTCGCGCTCGCCGCCGCGGCCGAGGCCGACTCGGAGCACCCGCTGGCGCGCGCCATCCTCGACGCCGCCCGCCAGCGGGGTGAGGTACCCCAGGCCTCGGGCTTCACCTCCCTGACCGGTCGCGGGGTGCGCGCCGAGACCGACGGGACGGTGGTACACGTCGGCGGACCGGCGCTGCTCGAGGAGCTCGGCGTGTCCGAACCCTCCGCACTGGCGGAACGCACCCGGGACTGGCGCGAGCACGGGTCCACCGTGCTGCACGTCCTCACCGACGGCCACGTCGCGGGAGCGCTGGCGCTGGCCGACGAGAGCCGCCCGGAGTCGCACGAGGCCGTGCGCGCCCTGCACGAGCGCGGCGTGCGGGTCGCCATGGTCACCGGCGACGCCCGCAACGTGGCCGACACGGTAGCCACCCGCCTGGGTATCGACGAGGTCTTCGCCGAGGTGCTGCCCGACCAGAAGGACCGCACCGTCGCCGAACTGCAGCGGCGCGGCCAGCGGGTCGCCATGGTCGGCGACGGCGTAAACGACGCCCCGGCCCTGGCGCGCGCGGACGTCGGGATCGCCATCGGCGCCGGGACGGACGTCGCCATCGAGTCGGCGGGGGTGGTGCTCGCCTCCGACGATCCGCGGGGGGTGGTCTCGGTGCGGACCCTGTCCGCGGCCGGGTACCGCAAGATGCGCCAGAACCTGGCGTGGGCCGCCGGCTACAACGTGGTGGCGGTGCCGCTGGCCGCGGGGGTGCTCGCGCCGGTGGGGTTCGTGCTGCCTCCGGCGGTGGGCGCGATCGTGATGAGCCTGTCCACGATCGTGGTGGCGCTCAACGCCCAGCTGCTGCGGAGGGTGCGGCTGACCCCCGGCGAGTGAGGGGCGGCCGGGCGGGCCGGCCGGGGCGGCTCACGGGTCGCCCGCAGCGGCGCGGCCGTCCCGCAGGCTCGTGATGATCCCGCGCAGTCCCCGCTCGAACGTCCTGTCCGCCCGCTCGCGCCCACGGGAGCTCGTGGCCGCCGCGGCCCGGGCGAGCGCCGAGTCCTCCCGGGTTCCGGCGGCCCAGAGCTCGATGGGGGCGGTGGCGTCCAGCGCCGCGCCGAGGATGAAGCTGTCCAGGACCGTCACGGCGGTCACCAGCTCCTCCCCGGCGAAGCCGGCCCGTTCCAGGACGCGGGCCACTCTCTCGTACAGCGCGATGGTCGCCGGATCGGTCACGGTCTGGGAGACCAGGACCGGGATCACCCGGGGGTGCTCGGAGAGGGCGTTCCGGTACTGGCGGGCCCACTCCGCCACCGCCTCCTCCCACGGCACCTCCTCGGAGGGGAGAGCGGAGCGCGGTGGGACCAGCATCCCCCGGAGGCCCTCGACGATCTCCTCCCGCCCCGAGACGTGGTTGTAGATCGACGAGGGGCGCACCCCCAACCGCGCGGCGACCCCGTTGACGGTGAAGTGGCCGGTCTCGTCGACGAGGCCGAGCGCCGTCGCGCAGATGCCGTCGCGGGACAGGCGGGGACGGGAGGGTCGCGGCACAGCGGGTCCTTTCCGGTCCGGCCCGCGTCCCGGCGGCGCTGCCGTCGGAGGGGGCGACCACCGGCGGGACGGCCGAACCGTGCGTGGTCGGGTCTTCGGGTGTCGGCCGTGGCGAGGTTACACGTTCCCGCCCGCCGGCACCCGAAGACCCGGCAACCGGACCCGTTACCGGCCGCTCCCGCCTCCGCGGTGGGCCACCCGCCCCGCGACGACGGTCAGCGCTATGGGCGCCTGGGCGAGCTCGTCCGGGGAGGCGCGCAGCGGGTCCACGGTGAACGCGGTGAGGTCCGCCCGCTTCCCGGGCGCGATCGTGCCGCTGGTGTCGCCGGTTCCGGCGGCGGTGGCGGCGTGGATGGTGTAGCCCTCCAGGGCCATCCTCGCGCTCAGCGCCTGCTCCGGACGCACCGGGGAGCTCTCGGGATCCAGGGCGGGGCGGCGCAGCTGGGCGTCGGCCATGGTGGCGCGCGGGTCGAAGGAGGCGATGGGCCAGTCCGAGCCGAGCGCGAGCCGAGCGCCGGTGTCCCGCAGGTCCCGGCACCGGAAGGCGCGGCCGGCGCGGCGGGGTCCCAGGCGGTGGGACCAGTTGTCGGTGTGGTCGGCGCGCGTGTAGTGCGCGCAGTGCGCCGGTTGCATGCTGGCGGTCACGTCCAGGGCGCGGAAGCGCGGCACCAGCTCGGAGGGAAGCGTCTCCAGGTGCTCCACCCGGTGAGGCACACGCGGCGGGTCGGCGGCGACCCCGGCTATGGCGTCCAGCACGTGGCGCACACCGGCGTCGCCGATGGCGTGGGTCGCCGTCGGTACGCCCCGCTCGCTCAGGTGGCGCAGCGCGCGTGTGTACTCGTCCGGATCGGGCCAGAAGGAGCGGGTCGACTCGCCGTGGACGTCGGGTTCGTCGAGCCAGGCGGTCCCGCCGTCGACCGTGCCGTCGATCATGAACTTCACCCCGTCCACGCTCCAGCGGCGGCCGCGGAGCCGCTGCTGTTCGACGATGCGGTCCAGGTCGGCGGCGTCCGCTCCCGGCATGCACATCGGCGCGAACCGCAGACGCAGCGGCAGCTCGCCCTCCTCCTCCAAGGCGGACACCAGCTCGCCGCTGTCCCCGTCGAAGTCCATGACGTTCCCGGCGGTGAGGCCGCTGGCCGCCATCCGTTCCAGGATCGCCGACAGCCGGGAGCGGCGGGTGGAGGGCAGCTCCGGCGGCAGAACCCGCTGCACGAGCTCGTAGGCGGGCAGTTCCAGCAGGTGCCCGGTGGGGCGTCCGTCGTCGTCGCACACCACCTCGGCCCGCTGGGCGAAACGCCGGGGGCCGTCGACGCCCGCCAGTTCCAGCGCTCTGGGGCTCGCCAGGGCGGAGTGGCCGTCGAACATCGTCACGAGCGCCGGGGTGTCCTCCCCGAGTGCCCGCACCAGCGGTGCGTGGGTGAGGGGGTGCCCGCCGAAGGCGTTCGGGTCCAGCCCCCACCCCTGTACCCACGCGCCGCGTTCCCGGCCGCGGCCGTGTTCCCGCAGCTCGGCGACGAGCTGGTCGAGCGTGGTCACGTGCGACAGGTCCACGCCGGCTGTCAGGTCCAGCCCCTTGACGGGGTGCATGTGCCCGTCGACCAGCCCCGGGGTGAGGACCGCCGGCCCCAGGTCGAGCACCTCGGTTCCCGGGCCGCGCCAGTGGCGGACGTCGCGCTCGTCACCGACGGCAGCGATACGGCCGTCGCGCACGGCGAGGGCTCTGGCTCCGGTCTCGGACGGTTCCAGGGTGTGGATCCGCTCGGCGACGAGGACCAGGTCAGGGGTGCGGTCAGTCAGCATGGGGCTCTCCCGGTCGTGACGTGGGGTTCGGTTCGGCGTTTTCCGCTGCGGGCGGTGCGGGGGCGTCGGTGGCGGTTCCGCCTCCGACGCGCGCGTACACGTCGGGACGGCGCGCGCGAAGGACGCGGGCCGCCACGGCGGCGGCCACCAGCACCGCGGGGACGACGGCGGCGAGTGCCGCGTTCGTGGCGGCTCCCGCTCCGGTCAGGGCGTGGAGGTTGGCGACCAGCCCGGTGACGGCGGCGGCCAGCAGCACGGTGGTGACCGCCGCGGAGACCGTCCCGAGGCGGGTTCCGGGAAGCCGGCTCCGGCCGAGGTAGGCGATGACGGCCAGTGAGGTCACCACGAGAAGCACGAGCACCCCGATCACGCCCGGGGTGTTGACCAGCAGCAACAGCCGCAGGTAGGGGTCCGCTCCCGTGACGGCGAACGCGAGGACGACCACGGCCGCGAGGAGGCTCTGCACCGTTCCCGCCGCCGCGGGAGAGCCGTGGCGGGGGTGGGGGCGGGCGAGGGCCGCGGGTAGCAGACCGTCCCGGGCGAGCGAGAGGGTGTAGCGGTTGATCGCGTTGTGGAAGGCCACCTGGGAGGCCAGCACGCTGGTGAGGACCAGCAGGTACAGCACGTCGCCGGCCCACGTTCCGACGTACCGTTCGATGGCGACGACGAACATGGCGGCGGGGTTGTCCGCGGCGACCTCGGACGCCCGGTCCCCGAACGCCTGGATGACCGCCCACACCACCAGGCAGTAGAACAGGGCGAGGAAGGCCACGGCGGTGTAGGTGGCGCGCGGGATGCTCCGGGCGGGGTCGCGCGCCTCGTCGCGGTAGAGGGTGGTGGACTCGAAACCCATGAACGCCGCGAAGCAGAAACCGGTGATGGCGAGCATCCCGGGATCGGTGAGGGCCCGCGGCGCGAACGGGTCGGAGTCCAGCCCGGAGGCGCCGCCGCTCAGGAGGACCGCGGCGACGAGCAGAACGAGGATCGCGACCTCGGCCAGGAGGAGTACACCGACGAAGCGCGCGCCCAGGTCGATGCCGCGGCGCCCCACCGCCCACACCAGCACCACCGCCCCGAGGGCGGGCACGGCCCAGTGCGGGGTGACGCCGGCCAGCTCGGTGAACGCGTCGCGGAACTGCACCCCGAGGAGCCCGTACACCCCGATCTGCAGCGCGTTGTAGGAGACGACGGCGAGGATGCCGGCCGCCATACCGGCGGTGCGCCCCAGACCGAGGGTGACGTAGGTGTAGAAGGCCCCCGTTCCGGCGGTGTGCTTGGCCATGCTCAGGAAACCCACCGAGAAGGCCGCCAGCACCCCGCCGGCCACGAGGTACCCGGCTGGTGCGCCGATACCGCCGATGAGGATGGCCAGCGGCGCCAGTCCCGTCATGATCGTGAGCGGTGCGGCGGCGGCGACCACGAGGAACGTGATCCCTCCGGCACCGAGGGCGTCGGTTTTCAACCGCGACTGCGGGGTGTCACCCGGTTCCGGCTCCGGACAAGAGGCCATAGGGGGGTGCCTTCCTGGAGGAGTTAACGCGTTCCGGCGCTTTAACCAGCGGAAACGAATAGCATTCGTTTTAGAGTGTGCGATCGGGAGGAGAGGCGCGTCAATACCTCGCGGCCGTCGGATGTGAGGTGGACTACCTCGGGCGCTCCGGCGTTCCGCGCCGGAAGGGCGGTGCACCGGGCGCGGAGCCCGCCCTTCCGGGGGCGCCGTGGCTCCGTGCCGTGTTTCGGTCACTGGACGCCGAGGGCGCGCACGACCGCGCTCGGCGGCAGGGACCCTCCCGCGACACCTCCGGGTGCGCTGTTTCCGCTGCGCAGGAACGGATTCCCGGGAACACCGCACAATTCGCCCCCGACGCGTTACCGGGGTACAGAAATCCCGTTCGTGAATATCCGGAACACGGTTTTCGCCATTACCGGGCGGGGGCGGGACGGGGGGGAAATTTCGCCTACCGCGAGCACTCATTCACGTACAGAGTGGTGTGGCATAGTGGCGTCAGCCACACATAACCACGAAAGGCCCCCACATGAACGAGAATCCCTCCTCAGCCAGCCAAAACGCGGGCCAGGACCAGTCGATCGACACGAGCGTCCCGCACTCGGCACGGATCTGGAACTACTGGCTCGGCGGAAAGGACAATTACCCGGTCGACCGGCAGGCCGGGGACTCCTACTACGAGACGTTCCCCGAGATCGTGGATTTCGCCCGGGCAGCGCGGGCGTTCCTGCAGCGCGCCGTCACCTACCTCACGCGCGAGGCCGGCATCCGGCAGTTCCTGGACGTCGGTACCGGGATGCCGACCCATCACAACACGCACGAGGTCGCGCAGTCGGTCGCTCCCGAGTGCCGGATCGTCTATGTCGACAACGACCCGCTGGTACTGGCCCACGCCCGGGCGCTGCTCATCGGGAGCGAGCAGGGCGCGACCGACTACCTGCACGCCGACCTGCGCGATCCCGACACCGTGTTGAAGAACGCGCGCCAGACGCTGGACCTCACCCAACCCGTCGGGTTGATGCTGATGGGCGTGCTCGGCCACATTCCCGACGACGAGGCCCCCGGTATCGTCGGGCGGCTGCTCGAGGGCCTGCCCTCCGGCAGCTACCTGGTGCACTACGACGCCACCAACACCGACGAGGACTTCGTCCAGGCCCAGGAACGTTACAACGAGGCCGCCACCCTGCCCTACAACCTCCGCAGCCCCGAACACCTGCGGACGTTCTTCGCCGGACTGGAGTTCGTGGAGCCGGGACACGTGCAGTGCTCCCAATGGCGGCCCGACCCCGTGGACGTCGGCACCGCCCGCGAGTCCAACAGTCGCGCCGGCGTCGCCCGCAAGCCCTGAGACCACGACAGACGTCCGGTCCGAACACGACCCCCGGACCGGACGTCCCGCCCCGAGCGTGCCGGCCCCCGGTTCCCGGCACGCTCCCGGCGGGAACAGCGTTCGCCTACCGGACCGCTCCGCTGCCGTGCGCCGGTTCGGCGGGCAACGTTCCCCACGATCCGGCACCGCATCTCCCCCGGTGGCCGGGAAAACACCGCGCGGCAGCCGCAGAGGAGAGGGCCTCTCCGGGAATTCCCGCCCCCGCGGTGGAAACCACGCATCCCATCCCGTTTCCACAGGTACGGGACATCATCCCTGCGCCCGCGCCACACGAGTGCCCCGAAAACTCCGAAAACCCTCCCGCAACAAAAGAAATAAGAAAAACATTCTGACACACGACACGAAACCAAAAGAAAAGTGTCAGACGTCTCCGCGGGGGTATACCGGATCGAGAGAATGGCATGCACCCGATCCCCACGCCCCCCGGATCACGGTCAGGAACCGCCATCGTGCCTATCGACGACCTCTCCCGCGTGATCGCGACCCTCGACAACCTCTCCTCCGAACCGGGCCCGCCGGTCCGCGTCGAGCTCCCCAACACCGTCGGCTGGCTGGTCCGCTCCCACGACGACGTGCGCACCGTCCTGTCGGACGACCGGTTCTCCGCCGACGACCAGAAACCCGGGTTCCCCTTCCTGTTCAATATCCCCAACCCTCCCGGGGGACTCTCGTTCCTGCGTATGGACCCGCCCCGGCACGACGTGCTGCGCCGTGTGCTCACCCCCTCCTTCACGGTCCGCCGCATCGAGGCGATGCGGCCCGCCATCACCCGGGCGTCCCAGGACCTCCTGGACCGCATGCGCAGCGACGGTCCCCCCACCGACCTCGTCGAGGCGTTCGCGCTGCCGCTGCCGTCGCAGGTGATCTGCATCCTTCTCGGCGTCCCCTACGACGACCGCGACACGTTCCAGCACCACACCCGCAACGTCGTCTCCCTGGAGAGCTACCCGGCGGACGCCGCCGACTCCTACCGCGAGATCGGCGAGTACCTGCACCGGCTCGCCACTGCCAAACGGGAACACCCCGGGGACGACATGCTCAGCCACATCGGGCGGCAACGCGACGCCGTGGGCATGGACGACGCCGACGTCGTCGCCATGGCGCGCCTGATGCTCACGGCGGGACACGAGACCACCGCGAACATGATCGGCATGATGATGCTGCTGCTGTTCAACGAGCCGCAGCGCATGCGTCAGCTGAGGGGCGACCCCTCGCTCGTCCGGCCCGCCGTGGAGGAGTCGCTCCGGCGCGCGTCCATCGTCCGCAGCGCGCTGACCCGGGTCGCCGTCGCCGATGCACAGGTCGGCGGGGTCACGATCCGAGCGGGTGAGGGAGTCGTGCTGGGTCTCAACGGGGCCAACCACGATCCGGCGTGGTACGACAGGCCCGAGGAGTTCGACTTCCAGCGCGACGCGCGCACGCACGTCGCGTTCGGGTTCGGGGTCCACCAGTGCCTGGGCCAGGCCCTGGCCCGGCTCGAACTGCAGATCGCGGTGACCGGGCTGCTGCACACCTTCGAGAACCTCGCGCCGGCGGTTCCGCTGGACGAGATCACGATGAAGAACTGGTCCCTGATCATGGGACCCCAGAGCCTGCCGGTGACGTGGTGACAGCGATGCGCGTCGTGGCCGACCGCGAGAGGTGTTGTTCGGCGGGCCGGTGCGTGGACACCGCCGCCGACCTGTTCGACCAGGAGGAGGAAGACGGGCGCGTGGTCGTGCTCGCCGACCGTGTTCCTGCGGGCCGCGAGGAGGACGCCCGCGAGGCGGTCGAGCTGTGTCCGAGCCGCGCGCTGCGTGTCGAGGACGACGCTGCGGATCCCGGAGAGGGGCGGTAGGGGCACTAGCCCCCTCCTGCCGCGCGTCTCCGGCGTGTGACTCCGGGGGGCCGGCCCGTGTCCCCGGCTGGCACCCCGGACCCCGCCGCGGCGTCCACGGGGTGTGGACCGGTCACGCGGCGGTGTCCAGCACGGCGGCGAACGGGTCGTCCTCGGGGATGAAGCGCGACATGTCGGCCCGCTCCTCCTCGGTGAGCAGACACCCGTCGAGAACCCGCAGCAGCCGGTCGGCGTCCAGGTCCAGTCCGGTGAACGACAAGCACTGGCACCGATCACCCGCGGCGGGGGTCCAGTCGAGCCCGGCACTCGCCTTCCGGTGCTCCCCCAGCAACTCCCACGCCGCGCCCGGCAGAGCGGCCGCCCAGGGACCGGCGGACTCCACCGCCAACGACGCCCCGGCCGCGTCCCACACGAGCAGGGTGTCCGGGCGGCTGGCCAACCAGAAGCGCCCCCGGCTGCGCAGGGTCGTGGCGACGAGCTCGTCGAGGGCGGCGTGCAGCCGCCCCGGGTGCAGGGGAAGGGCGCGGTGCCAGGTGACGGTGCGTACCCGCGCCCGTTCCAGGCCGGTGGGCGGCTGTGCCGTGACCGGGTCCACGCGCGCCCGCGCGGCCAGCGGGTCGAACGTGCCGTCGGCCAGTCCCGCCAGTTCGGCCCCGTCGGGTTCCACGACCAGGGCCGCGGGATTGAGCTGGGACAGCAGCGCCGCGCACTGCTCGTAGGGGGCGGTCCCGCTAGACGTTCCGTGCGGGGCGAGGACGGTGGGGTACTCCAGCTGGTGGGCGAGCGCCTCGGCGACCGTGCGCCGGTCCCCGGCGGTGCCCAGTCCGCGGTCGGCGAGGGTGTCGGTGGTGGCCAGGTCGGTGAGGAGGCTACCGGTGTGCACGGCACCCACCACCGCCGCCAGCCGCAGCCGCTCCGCGATCGGGCGGCCCTCGCTGCGGGCCAGGGTGAGGGCTTCGGCCACCGTCTGCGGTTCCACGGCACCGTGGGTCTCCACCACGCACAACCGGTCCTCGCCGCGTTCGGCGATGTCCAGGAGCAGCGGCACGAGGTCCCGGAGCAGCGCGCAGGAGAAGCAGGAGCCCGCCTCCCCGACAGGGGTGCGTTCGCGTTCTCCCCAGCGGTCGCGGAGCACACGGCGCACGTTCCGGCCGGTGCTGCCGCGGATGTCGTGGCGGACGGCCACCGACCCGGGCAGGGCCAGCAGCAGCTCGTCGACGACGTGCCTGCGGGAGCGGGCGTGCAGCCCGGTGACGAGCACCACGGGCAGCGGTCCTGTCTGACTCATGCGGGACAGCTCCATCATTCATATAAAAACGGTTTTCATTATCATAACGGATGCCTCCCCCGAGCGGAACCATCCCCAGCGACTCCCCGCCCCGAGAGCCGGGGCACGGGCGCGTGAGCCGGTGACCACCACCGCTCCACACCCGGGGACCCGCTACTGGTTGGGGAAAAGTGGCCGAATTCGGCCACTTTTCCCCAACCAGTAGCGAGGAAAAACTCGAGGAGGTAGATTGCGTTCCACCGGGCCGAGAAACATTCCCGGAACAGGCGACGTCATCCCACTCCCCACTTTCCGGTTCCGACGGCCGCGATCAGCGGAAAACAGGAAAGAGCTCCGGTGACAACTCCCCAACCCGACCCTCCGCCCGTTTTCCCGGACGTCGAGGCACTCCTCGTCGAATTCCTGTCCCAGCGCCCGGAACTCGAGGGGGTGGACGTCGGTGTGGAACCCGCCCAACCGTGGCCCCCGGACCGCCCCGTGCTGATCGTCACCCGCACCGGCGGTTCCTTCACGCACTACCAACGCCTGGACACCGCCCTCGTGCGCGTCGCCAGCCATGCCAACGGCCGTACGGAGGCGCACCGCAACGCCCGCGTCGTCCGCGCCCTCCTCGGAACCCTGGTCGGCTCCACCCGCCCGGGAGCACGGGTGCACGACGTGGCCGAGGAACAGGGGCCCGCCCTGGAACCCGACGAGGACCACCCTGGCACTCCCCGCTACACCCTCCGGCAGCGAATCACCGTCAGCCCAGGTCCGGACGCCGATCCGAAATCCCGGGAAAGCAGAAAAGCATTCCATTCACAGTGAAAACGGGAGCAACATATGACTCTCAATGCGAACGAGGTCCGCGTCGGTGGGACCGGGCGTGTTCTCGTGGCGGAACCCGGCACCGACATTCCCGGAGCCACTGACCCCCTTCCCGAGGGCACCTGGCAGGACCTCGGATTCACCAACGAGGAGGGGGTCACCTTCACGAAGTCCGACTCACTGGAACCCGTCGCCTCCTGGCAGCACACCGCCCCCGTCCGGCTCGCCTACAGCGAGCGGGAGTTCACCCTCACCTTCGCGCTGCTGCAGATCAACCAGCACACCCTCTCCTTCTTCTTCGGGGACCGGGAGGCCACCAAGGACGGCCCGGTGACACGCGCCGAACTGCGGGGAAACCCCCAGCCCGACGAGCGGGCGCTGCTCGTGGAGTTCACCGACGGCGACGTCACCTCCCGCTTCGTCGTCCCCCGCGGAATCGTCACCGAGAGCGAGGACGTCCAGATCACCCGTTCGGCCGCGGTACAGCTCGGGTTGACGTTCCAGGCCCTGGCCCCGCTGGGCGACCCCGACAGCCCCATGGCCGTGTGGCTCACCCACGACCCCAGCGACAGCGCCGAGACGGGCTGAGCCCCCAGCACCGGTAGCCCCCGCACGAAGACCTCATCCGGGAGTACAGCATGGCCAGGTTCAACGTGAACGCCGCCCGCGCCCAACGGCTGGAGGCGCTGGGCCACGCCTGGGAGTTCGAGCTGGACGGGGAGGTCTTCTCCCTGCCCTCCGAGCTCCCCCGCAGCGCCGCCGGGAAGCTCGCCGCCCTGGACCCCTCCGACCTCGACGGACTGCTCCAGGTCCTCATGGGGGAACAGCAGTTCGAGGCGTTCAGCAAACACGAGGTCAGCGTGCAGGACATCCAGGCGATCCTGGAGGCCTACGGCAAGGAGACGGGGATGAGCCTGGGGGAAGGCACGCCCTCGACGCGCTCCTGAGCGAGCACGCCGAGGAGATCGAGGCCGACCTGCTGCGCCACTACGGCGTGGACCTCCTCGACTACTACCGGGGAACGGTCAGCGCACGACGTCTGCGGGTCCTGCTGCGCCACCTGCCCCGGGACAGCGCGTTGGCCCGCGCGGTGCACGGCGACGCCGCCGAGTGGGGGGTCGGGGAGCATCTCCTCGCCCTGGCCGCCGACCACCTCGCCACGGCCAACTGGCTGTTCGTCTCCGCCAACAGCGGCCGCAAACAGAAACCCCCGCCCCGGCCCGATCCCGTGCCGCGTCCGGAACCGGGCGCCGCGCCGCGGCGCGCGCGGAGCCGACCGGAAGCCACCGCACAGGACCTGCGGGCGTTCTTCGGCGCCCCGAACCCACCGACCGGCAACACGAGAGCGGAGCCAGAACGTGAGTGAGGTCGCCGCCCTGACCGGGCAGGCCCAGCAGGCCGTGTCCGGGCTCGTCCAGAACCTGCAACGATCGGTCTCTCAGGCGGTGGACCAGGCCGCCCGGGACATCGGGTCCGGGTTCGCCGACCTGGTCATCGACCAGGTCGACACGATGGTCCAGTCCTTCCGGCAGTCCAACCCGGCCATCGCCGAGACCGTCTCCACCGTGGTCGGGTTCAAGGACAGCGTGGAGACCACCGTCGGCGCGGTGACCGGGATGGTGGAGCAGGTCCAGCAGGCCG